>PBYV01000013.1 GCA_002729765.1 Acidimicrobiaceae bacterium
GTAGGAGCAGCAGTCGTGGTCGTAGGAGCAGCAGTCGTGGTCGTAGGAGCAGCAGTCGTGGTCGTAGGAGCAGCAGTCGTAGTAGTCGTCGTAGTCGTAGGTGATGGAGGGATAATTCTCCCCCTGAAAGGTCCTGAAATCTCATAGGTAACACCAGCGTTGTATGCTTCACCGTCGGCATATACCTCGACCACTTCATTTGGTCGTTTACTCGATGGACCTCTTTGTGAACTAAAATAAAGACGATCTCTACTTGGGTTAAAGCATGGTCCTGTCATTTCAGACCCCTCGTGTGCAAGGTCAGCAAGGCGACAAAATGGCGCTACTTCCCCTTCAGGGCTTATAACTACAAGTTCCATATTTCCACCGTCTTCAGCTATGAATAGATCACCTGAGCCTTCTTCCACAGTGACATTGTCAACTCCTGTCAACGGTTGTCTGTCATTCATTTCGCCCGTAACTGGGTCAATACCATCCCATATCAGTTCATATTTTTGGTTTCGTAGATCAACTCCATGGATTCGATTGTCTGTTTTAGTAGCGAACCATATCCACCCGTTGTGATACCAAATACCCTCACCACCTGGAGTAATAAAAGCTCCAGGTGCTTGCTCCTCAGTAGGTACAGAGACACCACTTGGGTCATCAACTCGACCCCAAGTAACATATTCCCCATCTGAGACATACATAGCTTCAAGAATTCCACTCGATAAATCAGGATACGAATCCGGAGTGAATCTATAAAGTAACCCATTGCTCTTATCTTGAGTTAGGTACAACTTTTCATCTACAGGATCGACTGCAACAGCCTCATGGGTAAAATATCCCATCGCATCTCTTGCAATTGCAGCATTTTGTCCTGTCGGATCACATTCCCAAACCTTGCCCCATAAAGGAGGGAAAAAACCTTCTTCACAAGAAAGCCATGTACCCCAAGGAGTTGGACCTCCTGCACAGTTAGAGTGACTGCCTTCCAGAATTGGGAAAGCATCAACTATTTCTGCCTTTTTATTAAAATGTATTGATGAGACTCCTCCATACCCTTCAAAATCTGTCATAAAATTAAAGACTTCACTGTTACATACGTAATACCATCCACCATCTCCGTCGGGGAAAGTTGCTGCACCATCTGGAAAGATATGCCATTGATGAGATGTGTTTGGAACTAAGTCCCCAGAGGTAGCGATGACCCTAGAAGTGAAACCTTCTGGAAGAATTATTCCATTGGCATCTGGTTCGATTCCCGCTAGAGAACCGTAAGGCCCAACTCCCGGCTCTGCAGCAGATACAGCAGCCATATCTACGGTCGACAGCATTCCAACTCCTGCTGCACCTATGAGCCCATTTCGTAAGAACTGTCGGCGATCCATATACTCACACTAACGCTCTGTCTTATTTCAAAGAAATCAGAACTACTTCTATTTTGAGTTATTAGTTTTTCGGAATATCTCAAGCAATCTTTCAGCTGCGACAGTAGCGCTGATTTTTCCTTCTAAGACTGTCTTTTCTAATTGAGGAACTTGTTCAGTTATAGAAGGATGATCATGCAAATCTGAAGACAAACGCTCTTCTACTATTGACCACATCCATTTCAATTTTTGGATTTTTCTACGTTCTATCCACTCTCCGCTGTTTTCAAGAATCTTTCTATGATCTTTAATTTTCTCCCACACTTCATCAAGGCCTTCTCCTGTTATTGAACTGCAGTTAACCACTGGTGGCCTCCAATTAGAAGCCGCTGGTTGTGTGAGCCTAAGTGCAGAAATATAGTCCTTAGCTGCTTCAAAGGCTTTGGATTGATTTTCACCATCCGTTTTGTTAACAGCGATCATGTCAGCCAGTTCCAAAACTCCTTTTTTGATTCCTTGTAATTCATCTCCTGCTCCAGGAAGCATCAAAACCAAAAAAATATCTACCATTTCAGCGACAACAGTTTCTGATTGACCTATACCAACTGTCTCCACCATGACTATGTCGTAGCCTGCAGATTCAAGCAAAGCCATGGATTCTCTTGTCGTTCTAGTTACCCCACCTAAAGTTCCTGAACTAGGTGAGGGTCTCACAAAAGCATTGGGATCATTCGCTAAACGAATCATTCTAGTTTTATCGCCTAATATGCTTCCGCCACTAACAGTGCTAGTCGGATCGACAGCTAGAACTGCAACTTTATGTCCGGATTCTATGAGTTTGCTTCCCATTGCTTCAATAAATGTGCTTTTACCGACACCTGGGACACCAGTAATTCCTATTCGGTGTGCTTCGCCGGTTTTTGAAGAGATCTGAGCTAAGAGGCTTTCAACTACTTCTCGATCATCTGACCTATTTGACTCAACTAGAGTAAGAGCCTTTCCAAGAGATGTTCGATCTCCCTGCAGAACCCCTTCAACCAGTTCGTCTAGATCAACCTTCACGACAATTTCTCTAAAAGTTCAAGAGCGGCTTCAGCAATAACTGTTCCAGAAGGGAACACTGCTGCAACACCAGCGTTTTTAAGTGCGTCAAAATCATCTGGAGGTATCACTCCCCCTACAACAATAGCGATGTCTCCGCGTCCTAAAGATTCGAGTTCTTCTTTTAACTGTGGAACCAGAGTTAAGTGGCCTGCGGCTAGAGAACTTACACCTACAACATGCACGTCATTTTCAACTGCCTGCATCGCAGTCTCAGAAGGTGTTGCAAACAAGGGTCCTATATCAACATCAAAACCTAAATCTGCGAAAGCAGTGGCTATTACTTTTTGGCCACGGTCATGACCGTCCTGTCCAATTTTTGCAACAAGAATCCTAGGACGTCTTCCAGAGTCAGTTTCAAACTTGTCAGCGCGATCTCTAACAGTCTGGACGGCTTCATTGTCCCCTACTTCACTGCTAAATACTCCTGAAATTGTTCTTACCTCCGCTCTATGGCGTCCAAAAATCTTTTCAAGCGCATCGCTTATTTCTCCGACCGTAGCTCGCGCCCGTGCAGCTTTCACCGATGCAGCTAATAAGTTTTGATTTTTTTCCGCAGCTTTTGTTAACTCTTCAAGGGCAATCTGACACTGGTTTTGATCACGTGTGGCTTTTAGTTCTTCAAGCTGGGCAATTTGTGATGATCTAACTTCAGCGTTGTCGACTCTAAGAACATTTACTAATGATTCTGTCTCGGGGCGGTATCTATTTACTCCTATGACTGACTGCTGTCCAGAGTCAATACGGGCTTGGGTTCTCGCTGCCGCTTCTTCGATGCGTAATTTTGGAATTCCAGCTTCGATAGCTTTTGCCATGCCGCCTGAATTTTCGATCTCATTAATGTGTTCCATTGCTTTTTCTGCGAGATCATTCGTGAGTCGTTCCATGTAGTAGCTTCCACCCCAAGGGTCGATAACTCTGCATGAATCGGTTTCTTCTTGAAGAAAGACTTGGGTATCGCGTGCGATTTTTGCCGAGAAATCTGTTGGTAAAGCTAAAGCTTCGTCAAAAGAATTCGTGTGAAGTGATTGTGTGTGACCTTGAGTTGCAGCCATGGCTTCTATGCACGTCCTAATAACATTGTTATAAGGGTCTTGGGCTGTAAGACTCCAACCGGATGTCTGGCAATGTGTTCTCAGCGATAGAGAACGTTCATCTTTTGGTTCGAACTGTGACATCAGCCTTGCCCAAATAAGGCGTGCTGCTCTCATTTTGGCTACTTCCATGAAAAAATTCATTCCGATCCCCCAGAAGAAACTTATTCTTGGAGAAAATGAATCTACATCTAAACCTGCTTCTAAGCCTGCTCTCACATATTCGATTCCGTCTGCCAAAGTGTAAGCCAGTTCTAAATCTGCTGTTGCTCCAGCTTCTTGCATGTGATAACCAGAAACAGAAATACTGTTGAATCGAGGCATTTCTGAACTTGTATACGAAAAGATGTCAGAAATTATTCTCATCGATGGTTCTGGTGGGTATATGTAGGTATTTCGAACCATAAATTCTTTGAGAATGTCATTTTGGATTGTGCCGGTTAATGCTTTCGCAGGTACTCCTTGTTCTTCAGCTGCGACGATATACAAAGCCATTATTGGTAATACAGCACCGTTCATCGTCATTGAAACACTCATTTTGTCGAGTGGGATACCATCAAATAGTTTTTGCATGTCCAAAATAGAATCAATTGCGACTCCGGCCATGCCTACATCGCCTGCTACTCGAGGATGGTCGCTGTCATATCCGCGATGAGTAGCTAGATCAAATGCAACAGAAATTCCTCTTTGACCATCTTCAAGATTTCTCCGATAGAAAGCATTTGATTCTTCTGCTGTTGAGAATCCACCGTACTGTCTGATTGTCCACGGTCTGGTTTTATACATTGTTGCATGGGGACCTCTCAAAAAAGGAGCTAAACCCGGCCATCCATTCAAGAAATCTAAGTTTTCTATATCCTTGTGGGTGTAATAGTCGTTGATTGATATTTTTTCTGCTGTTTCCCATAGCTGGCCGTTATGGTGCTCTGGGTTCGTAGAAGCGAGTTGCACTATTTCCTTGTCGCTCATTCCAGTGGTCTGATCGAATTCAATCTTGGAAAAATTAGGAATTTTAGTCATGATCCGAGCCTCGAATTCTTAACAGTTCCTGAATTTTTTGTTTATTTTTAAGAACCTCTTCGATGCCTCCTGAAGATTCAATCTGTTGGAAAATTTTCCAAGCTTTCTGAGCTAAATGTTCGGTAAGTTGCTCAACAAACCAAGATCCGCCAGCAGGATCAATGACTCTCCCTATGTGACTTTCTTCTGCAAGTAAAAGTTGGGTATTTCGCGCCATGCGCCTTTCTGATTCCCCTCCGGAAACTTCATCTGAGAGAGGAAATGGGATTACAGTAATTGCTTCTGCGCCACCGATGCCAGCAGCAAATGCTGCAACTGTCGCATTAAAAGAATTAAACCAAGGATCTTTTTTATCCATTGTCTTATTGGAAGTAACAGCGTGTTGACTTTGTGTTTGATTTTCAGGTGTGCATCCGCATTCTTTTGTTACCTGTGCCCACAAGCGTCTAGCTGCTCGAAATTTTGCGATAGTCATAAACTGATCGCTGTTAGAAGAATAAGTAAAGTACATATTTTTTATAATCGTTTCAATCCCTAGATCTTTTTCTTCGAGTTCCCTCAAATAAAAGACCGCCACAGATAAGGAATACGCGAGCTCTGCAGAAGTTGACCCACCAAGTTCTGGATAAAAACTGCTATCGATATCTATGACCTTCGAAAACCCACTTCTATCTATAAAATCCGACACCTCTGACAATTCGCTGTCATGATCACTTTGGGTTCCTCTTTGCACAGACACTCCTATTGGGTCCACTCCTAATCCACCGCGACGTTCGGAATTCTCTATGCCACGCTGATCCCATAATTCGATCATCCATTTCGCAATCTCTGACCCCTTCAAACCAGGCTTGAGCCAAATGCTGGTCATATTCAAAAAAACATCTTCGAGAGTCTTATCTAAATCGGTAATAGAATTAATTCCAATTTTTTCGAAATCTATAAATAATGAGGTGGACCCATTTAAAAGTTCATTCAACACAGCTTCATTAGCTAATTCAGTACTTGACTCATCAATTAAAGCTCGTATATCCCAAGTCCCGTTTTCATACCCGCTTCCCTTAATTCCTCGTGTAAACGGAGTTACGCCAGGAACTCCAGCAGGGTTTGTAAAATTTTGATCTTCGGAACTGTAAATTGCTTTTATTTCAATTTCGTCATCGGTGATTTCGTGTAGAGACTCGATTGATTTACCTGACAACGTCTCTAAAGCTAAATCTTCCCAGTCTTGACGAGAGTGGACATTAAAAATCTCCGACATATTTATGGCTTCTTTTTCAGATTGAGAGTTATTCACCATCCTTTGATGGTATTTGAGAAAAGGTCATCAAGATCACCACTTGTGACTAATTACCCTATTTTGAAGCGAAATTTTTTTAAAAACTTATTGTACGGTGGGTTCTGAAAAGAAAAAGATTGCCAACTAAGCGATCTTCTTTAACTTCTGGAAAGATTAATTTATGCGAATATCTACTCTTTTAAACTACGCCAACGACCCAAAGGACTCAGCAAGACAAGCTAAAGATTTGGAGTCAGCGGGTGTAGACATGATCTGGATCCCTGAGGCTTATGGTTTTGATGCTGTGAGCCTGTTGGGTTATTTGGCCGCTGAAACTGAGACAGTAGGTCTCGGTAGTGGAATTTTAAATACATATAGCAGAACTCCAGCAGCCTTGGCTCAAACCGCTGCAAGCCTGGACTCTCTATCTGGTGGGCGCTTCACACTTGGCTTAGGTGCATCCGGGCCTCAAGTGATTGAAGGTTTTCACGGAATTCCCTATTCGATGCCTTTAACACGCCTCAGGGAAGTTATGGAGATTTGTCGTTTGGCCTGGAAACGCGAGCCTCTTTCTTACAACGGTAAAGTTTTCGATCTACCTCTACCTGCCGAACGAGGAACTGGGCTAGGAAAACCATTAAAGATAATTAATCACATGCTTAGAGAGGACATACCTATCTATGTTGCTTCTCTGGGAGCTAACAGTGTGGAAGAAACTGCAGCGTCAGCCAATGGTTGGCTTCCCTTTATGGTTTTCCCTGAACGAATGGGAATAGTTTGGGGCGATTCCATCAAAGCCGGTATGGAAAGAAGAGATCCTTCACTTGGCGATTTTGACGTTGTTGCAGGAGGTTTAGTTGCTATAGGTGATGATGCCGAACAATACAGAAACATGGCTCGACCGATGGCTGCTCTTTACATAGGCGGTATGGGTGCTAAAGGAAAGAATTTTTACAACGACCTTTGCTGTCAATACGGCTTTCCTGACGAAGCTACAGCAGTTCAAGAAGCTTATTTGGATGGTCGGAGAGATGAAGCTATGGCCGCCCTTCCTGATGAATTGATTGAAAAATCCAATATGTGCGGTGACGAAGCGTACGTTAAAGATCGCTTGGCTGCCTATAAGGAAGCAGGAGTTACGAGCCTTAATGTGACACCTATTGGTGGTGATCCTGCTTCCATTTTGGGTCGCTTACGTGAATTAGCTGAAGACGTCTAATAGGCCTAAATGTCCGATAACTTTTCGCCTTTTGTCATCTCTATTGGTGATGATGAGATAGCAGATCTCAAGGAACGTTTAGAAAGAACTAGATGGCCTGATCATTTACCCGATACGGGGTGGGACTATGGCATCGATGCAAATTTGGTCAAGGAACTCGCGGAATATTGGAAAGATGAATTTGACTGGCGTTCTTTCGAAACTTACTTAAACTCTTTTAATAATCTGACTACTGATATCGACGGTCAACGCATCCACACCATCCATGAACGTTCTGAAAATCCTGACGCTCTTCCACTGTTGATAAGCCATGGTTGGCCGGGTTCAATAGTCGAATTTCTAGATGTAATAGGTCCTTTGACGAATCCGCAAGACCACGGCGGTAATGAATCTGATGCTTTTCACGTAATTGTTCCCTCTCTGCCGGGTTATGGACTGTCCGGACCTACTTCTGATCGTGGATGGGGACCTACACGAATAGCTCGTGCTTTTGCCGAATTGTCTGAGACTTTAGGTTATGACCGCTATGGCGTACAAGGAGGCGATTGGGGTTCAATTATTTCCCGTGAGATCTGTCGCGTAGCCCCAGAAAATGTAGCTGGATGCCATATAACCATGCTGACAGGGGGACCTCTGGGGAAGCCTGATGATATGGAAGATATTACCGATATTGAACAAAAATTGCTTGACAGAGCTGCTTGGTACCAAGCAGAAGATGATGGCTATTTCCGTATTCAACAAACAAGACCTCAGACTCTTGGCACAGGCTTAAACGATAGTCCTGCCGGGCTTTTAGCTTGGATTACCGAAAAATTCTATGGATGGACAGACAATGGTGGTGATCTTCTAACTACTGTTGACAAAGACAAGCTCTTGGCAAACGTTTCTCTCTATTGGTTTACTGGAACTATTAATTCTTCGACTCGAATTTATTATGAGATGTTTAAAACTCTTGAACCTGGTTTCGGTTCAACTGGAGATACACCTGTTGGTGTGTCAGTTTTCCCATATGAACTAATGATGCCGCGCCGACGTTGGGTTGAAGATTCAATGAATTTGGTTCTATGGGCTGAACATGAAAAGGGTGGGCATTTCGCTTCTTTAGAAACCCCCGAAGTTTTCATCGAAGATGTAAGAGATTGTTTCAGAGGATTGCGTTAAATATGACCTCTTTTGAAGTTCTAAATGGTGAAGTAAATATTGTCGGCGAAACCGTCGGCGTGGGTCCTCAGATTGTTTGTATTACTGGTTGGGCTAACAGTAGAGATGTTTGGTCTGGTTTAAGCGAAAATCTATGTAAAGACCATCAGGTTACTACTTGGGATTTACGTGGTCATGGTGAAAGTGGGGCTCCCCCGTCTGGCAGCTATGGACGAGAAGAAGCCTTAAAAGACATCTCTGCTGTACTTGATGAAGTTGGAAGACCGTGTGTTCTAGTTGGACATAGTTTGGGTGGCTATCTTTCACTTGCATATACGTTGGAAAAGCCTGACGAGGTTTCTGCTCTAGTGCTTGTTGCTGCCGGTCCGGGTTTTAGAAAAGTTGAAGCCCGCGAAGAGTGGAATGAATCCGTCAGACAGTCTGCAATGAAACTTGATCTTGCTGAAGGTGCAGAAGAACTGTCTATGCATGTTGATTCGCATGTGATTGATCACTTAGATGAAATAAAAGCACCAACTTTTCTAGTTCTAGGCGAGCGCGATAAACGTTTTGCTGCATCTGCAGCAGTTTTTGAACGTTATCTCAACGTTAAGGGAACCTTGGTTGTCCCAGATGCTGGTCACATGGTGCATGTGAAGGCGTGTAATGAAGTGGCTGAAACTGTTAGGAGTTTCGTTTCAAGTCTCGATTTGGAAGGTAATGACTGAATCTAATCCCATAGCAAATCTGATTGAATTATCTGGTGGGCCGTTCCTAATGGGTAATGAACAGGATGCTTACCCTGCTGATGGCGAGGGACCCGTAAGAGAAATTGTTCTTTCTCCTTTTTCGATTTCATCTACTGCAGTGACTAACGCAGAATTCGAAGCTTTTGTTTCTGCTACAAATTATGTAACTACTGCCGAGCAAAGCGAAGACAATGAGCCCCCTTGGTCATTTGTTTTTGCAGGTTTACTACCAGATGATTTTCCACCAACTAGAGGCGTTTTAGGCGCCGAATGGTGGCGTCAAGTTGAAGGTGCCGACTGGTTCCATCCTGAGGGTCCTAATTCTGAATTGGAAGCCGGATCTCCTAGATGGAATCATCCTGTTGTTCACGTTTCATGGTTTGATGCAAAAGCTTTTGCAGAATGGGCTGGTTGCCGCCTGCCTACTGAAGCCGAATGGGAGTTCTCAGCTCGCGGTGATCTCAACCAAAAAAGTTTTCCATGGGGTGATGAAAGCAATCCAGATGATGATTTCATGTGCAACATTTTCACTGGTTCATTTCCCGATCAAAACAACGCTAAAGACGGTTGGGTTGGAACCTGCCCTGTTGATGCTTTTCCTCCAAATAATTTTGGACTCTACAACTGTTCTGGAAACGTTTGGGAATGGTGTAACGATTGGTTTTCTGCACGTCACGAATCCGATGTGACAGTTAGAGATCCAGAAGGTCCTTCAATGGGCTTAGATAAGGTCGTCAAGGGTGGTTCGTACCTTTGTCATGACAGCTACTGCAACAGGTACCGAGTGGGAGCGAGGATGGGTTTGCTACCTAATAGTTCTTTAGGTCATCAAGGATTTCGAATAGCGCGTTAGACAAAAACTTGGGCTCTACGCTTTATATATGGGTTTAAGAAGTGAAATTAATCGTGATGTAAATACTGCGAATCCTAATGAGTTTGAAAAACCTAGTATCGGAACTATCGAGGTTTGGCCTCCAGTCATTTTGGCTCCAATGGCGGGGGTTACTAATGCCCCATTTCGCACGTTGTGTAGGAAATTTGGTGCGGGTTTATATGTGAGTGAGATGATCACTGCTCGGGGGTTGTTAGAAGGGCATTCTAAAACTGAAAGATTAAGCGGTTTCGCTGAAGGGGAAACACCTAGAAGCATCCAATTGTATGGAACTGAACCAGAGAGTATTGCTAACGCAACTACCATGTTGGTCGGTGAAGGTCGGGTAGATCACATTGATATGAATTTTGGCTGCCCGATGCCTAAAGTGACAAGGCGTGGAGGTGGAGCTGCTCTTCCACTGAAACCTAAACTTTTTGAGTTGATTGTTTCTTCCGTTGTAAAAGCTGCAGGATCAGTCCCTGTGACTGTGAAGTTCCGAAAAGGCACAGACGATGCTCATCTAACTTACTTTGAAGCTGGTCTTATCGCAGAATCTGTGGGCGCTTCGGCATTGGCTTTGCATGCTAGAACAGCTGAACAGTTGTATTCGGGTCAAGCCGACTGGAATGCTATTGCTCGTTTGAAAGAAACTGTTTCGTCTATCCCTGTATTTGGCAATGGAGACATTTGGGAACCATGGGATGCATTACGCATGATGCGCTCAACCGGATGCGATGGAGTAGTAGTCGGGCGTGGATGTTTGGGAAGACCGTGGCTTTTTGGACAGTTAGCTTCAGTCTTTGGCCCACTTCCTTCTTCAGGGGGTTCTGAGCCTGACAATCCCCCACTGTTAGGTGGGGTTGCTGACGCAATGGTTGAGCATGCGCAAATGTTGGTTGATTGGACAGGATCTCACGGAATTAAAGATTTCCGTAAACATACTTCTTGGTATCTGAAGGGATATCAGACTGGACCTGCCGCACGTCGCTCCCTCCAAATGGTTGAAGATATGGACAATTTAAAAGAGCTATTAAATGATCTACTGTTAACTATTGGAGCTGAGAAAGAGTTCGACCCTTCTGCATTAAGACTTCCCAGAAGTCATCGAGGTGGTCCCAAGTCTGTGGTTTTGCCTGCTGGTTGGCTGGACGATCCTGCTGATTTAACTCCTCTTCACATTGAAGCTGAAGCTCTTGTTTCAGGGGGTTGAAGTTTGAGTGAGATGAACGGTCCATTAATACTGGCTTCAGGTTCTCCCCAACGACTTTCTCTTCTTCTTAAAGCTGGATTCAAACCTGAAGTTCGTATACCTGAAGTAGATGAATCAATACTTCCCGGTGAATCAGCTGAATCTCTGGTTGAACGTTTAGCAGTAAAAAAACTTGATGCTGTAATAAGTTTTGGCGAATGCGGTGTTGCTGCTGACACGGTGGTTTCGGTAAATGAAAAAATTTTGGGTAAGCCTGGATCACCCGAAATAGCTTTGGAAATGCTGCAAACCCTTTCTGGTGAGACTCATAAAGTGATTACCGGTGTTGCATTAATTGGACCTAAGGGTCGTCATTCTTTAGTAGTTGCTACTCAGGTCAAATGGAAGGAACTTACAAAAGACGAAATTGTTACCTACATAGAGACTGGTGAACCATTGAATAAAGCTGGTGGTTACGGAATTCAAGGTGGTGGGAAAGATTTTGTGGTTTCCTTTGAAGGAAGTTTCGACAATATTGTGGGACTTCCAGTCGATGAAGTTGTTTCGTGTTTAAGTGACTTGGGTTGTACCTGCTCATAGTAGTTTTAATGTGTCGGTGGTTCGAGCCGATGATCGGTAGTTAGAAATTTTTGAGCTCCAAAAATAACAACGATTAGACCGGTGATCGCTGCTGAACCTAGTACAAAGAAAAGTATTACCGCTTGCATTAACGCTGCTTCCAGAGGGTCTACTCCTGCGAGTATCAGTCCTGTGAACATGCCCGGAAGGAAAACAATCCCTACTGTTCTTGTTGTCTCAATCTGAGGAATAAGTGCCAATTTTAGTGTCTCTGAAACAACCCTTTGAACAGCTTTATGGCGTGTGAATCCTAGTGAAAGCATGGCTTCTATCTCTGACTTGGAGTCGCGTATAGCATCAACAAGTCGTGTCGCAGCTACCACAACAACTCGTAACGAGTTCCCAACTATCATTCCTGAAATTGGAACCAGCACACGAGACTCAAGTGGAAGAATTTGTAGAGAAAAAAGAACAGAGAGGCTGGCACTCAAACCGAGTAGATAGCCTGCCGCTGTGGTCCATACGAGACCTTGAAGACGCTGTTCACGGCTCGAAGCAGAAATTGCCGCGAATGGAACCATTAATGCGACCCATAACCAAGCCCAAATTATTGGTGTTTCATCTTTCAGAATTAAAGTCAAAGCCCAACCAGCTATTACTAGCTGTCCTATCGATCTTCCAGTTGCGATCGTCAGGTCACGTTCCAGTTTGAGCCTCAGTAAAAGTGAAATCGCAATAGTAATAGCTACCATCGCTAAAGAGGCAACTAACCCCCACCAACCGACTGCTATTTCTTGCATGAACAAAAGATACTGGTATTACGAAAATCTTTTCAAATTTATAGGCCGGTGTCCTCTCCACCCAGCTGGAAAGAACACCGGCAAACCATAAATTTTGTTTTAGGCCGGTGGCCGCTCCTCACCCAGCTGAGTGCGGCCACCGGCAAAACCATCTATCTCTTCATGTGGGGGAAACCGTACGAAAGAGATAGACAGTAAACCATTAATACGACCCTAGGTCTTCTGTTGTTATTCCTAGACCCTCTAAGACTGCTGTTAGAGCTGCGACAACAGTGTCGTGTGAACCAGTTGCTGGCTGATTGCTTAACTGATAGACACCATCGATAGCTGCAGCATCAACATCAGTGCTTGCAAGCATTGGGGCTAGAACTCTCCAGAAGGAATAACCCTCAGCTTGATGGACACGTGCTGCATCCATATCGCCGTCTGCTATGTCGCTGTCAACACTCTTGGCATATTTCATTGTCGCCTGAGCGTATGTAACAGTGAGATTCTTAACTATTGCATCTGCAGCAGCCTGGGCTCCTGCTAGATCTCCACCAACTAAAGCATCACGACCCGACTGGAAAGCGGCACGAATATTAGCATTAGCGACACTCTCCCCAGAATCGTTCAAAGTTCCAAAGTCCTTGCCTCGCTTATCTGCAGTTGCGAAAGCTGAACAACCTGGTTCAGAACCAGCATAAAAAGCCCAGCCTTCATCCCAGTTATGAGGAGCACCCTTAGCAGGATCAAAATTGCCATCAGCTCCCTTAGCTAAAGCAGAGTTAACCTCATGAACCGTCCAAGCAACCATAATTGCGTTCTGAATTCCTTTTTGGATTCCCTGACGGCGAACAAGATCAGCTTCACCAGCAAACTCTCCTGTGCCTTCAATTGCTGATATAACAAAATCATGCAACGGAGTAGCAGTACCAAAATAGGTATCAACCCCGTGTTTCTTCCCTTCACCGACAGCAAAACCACCAATGGTTCTAACTGATCCATCAGACTTAACCGAATTCACGCCATCTTTATAAATCGCATGAATAGCGTCGTAGTCGATAGCGGAATCTTTAGGCAACAAACCATTAATGTCACACATATCAGCAGGAACAAGACGATGACTGCTCACATCAGACGCATAGGCATAACCATCATCAGAACCAAAATCTCCTGTCCCCATTACTGCTGAACCAGAACCAGAACCTGAAGGAGCGCTTGCAGAAGCAGAAGCATAAGCTGAAGCTGAAGGTGCGCTAGCTGAGGCTGAACCAGAGGCTGAACCAGAGGCTGAACCAGAGGCTGAACCAGAGGCTGAACCAGAGGCTGAACCAGAACCAGAACCTATCTCTTGTACGGTTCCTCCATCATCGCTTCCACAGGCTCCTGCTAAAAGACTCAAAGTCACGCAAGCAAGTAGAACTTTTGAAAATAATAACTTTTTAAACATTTTCCCTCTTAAATTAATAGCTTCTATATTTTATGTTAGGTAACCCTAACAATAAGTCTTAAGCTACATGATTTAAAACCAATAGCAACCCCTTCTGCTTTCAAATTTCTGGCATTAGTCTTGATATTTATGAAAAAGATTTCAGGACCTGGTGAAGTAAGTGTCGAAGGTGTTTCTAAAACCTTCGACCAGGAAGTGGTCTTGGAAAAAATCGAACTGGAAGTCGCACCCTCCGAAACTCTTTCCTTACTAGGACCAAGTGGTTGTGGTAAAACAACCCTTCTAAGAAGTATTGCTGGACTTGAAAATCCCGAAGAAGGAAAAATAAAAATCGGTGATCAAGTTGTTTTCGATATTGGAATCTCAATTGCTCCAGAAAAACGAAAAATCGGCATGGTTTTTCAAGATGCTGCCCTATTCCCACATATGTCAGTTGAACAAAATGTCTCTTATGGCCTAAAGAAAACTGACCCAAAGAAAGAAAGAGTCTCTGAACTATTAGAAATCGTCGGTTTGCCTAATTTTGAAAAGCGACGCCCTGAAACGCTTTCAGGTGGCCAGAAGCAAAGAATTGCACTAGCGAGAGCACTTGCCCCGAAACCTTCTGTTCTTCTACTAGATGAACCATTTTCAAATCTGGATAGTGCTCTGCGTATAGAAGTAAGAGCTGAAGTCCACCGCTTGATAAGTGAATTAGGAATAACTGCCATTTTCGTCACCCACGACCAAGATGAAGCATTTTTGCTTGGAGACAGAGTGGCAGTCATGAACAACGGCAAAATTCTTCAAGTCGATTTACCGAATGTGATTTATGAAAAACCTTCTAACAATTGGATTGCTTCTTTCGTAGGAGCTGTAAATCTGGTCAGTTGTAAAGTTTCAGGCAATAAAGCGGAAACCTTATTAGGACTTTTAAGGCTTGATGACTCCTATGAAGGCGATTTTGAATTGGTGCTTAGGCCAGAAAACCTGATCTTAACAAATGGTAATGATGCTGAAATAGAGACTATTGAGTACTACGGGCATGATTCACTTCTCACATTAAAACTAAATGACGAAACAAGATTGAAAGTACGCACCACTCCCTCTACAAGTCATACAAAAGGAGCTCGTTTCAGCATTGAACACAAAGATGTAGAAGTTTCTGCTGTTAGAAAAAACTCTTAGTTTGGAAACTGAATTACTAATAGTCGGATCTGGTCCCGCTGGCTTGATGGCAGCTTATTTAGCAGCCAGTAAAGGCCATGACGTGACAGTTGTTGAGCGCCTCGATTCTCCAGGTGGCATGTCAGCTAGTTTTGAAATAAACGGCATGATGGTCGATTACGGATCTCACCGACTTCACCCTGCCACTTCTCAACCCTTACTAGAAATACTAAAAAATATTTTAGGAACCGATCTTCAAACAAGGAATCGGAATGGTCGAATTCGAGTTGAAGAAAAATGGGTTACTTTTCCACTCAGTTTCTCAAATTTAGTTAAGTCACTGCCTGCCAGAAGTGTCTCTGAACTTTTCAAAGATTCCCTCACCTCACCTTTCAGACAACCAGCAGAAGAAACTTTTGCGGAACATATCAAAGCTGGACTTGGGCAAAAGGTATTCGATCTAATCTACGGGCCATATGCAAAAAAATTATGGGGAATGCCTGCAGAAGAACTCCATTCAGATCTTGCAAGGAAAAGAGTTTCAGCGAAATCCCATTTAGATATTTTAAAAAAGCTAATTCGTTCAACAATTAATAACGGTCAGATCTTTTTTTATCCTCGGAATGGATACGGCCAGATATGTGAGCGACTCGCAGAGGAAGCTGAAAACAAAGGTGCACGATTTTTATTTGAAACAGAAATAAAGTCAATCGATCTTACGGATAAAACGTGCGTAGTTACAAAAACAGAAAATGGAAGTTTCGACTCTCAAAGAATCTGGTCAACTGCGCCATTTGGCTCTTTAGTCAAAATGATTAATCCAGCTCCATCTCCACAAATTATCGAATCATTAAAACAACTTAAATACAGAGCAATGGTTCTTGTTTATTTGATTTGTGATCAAGAAAGATTGACTGAATTCGACGCCCATTATTTTCCAGGAATAGATACTCCCATAAGTAGAATTTCTGAACCTAAAAACTATAGAGAAGGACCTGACCCTAAAGATTTCACAATAATCTGCTGTGAAGTTCCTTGTTGGGAAGGAGATCAAATCTGGCTTGCTAGCGACGAGGAGCTCGGAGAATTGATGCTCGATTCATTAGCAAAACAGGGACTACCAAAAATTAATCTTTTAGACACTAAAACCCGGCGTCTTCCAAAGGTTTACCCCATTTATGATCTTGACTACAGGGAGAAATTCGAAAATCTCATTAATTGGTCAACCAGCCAAGAACGGTTGACAATATTTGGTAGACAAGGACTTTTTGCACCTGACAATCTTCACCATGCCTTATCAATGGGTCACGCCGCAGCTAATGCACTGGATTCAAATACTTCTTTTGCTCATAACTCTTGGAAGTCTTCTCTTGAAGAATTTCAAACACATGTAGTGGAAGACTGACCCACTCAAGTTGTGTTTAATTCTCTGTATACCGCTGGAACAACTTTTCTAAGGTAACCACCTAGCTTTACGAAACTGTCTCCCTTTGTTCTGAACTTGTAACTTATGGGGACTTCTAAATAACGGTAACCTTTGGCTAGAAGATCTAATGTTAAAACTTGCGCATAATTAAAATCGTGAATTATCTCTGTATTGGCTGCAGCCTCATAAGAGAAAGCACGATATCCAGACTGCCCATCAGTAATACGTCGTCTTGCAATAACTGATAACACGAGAGTCAAGACCTTGTTACCGAAACGCCTGTGGGGTCTCATATGTTTTATCGTTCCAAGAAATCTACTTCCGACCACATAGTCAGCCCCATTGGAAAGTATTGGTTCGATTAAATTTTCTAATTCATCAGGAGGATATTCTTCGTCAGCATCACAAAAAGCAATTGCTGCAGCTCCAATCTCTACACCGTATTCAAGTCCAATTCGAACTGCGGCACCCAACCCTCCACAAACAGGTAATGAAATTACCTTCGCTCCAGCTTCTTTTGCTCTTTGAGCAGTTCGATCTGTCGAACCATCATCTATTACCAATATCTCCACACTTCTTCCTGAAACACTTTCTGGACATCTTTTGATACAAGACTCGACTGTCTCTTCTTCATTGAGAGCAGGCATGAAAAAAAGAACCGGGGATTGAGGCAAGACTTCATTCGCAGAAATTTCATTTGGACCTAAATGTTTCATCAACCGGAAATGTCCCAGTGCTCCTGGCTTGGGAAAAAATGTAAAAATACCGCCAGATAACAAAGAATAAGCCGTTTTTAAAGCATGAGTAATCAAAGCCGCTGCTAATGCAACTCCAGGATCATGTCCCAATATTGCATACGCCGCAACTGACGCTGCCTCATAAGTCCCAAAACCACTTGGAGCTATAGCTACAATTTGCGATGCAACTGCTACTGCAGTCACAAAAAGCGCTTCAGAAGGAGTTAGTTCTATGCCTGACCAACGCGCACACTGCCAAATTACAGCAGCTTCTGCAAACCATGCGAAGGCTGTTAGAAAGAAAACCAATGGTCCTGGCAAGTCCATAGCTAATGGATTAATTTTTTGAAGTTTCCGCATCCATAAAAACCCAAAAGTGCATAAAGCTAAAGCAAGTGCCAAAGCAGCAAAACCCCAGTATCCGACTACTTCTATAAAAGCTCCAGGGGCCGCCAAACATCCGAGACATACTACAGTCACTATGTCCGCAGATCTGAGCGTGATCGTAGAAGCCGTTGCAGTTTCTATTGGTATGCGAGCGCGTCTAACCACACTTACAACTCTCAAAGGTTCTCCCAATCTCAAAGGAAGTACGTGGTTCGCTCCTAATGATAGGTGAATGGCCGCTAGAGACTGTCCAAAAGATAAGCGAGGAATGATTGTTTTCCAAGCGAAAGCTCTAAGAAAAAATGCAGATGCAAAAGCAATTGCTACAAGAAAAACTAAGAATGGATCATCAAGGGCGGCTGACCATGATCTACTAAGAGACTCACGGTCAACTTCTTGTAAGACCCAAAAAAGAGCCACCAAGCAGACAAGGAGAGCCAACAATATACCGATGGGCTTTGAAAGTCTCCTAAAATTAAACAGAGAAAGGAAATTGTGTATTTTATTCATCATTTTTATTTCTAAATTTTGTTAGGTATACCTTACGAATTTTGCAAACCAATCGATACACTCAGTCTAATGAAAACCAACCGCAAAATAATACTGTCATCCCTAATTTGTCTAACAGTCATAAGCACCAGTTGTTCTAGTAGCAGCAACAAACGTGCTGAACTTTCAGACCGAGCGGCCGAAATAGTACAAGGAGATTGTGCCAAAGACGCAGGTAAAGAAGTAACAATTTACTCAGGTCGAAGCGAATACCTGATCTCACCCATCCTCGAGGCGTTTGCTTGTGAAAGCGGAATTGATGTAAGGGTCCGTTGGGGAAGCTCAACAGATTTAGCGATCCTGATTAATGAGGAGGGAAAATCAACCGAAGCTGATGTCTTTCTTTCTCGTTCACCTGGACCCGTTGGATTTCTTGAAGGGAATAACCTCCTTGGCTCTGTCGACGGAAGTGTTCTTTCCCTAGTTGAAAAGCAAAATCACGCTGCGAGTGGTTCATGGATAGGTTTTTCAGGCAGAAAGCGTGTTCTTGTCCATAACGTTGATCAAGTCTCACCTGATGAATTACCAAAGTCAGTTTTTGAATTGACAGATCCGAAGTACAGAAACCGAGTTGCGATACCAGGAACTAATGGTTCTTTTGAGGACTGGTTCACAGTTTTCCGTGATCAACATGGTAACGAAACTGCTACTAAATGGTTAAATGACATGGTCGAAAATGGCGCCAAGTACTACCCGAATAACAGATCCATAGTGGAAGCAGCAGGCCGAGGTGAGATTGACATGGGATTAGTCAATCACTATTACAACTATCAAGAGGCTGCAGCTCTAGGGAGCGAACACAGGGCAGAAAATTACAACTTTCCTTCTGATGATATTGGTTCACTTTTGATCATTACTGCAGCAACAATCCTTGCAACAGCTGAAGACAAAGAAGCTTCAAATGAACTTGTTGCTTACCTTCTAACTCCACAGGCTCAAGCATATTTCTCTAACAAAACCTTTGAATACCCACTAGCTAAAGGCACAAAACCTAATCCAGTTCTTCCAGTTCTCGAAGCTCTTGAGATTGGTTCGGTAGACTTTGATTCATTAGGCGGAGGCTTTGAAGAAACCGAACGAATAGTTAGAGAAAGTGGAATTCTTAACTAGTAAGAAATTACGACATAACCAGAGAGCACCTCTGGCACTTAAAGTAATAGCTTTAATTTCTGCCTTTCTTTTTGCATGCCCTGCCATATACCTAGTTTGGAGGAATATAACTAGCGATTCTGATCCGCTAGGAGTTCTTTTTTCTGAGCAAACCCTCTCTCCACTAATGAGAACCATCAACCTGACAATATTGGTCACTTTGTCTGCGGCAATTTTGGGAACAGGTTTAGCGTGGCTAACTATTCGGACTGATATGCCCTCGCGTCGAATCCTTAAAATAATTCTTCCTCTCCCACTTGTTTTTCCTACCTTTGTTGGCGCCGCAGCTTTTATTAGAACACTTAATCCAGGTGGACTTGCTAATAATCTCGTTGAGAAAATCGGCATAGAAAAAACTCTTGAATTGCACGGTTTGTTTGGAGCTTGGCTCGTTCTTACACTCTTTACCTACCCATATGTTTTTTTACCTGTTGCTGCCAGATTAAAAAACCTTTCTAGCTCTTTAGAAGAAAGTGCACGTCTTCTTGGTGATTCAAGTTGGTCAACTTTCCGTAAAGTCGTTCTTCCACAAATCGCATCTTCATTACTTGCGGGATCTTTATTAGTTTTTTTATACACGATTAGTGACTTCGGCGCTGTTCAGTTCATGAGGTACGACACTCTTACTAGAGCCATATGGACCACACGGTTAAATAATCAACCCGTTTCTTTTGCTCTCGCCTTAATACTTTTAACGCTTGCTGCCGTCGCAGTAATAATTGAAACTTTTGTTAGTCGAAGATTCAGAAAACCTGATGCAACCACTCAAGTGGAAACTGTCCTGATTTCTTTAGGCAAATGGAAACCAATAGCAATAACAGCAAGTTGGCTTATCGTTTTTTTGGCTCTTATAACTCCGACTATTGCACTAGGCGATTGGGCGGCGGATGGTTTGTTGAGAGAATTTAGAGGTGGTCGTCCTTTATTTATTGACTTTAAAGACATCATCGAACCAACAATCAACACTGCATGGATAAGTATGCTCACAGCTTTGATCGCTGCTGCAATTGTTTTACCAGTCTCTTACCTTGTTGCTAAATACAGATCTTCAATTGGAAATACTGCAAATGCAATAATGACTTCAACCTTTGCCATGCCTGGTCTTCTTATCGCTCTATCAATGTTTTTTTGGACTCTTAAGACTTCATGGGCTGCCGAACATCTACGCGGAACAATAATTATTTTGATTTTCGCATATCTTGTTAGATTCAGTGCCCAAGCCCTAGGTCCTGCAAAAGCATCTGTAGCTTCCATTCCTCCAAGCTTAGAAGATGCCTCTCAAGTCCTTGGAGCGAGCAAATTTAAACGTTTTTTCACTATAGATATTCCTGTCGTAACTCCTGGTCTACTTGCAGGTTCTGGTCTTGTTCTCATGTCAACTATGAAAGAATTACCAATAACCCTTCTTGTGGCTCCTTTCGAATTCCCAACTCTCACAACAAAGATCTTTCAATCTTTTGAAGATGCCTTTGTTGCTGAAGGAGGTCTTCTAGCACTCATTCTTGTTCTACTGTCAGCTATCTTGACTTGGATTCTAGTAATCCGTCAAGCTGACCATTTGGCGTAAATTTTGACTAAAAAAATTACTCTTCGAAAGCTAATGCTATTTGTTGGACTTTTTGTTTTCGGTATTTCTGCAATTGCAATTCCGTCACGTTCTACTTACGGAGCTCAAGTCAGCGTCGATGAACCACAGTATCTTTTAACAGCCTTGAGCATTGGTGAAGATCTAAACCTTGACATTTCTGATGAAATTGAAGAAGAAAAATTCAGAACATTTCATGAAGTAGGTCTTAACACTCAGACAATTGACATGAATTCATCAGGTCAGAGATTAAGTCCGCATGACCCTCTTCTCCCGCTTCTTCTTTCTGGTCCAATGCGAATAGGCGGATGGGTCGGTGCTCGAGTGTTGTTAGCAATCTTCGCAGGTCTTTTGGCCTCCACTACTCTTTGGGTGGCGGTCCGGAGATTTAAAGTATCTCCAAAAATAGCTGCTTGGGTTGTTGGATCTTTCGGTGCCGCTCCTCCATTGTGTAGTTACGGCAGCCAAATTTACCCTGAAGTTCCAGCCGCTTTAGCTGTAATTCTGGCTATTGCAACAATTACAGGACCTCGTTCGAAATGGAATTCAATTGGATTTGTGCTTTCAATTACGGCCCTTCCTTGGCTTTCTATTAAATACTTACCAGTTGCTTTTACAATTTTTCTTTTAGCTTCTTTAAGCAACAAAAAAACCGAGAGGAAAAGAATTTCTACATCAACAGCAGTGGTTTTCGTTTTAATGGCAGCGATCTACCTGCTTTCCCACCAGCTTGTTTACCAAGGGTGGACTGTTTATTCGGCAGGAGATCATTTTGCAGGAAGCGAATTCGAGGTTATTGGAGGAGATCCGGATATTTGGGGACGTTCAAATCGAATTATCGGGTTATTGGTAGATAAAGGATTCGGACTTGCCGCGTGGACACCTTCTTTCCTAATCCTTCCAATTGCTATTGCCTTTAACTGTAAGAAAAAAGTTGATAATTGGAATTATCTAATTCTTCCATTTCTGATTGGCTGGTCCACAGCGACATGGGTGGCTTTCACAATGCACGGCTGGTGGTGGCCTGGCAGACAGACTGTCGTTGTTCTACCTTTAGGAATAATTGCAATTGCAATACTTCTCGATCACTTTCAAAAGTTTCTTCTGCCCACAATTGTCGCGACTGCCATTGGTTCAATCGGATGGGTATGGATTGCTGTTGAAACTCAAACCGGTAGGAGGGCTTTAATTGTAGATTTTGAAGAAACAAGCTGGCCTTGGTATAAAATTTGGTCGAAAATTTTTCCTGATTTTCATCGAATGCCAACAAACACTATGTGGATTGCTACGTTTTGGGCTTTGGCCCTACTCCTACTAATGGCAATTGGGTGGCACTCAGCCGACAGAAACAAGAATTCTTTCAGATGCAAAAGAGCCGACACCAATATGGCTACCACCGATCTCGACGGTAGTGGTTCCATCAGGTGAAATAGCTGTTACACGCCCTGTATTTCCTGGCTTAATATCCGCTTGCTCAAGAAACTCTAAAAGTCCCTCTGTGAATTCAAGCTCTTCAGGTATCCGTTCAACTACAAAGTCTGAACCTGCAGGTAGAGCATTTAAATTCGCCATATTTTTAGGCTCTTTATAGTTTGACCCCGGAATAGGATTTCCATGCGGACACGTTGTCGGATTTTCGAGGATATTTCTCATCGCTTCTTCCACTGGAGTGGAAATCACATGTTCCCACTTACCAGCTTCATGATGAGCGTCAGTCCACGACAAGCCTAAGACGTCCGTAAGGAAACATTCAGCAAGTCTGTGTCTTCGGACAACACGGGTAGCTAATTCCATTCCTCTAGTAGTGAGATTTACTCCATTGCTGCCATCTTTCAATAAACCTTCATCAGCCATCCTCTTTATCATCTCAGAGACAGCAGGTCTTGAAACATCTAAACGTTCTGCGATTCGAGCTTGGATTACTTTGAGATTGTCTTCTTCTAACTCGAAGATTGTCTCACAGTATTCTTCAAATGCAGGGTGGTGATCGGGGGTTTGATAAGTCACAATTACAGGTTAACCGACTTCTTGCAAAGTATGAAAGTGTTCTGAAATCGAATTATGCCATCTAAGTTGAGCTTGAAGGCCAGTTTCTAAGGAAATCTCAGGTTTCCATCCCAATTCTTCTGCAACAAGATCTTTCGAAGCACATGTTAATTCTGGATCTCCAGGTCTCATTTTTAAATGTTCAAGAATCACTTGAGAGCCAACAATTTCTTCAACAGTTCTTATCAAATCCAAGAGTTCTACTGGCTCAGCTCCACCAGCATTTAAGACACGATTACTTATTTTTTTTGAATTCCCAGCCAATTGAAAAACTTTGACGATGTCATCAACAAATGTAAATGATCTTCTTTGTTTGCCTTCACCCCATAGAGGGAATGGCTCTCCTTTTAAAGCAGATGCAAACATCCTATGTATAGACATATCAGGTCTTTGTCTAGGACCGAAGACAGTAAAAAGGCGAAGACTAACAACATCCAAACCGCGATCTGCGTAAACAGATGCCAAATGTTCGGCTGCTAATTTTGAAACACCATATGGACTTACAGGGTGCGGCAGGTCAGTTTCTTTTGACTCACAATCAGTTTGACCATAAATTGAAGAACTCGAAGCTATGACAACTCTTCGCACCCCTTTCTCAAGACACTCTTCTAGTAGTCGTTGCGTTGTTAGAACATTTCTGTCCAGATGAGTCTCAAAGCCTGATCCCCATGAGGTCTGCACCCCAGGTTGTCCTGCTAGGTGGTAAACAGTGTCAACTCCATCTAATTCTTCTAAAAGGTTCAGTTGTAGAATGTTAGAATTAATTAATTCAAAATTCTTATTTTTCAGTGCTGATTCTAAATTTAACTTCTTCTGTTTCGGATCGTAATTCCGCGAAAAATCATCTATACCAACCACTGTCCTGCCTTTATCTAAAAGACTGTCGGTCAAATTCGAGCCTATAAATCCGGCAGCACCCGTCACTAGATCTTTCATTTTTACTAACCTTTATCTAGAATCCTTAGTGATGGAAAGGATAATTCATAAATTATGAGAGGCAACCTTTACATAAAATCTCTTATAATTTTCTTTTTGCTTCTAGCGCAGATTTTGTCTGCTTGTGGCTCAGATGACGGTCGGCATGTAAGGGATGTAAACGCTCCATCGTCTTACATTCAAGTTATTGAATTGACTATTTAAATACCCCACCAGTTAATTCCTCACTTAATTCCCAAAGTTTTTCAGCAGCCATGTCATCCAAAATATGACCTGCCATACTGCATGACCCTGGTGAAGAATCTTCCGATGCCAGCGGAACGCCTAATTGACAATCTGCTAGATAGTGACCCCCTTGTGATTCAAGGGTGTCATCCACACAGGCCCAAACTGTCGTTGCCGCTCCTGCTTCAACCGTTTTAGGACTCATCATGTTGTCACTACTATTTGCATCTTCGTCCGTTGAAATTTGTGCTTTTCGTCTTTCCATCAGCCTCGCCATATCTTCTTCTGTCATGTGTCGTCCCAATTCAGTGAAAATCATCCCCGGGTGAACTGAAAAAGCGTGGACTCCTTTCTCCGCATAGCGTCGATCAAACTCTCTGGCAAACAAGGCATTAGCTGATTTTGACTGCCCGTAACTGTCCCATCCGTCATAATCGCGTCTTTCAAACATCGGGTCATCTAAATTTACGCCGCAAATAAGATGCGCTCCGGAAGATAAACATACAACCCTTGAAGATCCTGATTTTTCCAATGAAGGCATCAGCAATCCAGTAAATAGATAGTGCCCTAAGTGATTAACGCCAAACTGTTGCTCAAACCCGTCAGTCGTGTGGCCAAATGGAGTGCACATTATTCCCGCGTTGTTCACTAAAAGATCCAGACTTTCATTCTTGCTAAGAAATTCTTCAGCGGAAGATCTGACATCTTGCAGAGACGCCAAGTTAAGTTCATGCAGTTCGAGTTTGGCTTCAGAATGACTCGAGAGGATTCTTTCTTTAGCTTCAGAATTTTTTGTATTGTCTCTTGCCGCCATAATGACTGATGCCCCAGCCGCTGCTAGAGCACGCGATGTTTCTTCACCTAATCCGCCTGAAGCCCCTGTTACAAGAACTTTGACACCACTTAAGTCAACACCCTCCAAAATTTCATTTGTTGTTGTTTCTTTATTCCATTTACTCAAAGCTTCCTCCTTCAACACTCAACAATCTAGACCAGAAAGATTGTTTCTAATGATTGGGCTATATCAAACACTGCATGGCAGTATGTTTTAGGCAAACTTGAAAAGACGCCTAAGAGGAGAATGAATGAAAACACCAGTAACTGAAATGCTAGGAATCGAATTTCCTATTCTCGCATTTAGTCATTGCAGAGATGTAGTAGCTGCAGTTTCTAAAGCTGGTGGTCTGGGGGTACTGGGAGCTGTAGGTCACAGCGACAAAGATCTTGAGATCGATTTGAAATGGATCGAAGACGAAGTTGGCGATTCTCCATACGGAGTTGATCTGATAGTCCCAGCTCGATATGCCGGAGACGGTGAAGGTGGCCTAAAAATCGAAGATATTGCTGCCATGATCCCTGATGAACACAGGAAATTTCTTGAAGAACTACTTGAACGGTATGAAGTACCTGAAGAAACTCCTGAAGAATCTAATTCGTCTAACAGCTGGTCGGAGAGATCCACTGACGCCCCTTTTTCCGCAAATCGTGCTGCCCGTCAAATAGAAATAGCTTTAGCTCACAGACCATCTTTAATGGCAAATGCGTTGGGGCCTCCTCCCAAAGAAATGATCGACAAATGTCATGAGGCAGGTGTGAAAGTAGCTGCATTGGCAGGAGCACGCACGCATGCTGAAAGACATGTGAACGCGGGAGTCGACATGATAATCGCTCAAGGATATGAAGCGGGCGGCCACACCGGAGAAATAGGATCTATGGTTTTAATCCCAGAGATTGTTGACGCCGCAGGTTCTGTACCTGTTGTTGGCGCAGGAGGCATCGGAGGAGGCAGACAAATGGCAGCTGCAATGGCTTTAGGGGCAGCAGGGGTTTGGTGTGGCTCAGTATGGTTAACCACTGAAGAAGCAGAAACTCACCCTGTAGTAAAAGAAAAAATGTTAGCTGCAGGATCTGCTGACACCCTTAGATCGCGTTCCTTGACAGGTAAACCCGCAAGAATGTTAAAAAGTGCATGGACAGAAGAATGGGCTAGAGAAGATACACCTGATCCTCTCGGTATGCCTTTGCAACCCATTTTAACCGACGGTTCACAGGCTCGAATTAACAGAACAGCTCATCATTCCGGTTCCGGATCAGAGAAGCTTGCCACTTATTTTGTAGGTCAGATTGTTGGGTCAATGAACCGAGCACGACCAGCTGGTCAAGTGGTCATAGATATGATTGAGGAATTTATAGAATCTTGTGAATCTCTAGCTGAGCAATTAGAAACTTAATTTGAATCATAAATTTATTGTTTCAAGATCAGATGGAAGAATAATTTCACCGTCAAAATGTTCAGAAGCCATTTGTATCCATTGGTCAATATCTTCTTGTGTTGCGGGCGCTGGCACACAATGGTTTAAAACAAGGGTTTTGACTCCTGCTTTCGTTGCTGTACGGGCTGCATCTTCAACTGTCGAGTGGTAATTAAGGACGTCTAAAAGGCGTTTTACTGGAAGTTGTTTGATCAGATCATCTCTTATGACGGTCTGTACGTATACATCTGCACCTGAGCAAAGTTCATCTAAGCCCTCACATGGAACTGTGTCTCCTGCTAAAACAATCGAACTGCCTTCTGCTTCAATCCTGTATCCAACCGTCGGGTGGACTGGCTTGTGTTCGGTAAGAGCTGCAGTGATTCGTACCTGTCCGTCATCTAAAACAACTCCTGCGACAGTCTCGGTTACCTCAAGCTGTGGTGGTGAATCCAGATCTGAATGATGCTCAATTCGATATCCAATATCGGGCTCAAGCATCTTGAGGGTGTTTTCAACGAAATTATCAGTGCCTTCTGGGCCAACTATCGGCAAAGATGGAGCCGGAAACCCCTGAATCCACCTAGTTGTAATGAAATCATTCACATCTGTTACATGGTCGCTATGCAAATGAGTGAGAAGAAGCCTCTCAATCGTTATAGGTGGAGCTCCGGCAGCTGCCAAACGCATTAGACAGCCTCTTCCACAGTCAATAAGAAAACTGCGATCTGCTACTTTTACCAACTGTGAGGGGCCAGAACGATTAGGGTCTGGAAGCGGACTACCAGTGCCCGTCATAATTAATTCCATTTGATCAACTCAGATTATTGAAACTGATAAGGCCACCACCGTCGAGAACTAAAGTTTGACCTGTCATCCATCCAGATGATTCGCTAGCAAGGTACAAAGCAGCTGATGCTATGTCCTGAGTCTCGCCCAGGCGTTTTAGAGGATAACTTTGAGCCACGACATCACCCTGTCCGCCTTCCCACAAGGCCTTTGCGAAATCTGTCTTGATTAAACCTGGTGCAATTGCGTTTACTCGAACTCCCGGCGCAAGCTCCGCAGCTAATTGCATAGTTAAATGAATCAAAGCCGCTTTGGTTATGTCATAGGGACCAAGTATCGGATTAGTTGAAAGTCCTCCCACTGAGGAAATATTGACGATGTTCCCACCGTTTTCTTTCATCCACAAGTTCCAACATTTTTGACTCCACAGCAATGGCCCTGTGAGATTTACTTCGATTGTTTTGTCCCAGCGAGGAACATCAACATCTATTGTCGGCCCAGCATATGGATTCGTCGCGGCATTGTTAATAAGAATATCCACGCTTCCGAACGTCGAAAGTGTGGCTTGGACCGCACGTTCAATATCTTCGATACGACCAGCATTACCAGCCTCAAATGCTAAATCACCGCCAGTTTCTTCAGTAATTTCTTTTACAGCTTCCTCACATACCTCTGCCTTGCGGCTGGTAATCATTACTTTTGCTCCTGCTGAAGCAAATTCGGCTGCTATTGCCTTGCCGATACCTCGAGAACCGCCTGTCACTATCGCTACTTTTCCGTTTAAATCTGTATCCATGTGTCGACTTTATCTACTAAAAGATCTGATGGGCCGATCAGGCAAAAGAAGTGGAAACTCTGCAAAGATTAGGTCGTGGAGAATAAAAGAGATATTGAGTTGGTTCTCGAACCTGAAGATGAATACAACCATGAACCTGACGACGTTTCAAACTACAACGAATCAATGTATTTCAATCTGATTGATCATTCTCAGAAAATCGGCGGTTGGTTCAGATTGGGTAATCGAGTTAATGAAAATTACGCAGAAATGACATGTTGCATCTACATGCCGGATGGGCGTGTTGGTTTCATGTATAAGAAACCAGAAATTCAAACAAACGATGTTTTTGATGCTGGCGGTATGCGTTTCGAAGTAGTTGAACCTTTTAAAGAATTAAAACTTTCTTACGAAGGGAAAGTGTGCGTCTTAGACGAGCCAAATGATATGGCTGAACCTAAAAAAGCTTTTACTGAGAATCCCATGGTCGATACGAAAGTCGAACTCACATTCAATGGAATTTCCCCAATGTTTGGCGGGCGTCCAGTGGAAAAATCAACAGGAAAAGAACCTACTCAAAAAATGGAGGAATCTTTTTCAAAAGCCCACTATGAACAACACATATCCGGAAAAGGGACTGTAGAAGTTGGAGATGAACGTTTCGAATTAAATGGTTTAGGTCTACGAGACAAATCTTGGGGTGCCCGATATTGGCAGGCAATTGCCTGGTATCGCTGGTTGCCAATGGCTTTCAGCGACGATTTCGCGATGATGATTTCATTGATCAGCAAGGATGGCATAACAGCCGCAAGCGGAGGAATGGTTCTTCACGATGACACTTACCATTTGATCAGGAGCGTGGAAATTGACTCTGTTTGGGATGATAATTGGTATCAGAAATCTCTAAAAGCACTTATATCTACAGACCACAGAGATTATGAAATAAATGGAGAAATTGAATCTCTGATACCACTCAGAAATCAAAGAAGCACCCCAGATGGCGAACAACTCCTTACGCGCATAACCGAAGGTCTTACGCGATATGAGTGTGATGGTATGACCGGATGGGGAATGTCTGAATATCTGGATCAGATTGTCGATGGGATTCCTATAGGAGCTGTATAAGTCTTTGAGCGGAAAAAGATCAGATGCCGAAAATGTCGTTCGATGCAATTGGGTGGGTCAACACGAAGATTACAAGGCCTACCATGACGACGAATGGGGTCGACCAATAATCGGTGATAGCGACCTATTCGAAAGAATCTGTCTTGAAGGATTTCAAGCAGGTTTGTCATGGCTGACAATATTACGAAAAAGAGAATCTTTCCGATCTGCTTTTGAAACTTTTGAACCTTCAAAAGTTGCTGAGTTCGGCCAAAAAAAGGTCGAATCTCTGATGAATAACGTTCAAATAATTCGCAACAGGGCAAAAATTTTGTCCACTATAAACAATGCTCAGTGTGCTTTAAAAATGATTGACGAATATGGATCACTTGCAAATTTTCTTTGGTCTTTTGAACCGTCTTCAAAAAAGTACAAAAATGTGAACTCTGTTCCTTCTCAAACTGATGATTCAAAAAAGTTAAGTGATGATTTGAAAAAAAAGGGTTGGAGTTTTGTTGGCCCCACAACCATCTATGCATTCATGCAGGCCGTGGGAATGGTAAACGATCACATAACGAGTTGTTGGGTTTTTGAAGATGTAGAAAAAGAGAGGCGAAAACTTTCTCGTCCGATTTAAAACTGATGTTATGAGTCCCTATTGACAACAAAATGAGCAATTTCTTCCAATTCACAAAATGTTTCTCTTCTAATATCTGCGTTATTAAGAAATTCAATTGCTCTTTTGAGATGTTTATCTGCTTCCTCAAGAGTAGCTTCACGCCCTCCCGCATTTTCTATTAAAGAGGAAGCATAGGAAACTTCTTCCTCACTGAGTTCTCCGGCAATATTAAAAACATCTAAAAGCTTTTCTGATTCTGAAGTCTTCGCAGAAAGAACAATGGAAACCGGCATAGATTTCTTCCTTTCTCGAAGATCGTTACCAACTGGCTTACCTGTAACTTCTGGATTCCCCCAAATGCCGAGTACATCATCCACTGCTTGATAAGCAAGTCCTAATTCATATCCAAAAACTTCGAGAGAGTTACAAGTGTCTTCATTAGCTCCACTCAAAACCGCTCCCACGGAAGACGCATAACCTAATAAGGCTCCAGTCTTAGCTGCTTCCATTTTTAAACATTCTTCGAAACTAACAATCGGTAAATCATCAAAAGTCATATCTGATGCTTGTCCTGAAATCATCGTCGTAGTCGCATCCACTAACCGTCTGGCAGCCTGCACACGTTCTGAGGAGTCTTCCTCTAACAGAACTTGAAAAGCCAGGGTATGTAAAGCATCACCCGCTATCAAAGCATCCTCAACAGTGAATGCAGTCCATGCACTAGGCCTGTGTCTACGTTCTGTATCGCCATCAATAATGTCGTCATGAATTAATGAAAAATTGTGAATCATCTCCACAGCGACCGCTCCTGGTATGGCCAATTCAGGATCTCCGCCCACTGCCTCAGAAGATAGAATCGCAAGTGCAGGACGCAACCGTTTCCCTGCATCTTTAGGGGTTTCAAATCCTTGAATTGTTTTCCATCCAAAGTGATATTCAATTACAGGTAACAAATCGTCTGAAAGTTTTTCCACCGACTTCATTAATTCAGGTTCGATTAACTTCATGACCCTATTCAGGGCTTGTGGACTTTCCATGACTTATTTACTTCGATCATTGATGAAGGGAAAAGTTTCTCGTACTTCCGAAACTCTTTCTGGCTCAATATCTGCTACCAATATTTCCTCACCGCCTGAAGAAGCTTCTTTTAGTACTTCTCCCAAGGGATCAATAATTGCTGAGTCTCCTTGATAGAACAAACCATCTCCTTCGCCAACTCTATTAACACCCACTACATATGCCTGATTTTCAATAGCGCGAGAACGCAGCAGTGCCTTCCAGTGATTACTCCTAGTCGAAGGCCAATTCGCAACCACTAAATACAAATCAGTGTTTGGAGCTAAGTCCCAAAAAGCGTCTGCAAATCTCAAGTCATAACATATGAATAAACTCGTCCGTACTCCCAACAGATCTATTGTCACAAATTGACTACCAGCTCGATAATTTTCATGTTCACCGGCAAAAGTAAATGGGAAAACTTTGTCATATTTATATGACTCTCCCGAAGGGCCCTTAACTAAAAAACGGTTTACAGGAAGTTCATCTTCTTGATCTTTTGTTGGAACAGACGCAGCCATCCACAAATTATTAATCTCTGCTTGCTCGCTAAGAAAAGTTTCACTTTCCCCTTCAGATTTTTCTGCAATTTTTTCAGATGCCATAGAGAATCCGGTTGAGTACATTTCAGAAAGGACCACCAACTCTGCTCCGTCCTCTGCCGCCTGAGCAACCATGGGAGTTAAATTCTCATGATTTGCAGAAGGGTTTTCCCAAATAACATCATGTTGTATCGCAGCTATTTTCATTTTCAAGCCTTTAAAGAGAGCAGTTTCTCAACTGCACGATCCAAGACCTCAGGTTTCTTGCAATAGGCAAATCTTACAAGTGGTTTTCCTATGGTCTTGTTGTCATAGAAAACCTCATTAGGTACTGCAACAACCCCACACCGATTAGGCAAATCCCAACAAAATTCAATGCCATCTTCATCACCTAAAGGTCTAATATCAACAGTTGCGTAATATGTTCCCGATGGTCTAAAAACCTCAAATCCGGCCTTTTCTAAACCTTCACAGAGGATGTCGCGCTTGTTTGCCATATCAAGTGCAAGATTCATATAGTAATTTTCGTCTAACTTTAAAGCTTCTGCAATTGCATGTTGAAAAGGTGCTCCATTTACGTAAGTCAAGAATTGTTTTGCAATTCGAACTGCAGCTAAAAGTTCGGAAGGACCATGAGCCCAGCCGATCTTCCAACCAGTAAAGCCAAATGTTTTCGCCGCCGAAGAAATTGTAAGAGTTCGGTCACTCATATCCGGAAGAGTCGAAATAGGTATGTGAGATTGTCCATCAAAAACCAAATGCTCATAAACTTCGTCAGTTATAACTAGAAGATCTTTCTCAACAGCTAGTTTTGCTATTTGAGAAAGTTCCTGATGATTGAAAACTTTTCCTGTTGGATTATGAGGAGAATTTAGAAGAATCAATCTTGTGTTTGAATTAACTTTCGACGCAAGCTCTTCATAGTCAAATGAATAGTCTGGAGTTTTAAGAGTTACTACACGACGCTTACCACCAGCCATTGCAATAGCCGCAGCATAAACATCAAAATAGGGCTCAAAAGTAATTACTTCTTGTCCTGGTTCCACCAAAGCAATTAAAGACGCTGCTAAAGCTTCTGAAGCTCCAGCAGTAATCAATACTTCAGTATCTGGATCGACTTCTATCCCATAGAACCTCTTTTGATGCTCTGAAACAGCAACCCTTAAAGATTCAATTCCCAGTCCAGGTGGATATTGATTATGCCCATCTTTAATTGCTTTAATTGCAGCTTCCGCCACTTGGTTAGGTCCATCAGTATCAGGGAAACCTTGTCCCAGATTTATTGAATCTGTTCGAACAGCTAAAGCTGACATCTCTGCGAAAATAGTAGTTCCAAAGTCTTGCAACCTTTCCGCCAAATACGGATTTTTTGCCATCATCACTTTTTAGACCAGTTCAATCTCTTAATCCTGATTTATCTGAAATAGCAGACCAAATCCTCTGTGGCGTTAAAGGCATATCTAGATGATCAATGTCAAGATACGAGATTGCATCTATCACAGCGTTTTGAGTAGCAGCAGTTGAGCCAATAGTTCCAGACTCTCCAATGCCTTTTGCTCCTATAGAATTGAGCGGAGTGGGAGTTTCTATTGATATGCGATCGAAACTAGGGACCTCCATAGCTGATATTGCTGTGTAATCCATCAGATTCGCTGTTTGAGGATTTCCATCATTGTCATATGAAATTTCCTCTAAAAGAGCTTGAGCTACTCCCTGCGCTAACCCACCGTGAACTTGACCAGTTGCTAACAACGGATTGACTATTTTCCCGGCATCATCAACTGCAACGATCTTTTTTATTTTTGCTTCTCCAGTTTCAATATCTACTTCTGCTATAACAATGTGAGCACCAAATGGAAATGTTGCGCCTTCCTGTAAAAAATCAGACTTCCCTGTTAATTGTTTTTGATCTATTTTAGGATTTGAAGCTAACTCGCTCCATGAAACTGATACTGCAGGTGTTCCGACTACATGAAAATTACCAGATTCTTTATTCAGAACAATGTCTTCCTCTGATGCCTCTAAAAGATCTGCTACGACTTTACGGGCAGCGTCAACCAGTTTTTCAGATGCATCAGCCATAGAGGACCCTGAAACCTGAACTGATCTTGAACCTCCTGTCATCTCACCAGATGGAACCACATCAGTATCTCCATAAATTACCTCTACTTTTTCCATAGGCACACCAAGACGATCAGCGACAAGCATTGCCCACGTAGTTACATGCCCTGTTCCAATTGGGGTACTTCCTGTTGTGGCTTGAAAGGTTCCATCATCTTTCAGTTCAACTAGACCAAATTCGCTGCCCCCTCCGCCAGCGGTGACTTCCACGTATGTGGATATACCAATTCCTAACTGCAATCTTTCGTTTTCTTCACGTCTACGACTTTGTTCGCTTCTAAGAGCTTCGTAATCAATAGCGTTGAGAGCTTCGTCTAAAGCTTTTTCATAATCACCTGAGTCGTAAATAGTTCCCGTTGCGTTTTTAAATGGAAATTCATCAGGACTGGGGAAATTTAGCCTTCGCACTTCAGCTGGATCCATTGATATTTTCCTTGCAAATAGATCAACGGTTCTTTCAATTACTGAAGTGGCTTCTGGGCGTCCCGCCCCCCGATATGCACAAACTGGAGCTGTTGTCGTAGCGACAGAACGTGAGGAAAATTCAACATTTGGAATTCTGTATACCCCACTTGCCATCATTAGGGTAGAGCCAGGTAGAACGGCTCCCCATTTAGGATAAGCACCGCTGTCTTGAATAACCTCGAGGCAGTAATGGGTAATTTCACCATTAAGGTTTCCCCCCATTTTCACTTTTTGTTTTTGCGCTCTCCCATGAGCAAAACCAGTTAAATTTTCTGTTCTACTTTCCATCCAACGGACAGGTTTTTCATGCATTCGAGATAAATGGGCAATAATTATTTCCTCTTCTGAGGCAAGTCCTTTAGCTCCAAAACCGCCTCCTATATCAGCAATAATTACCCTTATATCTTTTGTTTCCATTTCAAGTGCTTGAGCAACTGAATCTCGATAGTCATGCGCTCCTTGATTGCTTGCCCAGCATGTGAGTCGACCATTTTCAAAAGATGCAAGTGTGACTCTCGGTTCAATAGAAACAGCTGCGACTTTAGAGTTGATGATCTCTGCTTCTACCACGACTTCGCAGTCAGAAAAATCTATTGGCTTTCTTCTGGGTATCTCTGTAACTATATTGCTGTCTAAATTTGGGAAAAGTAAGACTTCACCTGCGGCTGCTTCTTCAAGATCGACCAATGCTGGTAAAGGTTCTATATCTACCCATATATTCTCGGCGGCATCTGCTGCTAAATACTCGTTTTCTGCCAGAACGACCGCTACTGGTTCTCCAACGAAACGTACCCTTTCACGCGCAAGATATGGTCTTGTCATTTCGGGTTCATAAGCGTTCAATATGACATCTCTGTCAGCCAAATTCAGATTTTCAGCGGTATAAATCGCAAAAACTCCGGGCATCTTTATAGCTTCGTTTGTTTCCACTGAAATTATTTCACCATGCGAAACATTTGACCTTACGAAATGCGCGTGTAAAGCACCTTCCATTGGAACATTTGCTACATATCCACCTTTACCAAGTAGAAGATTTAAGTCTTCACGACGTGGAACCGCATTTCCCAGTAAAGACGTTCCTCCGGTACCATGTTCGTCTGATCCTTTGCTGCTCATTCAGCTGGGTACCTTTCAAGAAGTTTTCTAGCGATAACCATTTTCTGGATCTCGCTTGTCCCTTCACCAATAATCATTAACGGAGTGTCTCGCAGATAGCGCTCTACTGGAAACTCTGTTGTGTATCCATTACCTCCATGAATTCTCATGGAAGACATGGCAATCTCAAAAGCTGCTTCAGAAGCAAAAAACTTCGCCATCCCTGCTTCCATATCAACCCTCTCTCCGGCATCTGCACGCCTCGCCGCATCAAAGGTCATCAAGCGAGATGCTTGAAGTTTTGTTGCCATCTCAGCCAGCATGAATTGGACAGCTTGATGCTCAAAAATTGGTCGACCAAAGGTTTCGCGTTGTTGAGCGTATTTCATTGCTGAGTCAAAGGCTGCTTGTGCTACTCCAACAGCTCTTGCAGCTATATTTATTCTTCCTAACTCCAAAGCTGAAAGTGCATATCTTCTACCGTTTCCTATACCTTCCTCGCCTCCTAATACATTCGCAGAAGGAACACGATGATCCACGTAAGACATTTCAACTGTTTCTAATCCTCGGTATCCAAGTTTGTCTATTTTTTTTGAAACGTGGATTCCTTCAAAATTTTCTCCAGGTTCTTTTTCAACCAGAAAACAAGTAATTCGATCATCTGGAGTTCTCGCTAAAAGCATTACTAGAGATGAGCGCGTTCCATTCGTAACCCACATTTTTGTACCATTAATGACCCATTCGTCTCCATCTTTTTCAGCTTTGCAACGAAGTGCTCCTGTGTCGCTGCCAGCATCAGGTTCTGATAGAGAAAACGCCGCTCGGAAAGAACCATCACACATTCGAGGTAAGAAGTTTTCTTTCTGCTCTTCCGTTCCAAATCTGTTGATCATGGTCACGCCTATTTTGTGTGTATTCAGAATTCCAGCAAGAGACATGAAGCCACGTGATAATTCTTCAACTATTCGAGCATAAGTTGTGATGTCTATCCCGAGACCACCATACTTTTCATCGATTGTGGAACCAAAAAGTCCAAAATCGCACATTTGTTCAAACATCTCTTGAGGAAACTCGTCGTTAAGTTCGAATTCAGCAACATTTGGGATCACGTCACGATCAACCCAGTCTTTTATCGTTGAAACAAGTTCATCAGCTAGTGCTTGATCTGTAGCCATCTTCTCTCACTCTTCCGCTTAAAGGGTTTTACCACTAAAATTACGTTTTTTCTTATTCTGATCGTATCGTCAGGGAACTTTTCTGGCAGTTCTATTTGTCTTATGATTACATCTAATAGAAAATTACCCAAAACTGCGATACTGTCGAAGTTGGTTCTACGAAACAGGAGCTTAGGTGACAAAAATCCCTCGAATAATTTCAGTTGATGATCATGTGGTTGAACCACCAGATCTTTGGACTAGTCGCTTACCTTCAAAATATGCAGATAGGTGCCCACGTGTTGAACGTGACTCTGCAGTTTTTAACTTTGAAGGCGGTGTTTTTTCTTACGAAAAAGGAGTAGAAAATGGCTCTGCATGCGACTGGTGGTTATATGACGATTTGATATATCCATTTCCTAAACTCTCTGCTGCGGCAGGTTTCGAAAATCTTGATATTGAACCGGTTACTTTTGACGAAATTTTGCCAGGGAGCTGGAAGCAAGCCGACAGACTCGCTGCTATGGACGCAAATCACGTTGACGTTTCAATATGTTTTCCTAATGTTCTTCCGAGATTTTGTGGTCAAACTTTTCTTGAACGAGAAGATAAAGACCTAGCTTTACTTTGCGTAAAGGCATACAACGACTGGATGATAGATGAGTGGTGCGAAGGTGAAGGGAAAGGTCGTCTCATACCGCTAACCCTTATACCACTCTGGGATCCAATCGCAGCCGCTGAAGAAGTCCACAGATGCGCAAACAAGGGATCTTTTGCTGTTACATTTTCAGAAAATCCTTACCATTTAGGCTTACCATCTGTGCATGACAAGGATCATTTTTGGGATCCCTTCTTCACTGCGTGTCAAGAAACTGAGACTGTAATTTGCATGCATATAGGATCTTCATCAAAAATGCCGTCAACTTCTCCGGATGCTCCTTTTTCTATTTCTTCGACCATTACTTTTGCAAATGCAATGGGATCTATGTGCGACTACATACTTTCAGGAATTTTTGTTCGATTCCCTAAACTCCGGGTTGCCTATGCAGAAGGACAAGTTGGATGGATGCCCTATGTAGTTGAGAGAATGGACAAAATTTGGGAAGAAAGAGGAGATGCTAGTTTTGGAATAGATCTTCCAAATCCACCTAGTTCTTACATACCTAACCATATTTGGGGTTGTATTTTTGACGACGAGATTGGTTTAAAAAATCGAGACATAATTGGCATGAACCAGATCTGTTTTGAAGTTGATTTCCCTCATGCAGATACAACTTTCCCAAACACGTTAAAAGTAGCAACAAAGATTTGTAATGAAGCTGGGCTCTCCGAAGATGAGATATATCTGCTTATGAGAGGTAACGCTATTGAATGTTTTGGACTTGAGCGTTTCGGGATCACAAATTAAATTGGACTATCAGGTCATGGAACAACTGGCATTGCATCCTTCCAACGACTGATCCCGCCTCCGGAAATAACTTCCTTTACTCTGTCTATACTTTCCTCAATTTCTCCAAAAGTCGTATATAAGGGTGCAAAACCAAATCTGACTAAATCTGGTGGACGAACATCTGGGATTGTTGCCTGTTCGTTAATTAATGCCTGTCCTATTGCCATAGCTGAATCATGAGAAAAAGATAGATGAGAGCCACGTTTCTTGTGCTCTACAGGTGATGCGACAGAAAATCCTAAAGGTAAAAGTTCTTTTTCAGCTTTGAATAAAAATCTTTCAGAAAGAGCAACTGACTTTGAACGTATGTTATTAACTCCCGCTTCAATCACCAGATCAACACCTGGCTCTATAAGTAAAGTCGAAACTAGGGGTGGGGTGCCAGTTAAGAATCTACGATTGTCATTTTGCGGTTGAGAATCAGGATCAAATCCAAATGGGTCTCTACTTCCATACCAACCAGCTATGGGATTAATCAAATCATGACAATTTTCTGAGATATAAATAAAAGCAGGCGCCCCTGGTCCACCATTTAGATACTTATATGTGCAGCCGATTGCTAAATCAATTTCATCTTTTCTTAAATCTATTGGAACCACTCCTACTGAATGTGAAAGATCCCAAAGAACTTTGGCTCCTACTTGATGAGCCTTTTGAGTAATTGTTGATAAATCCCAACAACACCCTGAGCGGTAGGAGACCTGGCTTAGTGAAACCAGAGCTACAGTTTCATCAATTGCACCTAGAAGTGCTTCAACTGGGGCTTCTAAACCATTGCTTTCTATCACCACAACCTTATGATCTCTGCTGACAGTAGATGCTGCTGCTTTCAAAGCTTGGATATCAGAAGGAAAATTTTGATCATCTGTCAATATGACGGAACGTGTTGGCTTTGAAAGAAGCGCTGAAACTGCAGCTTTGAATAAACAGACAGTAGTTGAGTCAGCTAAAACAACTTCTCCTGGTTTTGCTCCGACCACTACTCCGACTTTGTCTCCGATTCGAACTGTGTCTTCTAACCACCTTTCATTCCATGACCGTATTAGACGGCTACCCCACTGTTCAGAGACAATTTCTTGAGCAAGTTCTTTTGTTTTTTCTGGAAGTCGACCCAAAGAATTACCATCTAAATAGATTAAGTCTGGGTCTTCGATGACAAACTGTGAGCGGAAGCTAGCCAGTTCATCGGCGGCGTCTAGTTCTTCGAAAGTTATTTGATCTGTTTTTATTTTCTTAAAAAGATCATCAGAGTTAATCACCAGATTTTTCCTTATTAACTATCTCTTCCATTCGTTTTTCAGTATGTTCTTGACTCAAACTTTGATGGTCACCCTCTACCTCTTCTAGAGGCTGGTTTTCATCAGCATCAAATTCAAGGCGTAGTGCTCTAGAAATAATCCCATGCATTCCATATGTGGCAACAATGTATGTAAGTTCAAGAATTTCCTCGTCTGATAAATGCTTTGTGAGTGTCTGAAAAATTTCATCAGTTACCAGACCATTATTAAGCGCCAGACAGTCCGTATATGCAAGAACTGCTCTTTCAATTTCATTGAAAACCTCAGATTCCTCCCAGTTAGGAATAGATTTAATTTTTTCTTCGCTTATCCCAACAGTTCGGCATGATTTACAGTGCTGAGAAAAAACGAAACGGCTCCCGACATCCCACCCCACTCGAGTTTGTCCGAGTTCCCGTAGTTGTGGATCCAATTTTCGCTCCGACGATCTATACAAAGCCAAACCTGCAACTGCATGGTCAAAAACTTCGGGTACTAAAGCGAAAGTGGGCCACCAATCTCCTGGGCTTCCGGTGTCAGTACCAGGGTCGACTGTTGGATCTCTGTCCCCGAATATAAGTTGAAAAATGGTTTCAGCTGCGGGGTGTAAATCTGGACGACTTACCTGTCGAATTCGAGTCATCCTACCCCTATGCGTCTTTAGGGGTAGGAAAGAGGCTGAACCCTCTCAACCCTTCTACATCTAAGGGCTGTATAAAAGTTGAGTAATCAGTGTCTTCTGTAGAGCTAAGGCGCTCTACTGCTATTTCAGGGTCAACTCCGAATTCACCTGTATCTCTGCAAAACTCAACCATTATTCCATTTGGGTCTATGTAATAAAGCGAGTGGCACCATCCGTGATCCACTTCCATCAAGGGAACAATTCCTTCTTCAGTTAACCGTTCTCTTACTATTTCAGTTCTTTCTTCGTCAGAAGCGAAAGCTAGATGGTTAACCCAAATGGGAAGACCATTGCCAATGGATACTTCAGAACTCCAATCTGGATTTTCACCTACTCCTGAAACCTCAAAAAAAGCTATGCATGAACCATCACCAGTGTCAAAAAACAAATGGCGGAAGAATCCGTCTGGAGCATTTTTTACCTCAGTGTGAACCAAAGGCATTCCTAATAAATCTTCATAAAAATGTCTGGTTTCTTCGCCGTTTTTACATGCATACACAACATGGTGAAATCCTCTATTTCTGATTTCTTTGGTCATCTATATCACTGCAATCCTTTTGCAGCTCCGCCGTCAACTGGGATTGCTGCACCTGTAATGAATTTGGCTTGTTCTGAACACAAAAAAGCTACTACTTGACCAAAATCATCAGGGTTGCCTAGTTTTCCTGTTGGAACATTTGCTGCTACACCTTGTAAATCTTCGTAGAGTTCAGTAAGTCTTTCAGTGCCGTGAAGTCCTGGTTGAATTGAATTTACTGTCACACCGGCTCCCGCCACTTCGGTTGCTGTTGTCTTCAAAAAACTAGTTAATCCAGACCTAGCTGTGTTAGACAGAATCAACTGAGCCATCGGTTCCCTTACTGCGATCGAAGTAATAGCTACGACTCGACCCCAGCCCCGATCAATCATTTCTGGTATAAGACCTTTACACATTTCGATGGTCGACAAAAGGTTCAACTGAAGGGCTTCTGAAAAGTCTTCTATTGCGGTAGTTTCAAAATTTCCTGGTGGTGGACCACCAGCGTTAGCTACAAGAATATCTATTGCACCAAATGTTTCTTTCACTTCTTCCAACATGCTTTGGATTGAAGAGGGGTCTGATAAATCAGCAGCAATAGTATGGCAGCCATCTGACAGTTCTTGAACTGCCGTTGATAACCGATCAGTTGAACGTGATACCAAACAGACTTTTACCCCTGCGTTAGATAGGGCTCTAGCGCTAGAAAAGCCTAGGCCTCTTGAAGCACCAGTGACCAAAGCCGTCCGACCTGAAATACCTAAATCCATTATTATTCGATTCTCAAACCTGATATCGCTCTACTTATCACCAGTTGTTGAATCTGTTCTGTCCCTTCGAAAATATCGTGAATTTTTGCATCCCTGTGCCAGCGTTCAACTGGATATTCTCTTACATATCCATATCCACCAAGAATTTGGATTGCCCTTTCAGTAACCCAAGTCGCTACTCTTCCGGCCTTCAACTTAGCCATTGAACCTTCAGCATTCTTAAAACCTTGATGGGTTCCCAGCCATGCTGCTCGCCATGTAAGCCATCTGGCTGCATCGATCTCAACAGCCATATCTGCAAGCATGAAAGCAATACCTTGGTTCATAATTATTGGCCTGCCAAATGCTTCTCTTTCTTTGGCATATTCGAGTGAATACTCATATGCAGCTCTAGCGACACCTATTGCCTGAGCTGCCACAGCAGGTCGAGTAGCTTCAAAAGTCTGCATTGCTGCTTGAGCATTTCCAGATTTACCTTCTTTTACTCGTGCAATCCTCTCATCGAGTTTCTCTTTAGTACCTAGAAGACAAGAGCCTGGTATCCGAACATCTTCTAATACAACCTCTGCTGTATGACTTGCTTTGATTCCATGTTTTTTGTACTTCTGTCCCTGACTCAATCCAGGTGTGTTTGGAGGCACTATGAAAGATGCATGACCTCTGGATTTAAGTTCAGGTTCGACTACCGCAACCACTACATGAATATCAGCCAAGCCTCCATTAGTAATCCAAGCTTTCGTTCCATTTAGAACCCATTCGTCTGTGGCTTCGTCATAAACAGCTTTAGTCCGGTAACCGCCTACGTCAGATCCAGCATCAGGTTCACTGGCGCAAAAGGCTCCAATTTTCAGATCTCCTGCTTCGCCGTAACACTGTGGCACCCATTCCAAAACTTGTTCCTGTGTCCCAGATGCCAAAATTCCAGCAGCTGCTAGTCCAGAACCCATTATCGCCATTCCAATGCCTGCATCTCCCCAAAATAATTCTTCAATAGCTACAGGAAGCGTGAGACCTGTCTTATCTCCCATCATCCCATTTGCTAGGAATTCCCAAGAGTAGAGACCCACCTCTGCTGCTTGCTCGACTACAGGGAATGGAAACTCTTCTCGCTCATCCCATTCTTCAGCAGCGGGTCTAATCACATCTTCAGAAAACTGATGGACCCATTCTTGTAGTTGTAACTGATCTTCGTTCAACTCCATCGAGAAGTCGTCCATTAATTACCTCCAAATTAACTTTCTTCAGTTTGACAATACCCTCACAAGCCAGAGAGCAAACAATTCCGCTCGGTTAATCAATAAGCGCAGATAGTCTCAAATTGATATATGACAAGTAAAAAGAATGCTTCAAAAATTCCGAATAAGCCATCTTTAGATGGAATTGAAGAACTCTGGTGCAATCAGTGGGAAGAAAACGGAACCTATAGTTTTAATCGCAGTAAAACTAGAGAAGAAATTTTTTCTATAGACACTCCTCCTCCCACAGTTTCAGGTTCTTTACATGTCGGACACGTTTTTTCTTATACACACACTGATGTAATAGCGCGTTATCAACGCATGGTAGGGAAGGAAGTCTTCTACCCCATGGGGTGGGATGACAATGGGCTTCCAACCGAGAGAAGGGTTCAAAATTTTTTTGGTGTCAGATGTGACCCTTCGCTTCCTTATGATCCAGATTTTGAAACACCAGATGATGCTGGCAACCCAAAAGCAATTAAAGAACGTGGTGAGTTTGATATAAGTAGGCGCAATTTTATTGAGCTGTGTCATATTCTCACGGCTGAAGATGAAAAGGCTTTTGAAGCTCTATGGAGGCGGCTCGGATTGTCAGTTGATTGGAGTCTTACCTACGCAACTATCGATGAAAAATGCCAACGTGTAGCTCAGCGTGCTTTCCTTCGAAATCTAAATAGAGGCGAGGCATATCAGACTGAAGCGCCGTCACTGTGGGACGTAACTTTCCGCACTGCTGTAGCTCAAGCCGAGCTTGAAGATAGGGAAAGACCAGGCGCTTACCATACGCTTACCTTCCATACGAATAGTGGTGACGACTTACAAATTGCAACCACTAGACCAGAACTATTACCAGCCTGTGTAGCTTTGGTGGCTCATCCAGAAGATTCAAGATATAAAAAACTTTTTGGGACAACCGTGACCACTCCTGTTTTTGGAGTAGAAGTCCCTGTTTGTGAACATCAACTTGCAGATCCTGAAAAAGGTACTGGAATCGCGATGATCTGCACTTTCGGTGATACTACTGATGTGACTTGGTGGCGAGAATTGAACCTACCTGTTCAAGCAATTATCAACCGGGAAGGAAGGATTTTAAAAGAGCCTCCTTCGGGTATTTCTAGTGAAACCGGTGTTAATGCGTTCAAACGTCTATCTGGGAAAACAATTTTCTCTGCACAAGAAGAAATGGTAATGATGCTTCGAGAGACAGGTGAATTGGTTGGAGAACCTGAACCTATTACTCATCCAGTGAAATTTTTCGAAAAAGGTGACAGACCTCTCGAAATCGTCACTTCTCGTCAGTGGTATATAAGAAATGGAGGCCGTGATCAAAATTTAGCCAATGCACTTGTTGATCGAGGCGATGAAATGAACTGGTATCCAAGTTATATGCAAGCTAGGTATAGCAACTGGATTGAAGGACTTAATGGTGACTGGCTAATAAGCAGGCAGCGTTTTTTTGGAGTGTCTATACCACTTTGGTATCCGATAGACGAAAATGGTGAAACTGTGTGGGATCAACCTATTGTCCCTCAAGAAGATTCACTTCCTGTAGATCCAACTTCAGAGGTACCAATTGGATTCTCAGAAGATCAGCGAGGGAAGCCTAATGGTTTCATGGGAGATCCTGATGTTATGGATACTTGGGCAACCTCATCCCTTACTCCGCAAATTGCTTGTGGGTGGGAAGAAGACCAAGATCTATTTAAACGCACTTATCCAATGGACATGCGTCCTCAAGCACACGACATAATACGAACTTGGCTTTTTTCAACTGTTGTGAGATCACATTTTGAATCTAATTCTTCTCCTTGGTTAAATTGTGCTCTTAGTGGTTGGGTGCTCGATCCTGATCGAAAAAAAATGTCGAAGTCTAAGGGTAATGTAGTTACTCCAATAGATTTATTAGAGGAATACGGATCAGACGCTATTCGTTACTGGGCGGCTAATGGAAGGCCTGGTACAGACACGACATTTGACGACGGTCAAATGAAAATTGGTAGAAAATTAGCTATAAAGATACTTAATGCAAGCCGATTTGTTTTAGGTTTCAGTGATTCAACAAGTGATTCACTTGAGATTGATAAGGATCTCATAACTAACCCTTTAGATCTTTCAATGCTTGCAGGTATGGCAGGATTAATAGATGAAACGACTGATGCTTTTAACAACTTCGATTATGCGAGAGCACTAGAGAAAACCGAATCTTGGTTTTGGGATTTTACGGATAACCATTTGGAACTTGTCAAAGTTCGCGCTTATGGCGAAGAAAATACGAATGCAACTTCAGCTCAACATGCATTACGTTTAGCACTGCAAACTCTGCTAAAACTTTTTGCACCTTTTCTTCCATTTGTTACCGAGGAAGTCTGGTCATGGTGGAGAGAAGGTTCAATTCATCAGCAAGATTGGCCTTCAAATGAAAATTTACTTGCAACTTCAGGCTCTTTTGGAGATCAAGAAATCGCTGTTGTAGCTGCACAGGTAATAGCTGAGATTCGTAAGAAAAAAACTGAAGCAAAATGTTCGCTGGCAACACCAGTCAAGAATTGCACGGTTATTGACACTTCGGAGCGACTCGACCTTCTTCGTTTGGCTTTAGATGATGTTTCTGCTGCTGCAAAAGCCGAAAATGTAACCCTTGTCGCAGGAGAAAAATTTGAGGTTGAAGTTTTGCTTTCAGAAGTAGAAGGTAATTGAAATGGGCAATGAGCCGAGTTTTGAACATTTAGTTGTTTCTTCTAATGGGCGAACAGCTCAGATGCAACTGGACAGACCTGAGCGTCTAAACGCCTTGTCGGTTGCTCTGATGAAAGAAATTACTGAAGCTGCGGATTGGTTTGACCAACAACCTGATTTGCGTGTTGTTGTTGTTAGTGGGGCAGGTAGGTCATTCTGCGCTGGCTTTGATATTGATGCTTTCGGAGGCAACAACCAAAACGCTTCCGGAGAGACAGGCGGTAAAAAACCTGCTGACTTGGGTCGAGTTATGGCTGATGCAATCGAAGGGATGGCTCCAATAGCTATAGCACGTCTTCATGGTCATGTTGTCGGTGGCGGTCTCGTATTGGCAGCTGCATGTGATTTAAGGGTTGCTTCCATTGAAACAAGTTTTTCTATTCCAGAAGTCGATCTGGGAATTCCTTTAGCTTGGGGAGGAATCCCGAGACTTGTAAGAGAAATAGGACCTGCTTTGACAAAAGAATTGGTCATGACTTGTAGACCGTTTGATGCTGAAGAGGCGTCCAAAATAGGTTTTGTAAATAAAGTCACAACTATTGATGAAATCGACTCTGTTGTAAACGATTTAGTTTCAATCATTGAAGCAAAATCTAGGATCGCTACTCTTTCGACAAAAGCGCATGTAAATGCGGTTACTTCTCAGATGGTCGGAACTGTTAGGTCATGGGCTGATGCGGATGGTTTGGAAGTTGCGATGGCTGATCCGGAATCGCAAGAAGCACAGGCAGAATATTTAGCTCAAATTAAGAAGAAAAAATCTGATTCTTAATTTTTAACACTTGGGTCCCTCATTCGAACTCTGTGCTGCAGGTCTGTGTAGAACACCTCCAGTAATTTTAACTTTTATAGAACCTTTTTCTGAATCTAGGATTTGTCCATCTCCATCAATAATCATGCTGTATGCGTCATCAGAATGAGGAGGGAAGATCAAACTGACTGAACTCGAGTCAGCTAAATTTTTTAGTGTTCCTTTTCCAGGCGAGCAGATAAGACAATCATCTTCTAAAGAAATTACTGAATGAACGATTTTTGCTTTTCCCTCTTCAGTCATGGTTACTACAAACGCAGAATGACCATATTCAGAAAGGCGTTTGTCTATATCTTCGATTGTGACTTTAATACTCATAGGAAAATCATAATTTATATTTTTGAATAAAAAAAGTTGTATTTGCAAGGTTTTACAGTATTTTTTATTGTATGTACAAGTTTAGAATTGGTGAAGCAGCTCAATTACTCGGTGTCAGCGCAGACACAGTCAGAAGATGGGCGGACTCCGGTCGTCTTTCAATTGAAAGAACTGAAGGCGGACACCGGCTCATAAACGGAGTTGAACTTGCAAAACTTGCCCAAGAAATTTCAAATTCGAGTGAACAGGAAGGAGCTACTCTTTCAGCTCGAAACCGTTTCACTGGTTTAATCACTCGTGTCGTCGCTGATGGAGTTATGGCTCAAGTTGAACTTCAAGCTGGTCCGTATCGCGTTGTTTCTTTAATCTCGGCTGAAGCAGTTAAAGAGCTCGGATTGAAACCTGGTGCTCTGGCAGTAGCTGCGATAAAGGCAACAAATGTGGTTATTGAGAGTCCATAAGAGACTAAACAAACAGTTATTAATCGTTGGAATTTTTTGCTTAACTTGCTTTGGGTGTGGCAAAGAAGAGCAGGAAGTAAACATTTATGCTGCTTCCTCTCTTACCGAGGCAGTCTCTGCAGTGGTCGAACGATATGAAGAAATTTATAAAGTTGAGGCAAAGATCGTTTTTGCCGGTTCAAATCACTTAGCCGCACAACTTAGAGATGGAGCAGATACAGATGTTTTCATCACAGCAGATGTTGACCTTGTTGACGGTTTGGGTTTTGAGAGCATTCTGGAGGGTTTCGCTTACAACTCTTTGGTTGTAGTTAAACCTGTCGCTTTTATTGATAAAAGCTTTGGACCAAGTGACTTAACCAGCGATGAAAAACTTATAGCAATCTGCTCGGAGGGAGTTCCATGTGGCGATGCCACAAAATCAAAGTTTGGAATCATAAATGCAGATACATACGAAATGAATGTTAAGGCTGTTTTAACGCGTGTGGCCTCAATGGAAGTAGACCTAGGAATTGTTTACGAAACTGACCTCAAGAATGAACCAAATGTAACTGCGGCATGGCCTCAAGAAATTACTTGTCCTTGCGTCTCTTACGCAGCGGCATCTAGCGGCAAAAAAGGAACTGACTTCAATGACTTTTTAACTTCCGATATCGCTAAAGAAATTTTTTCTAGTCACGGATTTTCCTTATGAATAGAATCCCAAAAACAGTCGTTTTATTTGCAACTATTGCGATTTTATTTCTTTTATCGCCGCTAATAGGACTTTTGCAGAGAATGCCTTGGTCTGGACTGGCTGACCTTCTTGGAAGTGATGTCGTTCTCGACGCTTTCTTGCTTTCCTTGTTAGTAAGTTTTTCAGCCGCTTTAGCAGTGCTTGTATTTGGAATTCCAATCGCATGGTTTTTAGCCAGATCTAATTTTCCTTTTATGAAATTACTTCGCGCTATAGTGCTTCTCCCAATGGTTCTTCCTCCAGTGGTAGGTGGCACTGCTTTACTTTTCGCTTTTGGGAGACAAGGTTTTTTAGGTAAGTGGCTAAGTGACTGGTTTGGTTTAACTCTTCCATTTACTACAGCTGGATCAGTGGTGGCAGCAGTTTTTGTTTCAATGCCTTTTTTTGTAGTTGCTGTTGAATCAGCTTTCCGCTCTATTAATGAAGATCTTGAAAAAACAGCAGAAACGCTTGGAGCTTCTCCGCCAAAAATATTTTTAAGGATCACACTTCCTCGTATTTTCCCTTCAATAATTGCAGGGCTCGCTCTATCTTGGGCTCGAGCTCTTGGAGAATTTGGTGCAACTATTACTTTCGCTGGGAATATGCCTGGTGAGACCCAAACCTTACCTCTGGCAATTTTTCTAGCACTAGAAACTAAACCTGAAGCAGCTTTAGCTCTTAGTTTGGTGATGATTGTAACTTCGCTTGCGATTCTTATACCGTTCCGCGATCAGTGGTTGCCGAGTAGATAACGATGCTGCAACTTAATGGGTCTTTAGACCTCGAACTCTTCACTTTAAAAGTCAAACTTCAAATTAATAAGAATGAAACAGTCAGTCTTCTCGGTCCGAACGGCTCAGGAAAATCAACACTTTTAAGACTTATATGTGGTCTGGAAAAGCTGACTACAGGAAGTCTGCGAATAAATAAGAACATCGTCGATTCAGAAAATACTTTCCTCCATTCCCGTTTCAGAAATGTCGGTTGGGTACCTCAAAACCAAATGCTTTTTGATCATTTAACTGTGAAACAAAACATTGAGTTCAGTCCAAATTCATCCAAAAAAGAGGTATCTGAGTTGATCGAACTCTTTGACCTGGAACATGTACAAGACAAAAAAGCAGGCAATTGCTCCGGAGGTGAATCTCAACGTGTCGCAATTACTAGAGCGATCGCTTCTAAGCCTCAGCTTCTCTTACTCGATGAACCTTCTACAGGTCTTGATGAAAAGAGTAAACAAACTATTCACCGGTATTTAAAAACACAAAAGAGAGTAGCGACTTTGCTGATTACACACGACCCTCTTGAAGCCGCTTCTTTGTCAGAACGTCTAATTATTTTAGAAAAAGGTGAAATAACTCAGTCAGGAACACCAGATGAAGTAAGAAATTCCCCTGCAACTCCTTATTCTGCTTCTCTAGTTGGATTGAACTTCGTACCTGCTTTAGCTGATGGTCTGGTCGCCATGACCAGCAAAGGAGTGGAACTAATTTTAAGCGAATCAATTCAAGGCCAAGTCAATATCGTGATCCCTCCAAAATCTATTGCTCTTTATAGAGAAAAACCGATCGGAAGTCCTAGAAACGTCCTTAAAGCAAAAATCTTAGAAATAAACCATGTAGGGGAAAATGTTCGAATCAACTTGGATGGCCAATTAAATTTCATGGCCGAAATTACTAAAAATGCTTTTGAAGTTCTCAATCTACATAAAGGTGACGAAGTTTGGGCTGCATTCAAAGCAACAGAGTTAATCACTGCTCCGGCCTAAAAAACATTTAAGATACGACTACTGCATTACTTCTAACGAGTAACGATATAAGAAAGGTGTCGAATGAAACTTGGATTGATTTGGGGATACTGGTCAGCTCAACCGCCCAAAGACTGGGTTCCGCTCACACAGGAAGCTGAAAAATTGGGTATTGACACAGTTTGGACTTCTGAATCTTGGGGCTCCGATGCTTTTTCTCCACTGGCGCATTTAGCTGCTGTAACTGAAAAAATTCGCTTAGGTACAAGTGTTGTTCAAATCGCAGCTCGTACACCAACAGCTTGTGCTATGCATGCAGTAACTCTTGATCACTTATCTTCCGGTCGCTTAATTCTTGGCATAGGAGTATCCGGGCCTCAAGTGGTGGAAGGGTGGTATGGACAACCATTTAAACGGCCTTTAGCTAGAACTCGAGAGTACGTTGAAATCCTAAGATCAGCTTTCGCTCGTGAGGATTACCTTTCTTACGAAGGTGAATTTTTTCAACATCCTTACAAAGGGCCTGATTCGACCGAACTTGGTAAACCCCTGAAAATTATGACCCATCCCCTACGAAGCGATATCCCTATTTTTATTGGAGCGGAAGGTCCGAAAAATGTAGCTCAAACATGTGAAATCGCTGACGGCTGGCTACCTCTCTACTATTCGCCATATCGTCAAGACGTATACAGTGAAGTGATCTCAAATCGTAAAGACAGTTTTGAGATACCTCTTAATATGATCGTGAATGTAACTGATGACATTGAAACAGGTCTACTCCCAATCAAAATGAGTATCGCCCTTTACATAGGCGGCATGGGGGCGAAAGGAAAAAACTTTCATACAGAGTTAATGTCCCGAATGGGATTTGAAGCCGAAGCTAAACGTATACAGGAATTATTTCTAGAAGGTAAACGAGAAGAAGCAATTGCTTCAGTACCAAGTGACTTCTGCGATGAGATAAGTCTTGTTGGACCAGCAGACAGAATTCGTGACAGGGTTCAAGCTTTCGAAGACAGTCCAATAACCATGTTGAATATTTCTGCACGCTCACTTGATGAACTACGCGAGGTGTCAGAAATAATTCTTGGATAAATCCTAGTTTTTTTACCTCTTTTCGACTTTTATATAACAACAAGTTCAAGTAATCTTCGCTGATGTCTAGGAACTTTCGATGACTCTTATCAAAGCTGCTGTATGCCGCGAGCCTAAAACTGACTTAACCATTGAAGAGATCCGATTGTCGGACCCTGAACAAGATGAAATTCGAGTAACTGTAGANGCNTGTGCTATCTGCCATTCTGATATCACCTACATAGATGGAGGTTGGTCAATTGGATATCCGGTCGTTTTGGGACACGAAGTATCNGGAAANNTNGCTGAGATAGGACCAGAAACAGAAACAGAACTANGTATTGGAGATCAAGTNGTCGTTTCCTTGATCCGAACCTGTGGTCAATGTTTAGCTTGCAAGCGAGGACANGACGTAGCTTGCACAGGNAAGCTCAGGCTTCATGAANCCAGCCCNNTGGAGGCAANAACNGGTGAGNTGATAACNCATGGTCTCAACACNGGAGGNTTTGCNGAAGAAGTNGTNGTTCATATTTCACAATGCGTTCCTGTACCGAAAGACTTACCTGTAAATTTTGCNGCTCTTCTNGGTTGTGGAGTAATGACNGGAATGGGCNCTGTATTCAACACNGCNNAAGTTNAAAGTGGTGACATTACTGTGATAGTNGGTTGTGGTGGNGTTGGTNTAGCCGCAATTCAGGGAGCAAAAATTTCTGNAGCGNAATATGTAATTGCGGTTGATCCTTTAGCAAATAAAAGAGAACTAGCAATTAAGTTCGGTGCTACTCATGCTTTCGAGCCTTCGGAAGACCTNTCTGAAATNATTCAGGAAACNACTGNAGGGTNNNTGGCNGATTTCNCATTTGTAAGCACTGCCGCACCTTCAGCAATTNCAATGTCNATGNANCTTNTATCACCAATGGGTGCTCTNGTNNTGGTAGGCATGCCNGAAGATGGNGTTAAAACAGAATTNGATCCAGGTTTACTNGCAGCTAGAAANCANAGAATNCTAGGCTCTAAAATGGGNACCTCTAGACCGCATTCAGACATTCCTGNAATGNTTGATTTGTGGCGTGATGGAAAACTCGATCTTGAAAATATGGTTTCAAGCACCCACNCATTGGANAACATTAANNATGCTCTTAATGAAATGCGTAACGGTTCAGTTATACGTGCTGTGGTATGTCCTGGNTCTTAAGGGGGNTTTAAAATGAAAATCGTTGAGGTNGAAACATTTGTTGTAGCCAACCCTCCGCCACGTCANGGAGGNCGCTATTTCATTTTTGTAAAACTGACAACTGACAATGGTGTTTCTGGAATTGGAGANGCATACGCAGCTTCCTTTAATCCNCANCTCATTGCAAAAATGATCGAAGATANCGCAGATCGTTTTCTCATAGGTGAAAATCCTTTTCATATTGAAACTTTTTGGCGTCGATCTTATGGAGTCGGATACACACTNCGNCCTGACCCCACNTTATGTGGCGTAATCAGTTCACTNGAAATGGCTTGCTGGGATTTAATTGGAAAAGAATGCAACAAGCCGATTTATGAACTTCTNGGNGGCCGCGTGCANGAAGGATTNCGTGCTTACACCTANCTATACCCNCCNGANGGNGANGATACATACAACCCNTCAACAGAAAAACANATTTATAACGACCCTTCCTTAGCTGCTGAAGCTGCTNCTGCNGCNGTTGAAAANGGTTTTACNGCAGTCAAATTTGACCCNGCTAGTTCTTANTCAGTTTTTGANGGNCGTCAACCCACNCCAAGCGAATTGGAATTTTGCGAATCAATGGTTAAAGCCCTCCGTGAAACTCTTGGCACAAAAGCTGACATACTNTTTGGCACCCATGGACAATTCACTCCTTCAGGAGCGCTAAGACTTGCGAGAGTTNTAGAAAAATANGACCCNCTCTGGTTTGAAGANCCTGTNCCTCCTGATGACGTAAAAGGAATGGCACNAGTTGCNGCNGGAACATCTATTCCNGTTGCAACTGGAGAGAGNCTCACAACAGTAAGTGAATTTTCAACGCTTCTTGAGTCAAATGCAGCTTCAATAATCCAACCAAATCTTGGACGTTGCGGAGGTATTCTTCAAGGCAAAAAAATNGCTTCAATNGCAGANGTGAAACAGGCTTTACTGGCTCCACACTGTTACTGCGGACCTNTNGTCGCCGCTGCAAATATNCAACTGGCTACTTGCACTCCAAACTTTCTNATTCTTGAATCAATCGNAGATTGGTCTGGTTTCCATGCCGANATCCTCNAAAAACCCATTGAATTCTCAGATGGNCTAGTAATACCATCNAAAGAACCNGGNCTTGGTGTCGANTTAAATGAAAATGTNGTGAAAGCTAATCCTTGGGAGGGAGACGAANTGCAGCTAACCCCCCTNTACGATCCACCCTCAGGAANAGAAGGTTTCGNAAAATGAACAGNCACAATTTTAGGATNTCTAATGCCAGATGANCGGAGACGTGGNGGNAGNGCTCNAAGAAGNGNCAANGANTCAAAAAACGTNCAGCANCCTTCTCCAATTCANCCNANACACAGATTCGAACCTCTGNGGGCAGTNTCTGAAGATGANTTNGAATCAATTCACCAAGCCTCTTTGAAAGTTCTTNCAGAAACTGGGATTGCNTTTCTAGANGAAACAGCTTGNCAACAGTTNGCAGATGCCGGAGCTGTTGTTAAAGACCAACAAGTCAGATTCGANCCTGAGATGNTCATGGAANTTATTTCCACTGCGCCTAATGAATTCAAGATGCANGGAATAACACCTCAAAGNGACTTCATTATGGGTGGNAAATGGATTACTTATACNGCAGTNGCCAGCCCTCCCTTCGTGACCGGTTTGGGACGTGATCGACGTGACGGCAATAGAGANGATTTTCGNAATCTGATCAAATTGACTCAGATGCTTAACTGTCTCCANACAACTGCTGGCTATCCAGTGGAACCAACNGACATACACGCTTCNGTCNGNCATTTATANGCAACTCATGATGCTGTAACTCTTTCTGACAANCCACCGTTCGTTTACAGCCTNGGGCGACAAAGAAATATCGATGGAATGGAAATTACTCGGATNGCCAGAGGTGTANANCAAGAAACTTTCAACTCAGAACCTTCAATTTTTTCAGTAATTAATGCGAGTACACCNTTGCGATANGACACTGTNATGCTTCATGGGATTCAAGAAATGTCTNCACGAAATCAAGTTATTTGCATAACTCCCTTCACATTGGCNGGTGCCATGGCNCCNGTGACCGTTGCNGGAGCACTAGTTTTNCAAAATGCTGAAGCTTTAGCGGGAATTGCNTANACACAACTNGTTAACCCAGGGGCACCTGTNATCTATGGGGGTTTNACTTCNAATGTTGACATGCANTCCGGGGCGCCNGCATTTGGAACACCTGAATACTGGAAAGCCTGCCTTATCGGAGGNCAACTAGCTAGGCGNTANGGNCTTCCTTACCGNTCATCCAANGTGAACGCANCAAACAGTGTCGATGCTCAATCAATGTATGAAAGTGTCATTTCTATATGGGGTGCAATTATGGGCGGTGTAAACCTTCTGCTCCACGGAGCCGGCTGGCTCGAAGGTGGTCTCCTCGCTTCNTANGAAAAAATGGTTATAGATGCAGATGTTCTNAACATGGTCAATTCCATGTTGGAACCAGTCACTGTAGACGACGCCNCCCTAGCNGTAGAAGCAATNGCGGAAGTAGGNCCCGGGGGTCACTTCTTCGGTTCAGAACACACTCAAGAACGNTACAAAACCGAACATTTTCGTCCAATGGTCTCAGACTGGAGNAANTATGAATCATGGGACGAGTCNGGNCGTCAAGAAGCTCACCANCGNGCTGAAAAACTAGCAAAACAACTAATTGACTCACATGAAGANCCACCCATGGAAGAAGATATCCGTACCGAATTAGATGAATACCTCGAAAGAAGAGTTGCTGAAGGTGGCGTNCCAACTGATTATTAAGNAAGAGAANNATGAAAGAAAAAGCTGAAGTNGTAGTTGTAGGTGGAGGAGTTGTCGGCTGNAGNGTGCTGTATCACTTGACCAANGCNGGNTGNACCGACGTNGTNCTTCTNGAGAGAAAAGAACTTACAGCAGGCTCAACNTGGCACGCAGCNGGGGGTATGCACACCCTGAATGGAGATCCGAACGTAGCTGCGCTTCAAAGNTACACAATAAAACTCTATGAAGAACTTGAAGAGTTAACTGGAGTCGATTGTGGAATCCATCTGACTGGCGAGCTGATGTTGGCAGATAACGAAGACAGATTGGATTGGCTGAAAATGGCTCATGCCCGAGGTAGATATCTGGGCATGGAAACGGAAATAATTTCAACTTCAGAAGCAAAAAATCTTGTTCCTTTCCTAGAGGAAAAATATTTTGTAGGTGCCCTTTGGGATCCAGTCGGTGGGCACGTCGACCCTTCAGGCGTCACAAACGCTTACGCATCTGCAGCAAGATCTTTAGGGGCTGAAATTGAAAGAAATACATGGGTAAAAGAAATTTCTCAACAACCTGACGGCACTTGGGACCTATTAACAGACAAAGGAATAATAAATTGTGAAAATTTTGTAAACGCTGGAGGTTTGTGGGCTAGAGAAGTTGGTCGAATGTGTGGCATTGAACTACCGGTTCAGGCAATGGAACACATGTACTTTCTCACTGAAGAGCTACCTGAAATAGAACCATGGCTTGAAGAAAATGATGGTCACGGTCGAGGAGTAATTGACTTCAGCGGCGAAATTTACTTGAGGGCCGAGGGTAAAAGCCTTCTTCTCGGAACCTACGAACAAGCATGTGTCCCTTGGCAAACTAAATCAACCCCTTGGGATTTTGGTGCGCAACTTCTCACCCCTGATCTGGAAAGACTCACCCCTTCACTCGAAGTAGGGTTTTCACATTTTCCCATTTATGCAGATGCCGGTATCAAACAAGTCATCAATGGACCATTCACATTCGCTCCTGACGGCAATCCGTTAATCGGCCCTATAAGAGGTCAAAGAGGCCACTGGGTCGCTTGTGGTGTGATGGCTGGCCTCAGCCAGGGTGGAGGTGTTGGACTGGCGATGGCAAATTGGATTACTGCTGGTGATCCGGGTTTTGATGTTTGGGGAATGGACGTTTCACGTTTTGGTGATTGGACTACGCCGGACTATACGTTGACGAAAGTAGTCGAAAACTACACTAGACGCTTCAAGATAAGTTTCCCTAATGAAGAGCTACCGGCAGGTAGACCACTTCATACTTCACCAATCTTCAACAAACTAACTGACGCGAATGCCGTTTGGGGTGCCGCGTACGGACTTGAATACCCTCTCTGGTTTCAAGAAATTGGGAAAGAGCCAATAGAAGAAGTCACTTTCAAACGATCTAATGCTTTCCCCGTGGTAGCTGAAGAAGTTAGAGGAGTACGCGAAAATGTTGGACTTATGGAAATAACAGGTTTCGCAAAACATGAATTCAGTGGAACTGGCGCAAGAGAATTTTTAGAAAAGCTACTAACTAACAAAATTCCTAAAAATGGCCGAATAGCCCTAGCTCCAATGTTAAACGAGACAGGGAAACTTATAGGAGACTTCACTGTGGCCTCCCTTGCTGACCAGATTACAGAAGAAGAAAAATTTATTCTTTTTGGTTCAGGAATAGCTGAGGGCTATCACCAGAGATGGTTCCTTGAACACATCGACAATGACCCAACCATCCGTTATAAGCCAATAGGCAACGATATGACTGGCTTGTCGATTGCAGGGCCTTCTTCCAGAGACCTTCTAAGTTCCATCACAAACGAAGACGTATCTGCTGAAAGCTTTAGATTCTTAGACATTAAAAATATGGCAATCGGAATGATCCCATCTTTAGTAGGAAGAATAACTTTTACAGGTGACCTTGGTTACGAAATATGGGTTCCGTCGTCACTTCAATCACAACTTTATGACCTTCTGACTGATGTTGGAAAAGAATTTAATCTGAGTCTTTTTGGATTACGCGCGTTGGACAGTATGCGGTTTGATAAAAACTTTGGTTCTTGGGCCACTGAATACAGGCCTATTTACGATCCTCTAGAAGCTGGACTGGACAATTTCGTAAAATTCGATAAAGAAAACTTTGTCGGCAAAGAGTCACTTGCTGCCATATTAGAAGCAGGGCCAAAGAGAAAACTCAGCGCTTTCGTCGTTGATGCCAACAACTCTGATGTACTCGGTGATGAACCCATTTGGCATGACGGAAAAGTTGTAGGTTGGGCCACATCTGGAGGATATGCGCATTGGTCGAAAGCATCATGTGCGCTCGGTTACCTTCCTTCAGAGCTTTCAGATGTGGATAAAGGATTTGAAATAGAAGTATTGGGAACACTCCGTGAAGCAAAACGGATAAATGAACCACTATTCGATCCTAAAGGGTCTCGGATGCGTAACTGAGGGAATTAAATTACATGGGAGCACATAACAAAATTTCTGAAGACCCTAACGATCCACTTATACGTAAGGCTTCAACCACAGGACACAGAATGGTACTTGGCCCTGGTGAACCTGCACTAAGTGAATGGGCTGAAGCAAAACTTTCGTTACCCGATGAGAAAGCAATGATGGAATACAGGGTGAAAAGAATCCGCTCTGAACTCGAGAAAGCTGACCTGGCAGGAATTTTACTTTTTGACCCAATGAACCAGATGTACGCAACTTATTCACCAAATATGCAGTTGTGGATCACTCATAACCCTTCTAGATATGTTTTCTTGGCAACAGACGGTCCGCTTATTCAATTTGATTACCCGAACTGTGAATTTTTATCTGCACACAACCATCTAGTTGATGAAGTCAGACCTGCAACAACTTTCTTCTATTTCGTCGCAGGAAATCGAGTTGAAGAACAAGCGCAAAAATTTGCTTTAGAAATAGCTGAACTGATTAAAACTCATGGTGGTGGAAACCGTCGTTTAGCAGTTGACGTCACCACAATTGCAGGAAACCAGGCTCTTCAACAAGCAGGTTTAGATTTGGTCGAAGGCACTGAGATCATGGAATCAGCTCGAATGATCAAATCAGATGATGAAATCACTGCCATGAGATGTTCTGTGGAAACGACTCGAGTTGCCTGTCAGAAGACATTTGAAGCAATGAAATCAGGTATAACCGAAAATCAACTCTGGGCTGTCATGTGGTCAGAAATGCTTTCTCGACATGGGGAATGGATGGAGTGCAGGCTTCTTTCAGCAGGAGAAAGAACTAACCCTTGGTTCCAAGAGTCGAGTAGTAATATCATCAATGAAGGCGATCTTGTAGCCTTCGATACAGACTTTGTTGGCCCGTACTCAATGATGACAGATATCTCAAGAACTTGGATCTGCGGAGACGCTAAACCAAACAAACAACAAAGAGAAGTTCATTCATTAGCGGTCGAACAAATGCACAAAAACATGGAGTTACTAACTCCTGGAACTACCTTCTATGAATTAACCCACAACTCGTGGACTCCTCCAGTTGAAGATTATCGACACTATTCATGCCTATTTCACGGGGTGGGTCAATGTGATGAGTATCCAGACATTGTTTTCCCAGAAGCTTGGGAAGAATCCGGATACGACGGAGTTCTGATGCCAGGAATGGTGCTTACTGTTGAAGCCTATGTTGGATCACGCTCGGGTGGTCAAGGAGTAAAATTGGAAGACCAGGTGTTAATCACTGAAAATGGTTACGAAAATCTTTCCGCGTGGACTCTAGATCTCGAAAAATTTGAGAGACTTTAGATTTTGAAATGAATTTTTCATAATGGGTTGTATCGTCAGCAAATAGAAATACTAAATGGAGGTCAGTAATGAATAAATCTTGTGAAAATCGAGTAGCAATTGTCACCGGTGCTGGGAGAGGAATAGGACGCGAGCATGCACTTATGCTTGCCAGTGAAGGTGCCAAAGTAGTAGTCAATGACCTAGGAGGAGATGAATCAGGACACGGTGCAGATCTCACTCCGGCACAAGAAGTAGTAAACGAGATTGTCGACATGGGTGGTGAAGCGATAGTCAATGGCTGCAATGTTGCCGATTTTGATGCTGCGGGAGCGATGATACAAGAAGCGGTTGATAAATGGGGTCGAATAGACATACTCATAAATAACGCTGGAATCCTCAGAGATCGAATGTTGTTTTCAATGTCTGAAGACGACTGGGATTCAGTCATAAATGTTCACTTGAAAGGAACTTTTGCTCCGACTCACCACGCTTCAGTTTTTTGGAGAGAATCTGTTAAAGCAGGTGGTGAAACTTTTGGACGCGTGATTAACACCTCATCACCTTCGGGTATTTACGGAAACGTCGGCCAAACTAACTACGGTGCCGCAAAAGCCGGAATCGCTGCTTTTAGTGTTATTGCTGCACAAGAACTTTTCAAATACGGAGTGACTGTTAATTGCTTAGCTCCAACAGCAATCTCCCGGCTTACCGAACCTTTGATGGGTGGAACTGACGGAGTTAGCGATGAGATTCGTGAGTCGATGTCGCCTAGATGGATTGCTCTAATCGCAACTTGGCTTTGCAGTGAACAAGCTCAGAATGTGACCGGTCGTGTGTTTGACATCCGTGGTGACAAACTTGGTATTGCTGAAGGATGGCATCTTGGTCCGAGTGAAACTCAGGGGGATGAACCATCAGAACTTGACGATGTAGTGAAGACTTTGATGGAAAAAGCAAGACTAAATGCTGACATGTCAGGTCGAGATCGTGAAGGTCCGGGTTTTCCTCCGAACACAATCTGAGGTTTGGATTCAGAAACCTTTAAAATCTGCAGAACGTTTTTCTATCCACGCTAAGGCAGCTTCTTTAATGTCTTCTGTCTCGAAGTTAACTGATTGCGCTTGAGCTTCAGCTTCGAGGGACTGACTCAGCGAAGAGGTGATTCCAGCGTTTAACAGTTTTTTACTCATTGAGAGTGCAATTGGTGGTCCTGATGCTAAACGATCGGCAAAGTCTTGAACGGTATTGTCAAGATCTTCCTCTGTAACTATTCGGTTTACTAGGCCGATGCGGTCAGCCTCTGCGGAATCTATTACATCAGCCATCAAAACCAATTCCTTGGCTCTGTGTAAACCGATTTGTCTCGGTAATAGCCAGGAACCACCGAAATCAATAGATAGTCCTCTGCGTGCGAAAATCTCTGAAAATCTAGCTGTCTCCGAAGCGATGAGAATGTCGCAACCTAATGCGAGATTCATGCCAGCCCCTGCTGCTACACCTCTTATTTTCGCGATCACGGGATGCGGGATCTCATTTAGGGCGAGAACTGACTCACTTATCTGTCGCATATTCTTTATATGCACATGTTTTTTTCCAGAGTTTGCTTGACTTCCTTGTCCGCTAACGTCCGCTCCCGAACAAAAATTTCCTCCAGCGCCGGCGATCACAACAACTCTTACAGTTTCGCTTCTGGATATTTCCCTACAAATTCTTCCAAAATCAGCAAACATTTGAGTTGTCATGGCATTCATCACATCAGGTCGGTTAATCGTAATTGTTGCCTGAGAGCCAATCTGTTCTACGTCAATGCCCTCTGCGCCTTTTATATTTTGTTCCATAAACGGACACTATCTACTCCACATGCAATTCCACGAACGGAGCTTAGATAGGATTTATTTATGGATCTAGGAATGAGTGCAGACCAAGAAGCTATTAGGGACGTTTTCTCTAGTTTCTTTGTTGAACAAACCGGACCTGAAAGTGCTAGGAATTCAATGCCTTTAGGCTTTGACGTAAAAGCATGGAAACGTCTATCAGAAACGGGAGCACCCGGAATGGGGGTTTCACCGCCGACTGGTGGAGGTGCTTCATTATCTGACCTTGTAATTGTTGCTGAGGAAGCCGGATCCCAAATTGCGCCTCTTCCTATTATTGATCACGTAGTAACATCAAGAGTTTTGGAAAAGTTGGACTTACTAGAAGAAGAAGTTTTGACTGGAACTCTTATAGCTGGTCTGGTGGTAAGGCCAGTGGAAAACGGTGTAGCTAGATCAGTTCCGACAGGTGCTATAGCAAACAGATTAATCGCTTTAAATGAAGACAAACTGCTGCTCCTTGCTGATGAACCGCCTAACGAATCCTTACCAAATCATGGCGATCTTCCAATCGCCCATCGTGAAATAAGAAATGCGGACGTAATTGCAGAAGGAAGAGAAGCCACTGAGCTTTTCGATAAGGCCTTGAACGAGTGGAAAACTCTGATTTCAGCTTTTCTGGTTGGTATAACTCGCAGTTCGATCGAAATGACCGTTGAATACGTGAAAGATCGTCACCAATTTGGAAAACCAATTGGCAGTTTTCAATCTGTTCAGCATGGACTGGCAGATTTACCAGGTTTATGTGATGGAGCTCGCCTACTCGTAAACAAAGCAGCGTGGGCAGGAGACAGGGACATACCCGGAGCAATAAATTTAACCGATAATGAAATTTCTGATTTCGCTACCCTCGCCTCTATGTCACTGGTTTTTGCAGGAGAAACCTCACTACATGCAACAGATCGCGGCCTTCATTACCACGGAGGTTATGGTTTCTCAGAAGAATACGACATACAACTTTTTTACCGCAGAGCCAGAGCATGGTCTCAAATTCTTAACAGCCCTTCAGAGGAATGTCTTCACCTCGCTGACCTTCTCCTAAAAGATGTGAGGGCTGAATAATGGATTTCGAACTCTCTGAAAAAGCAATTGATTTCCGGTCTCAGGTTAAAAAATTTATCGAAAATAATCTCACTTCAGAAATAATTTCAAATATGCATGAAACAGGAACATTCAATGACAAAAGTTTTAATGAGGCCCTAGCTTCAGAAGGTTTACTGGCAGGAGCGGTACCAGGTTATGGGGATCGTGACCCAGTGGAATTGTACCTTCTGTTCAATGAACTCGAAAAAGCTGGTGCACCATATGACGGTCTAGCAGTAACCATGCTGGTTGCCGGGATCATCAATGCCGTTGGAACAGAATTTCATCATGAAGAAATTCTTAAAAAGTTACTTACTGGGAAACATAATTGTTGTCTCGGTTACAGCGAACCAGATTACGGGTCAGACGTTGCCTCAATCACCACAAAAGCTGAGAAAGTCAGAGATAAGTGGATCATAAACGGACAAAAAATGTGGACAACTATGGCCCACGAGTCAGACTGGGTTCTTTTATTAACTCGTACTAATTCTGAGGTACCAAAACATAAGGGGATGACAATGTTCCTCGTTCCTATGGCCACTGCAGGAATTGAAATTCAACCTGTCCCAACTATGGCTTCAGAAATAACCAATGCGACTTTTTATGACGATGTAGAAGTGGAAGACCAATGGCGTTTAGGTGAAGTCGATGATGGATGGTCAGTAATGGGGATTGCTTTGGCCTTGGAACGAGGCGTTATGGGAGGAACAAACCCTGCAGTTCCTCTTCTGAAACATGTACTCAACTGGGCTGAAACTACACCGTCTAAGAACGAAGGCTTAATGATAAATAACACTCTTATGAGAGAACGAATAGCCCGTACGGCCATAATCAACCAGGTAGGGCAACTACTAACTCTTAGGGCAGCATGGATAGCTGCAACCGGAGGAATGCCGGGAGTTGAGGGTTCTATGGCAAAAATATATGCCTCTGAAGAATACCAAAAGGTGGTCGGTTGGTTCCAACAAATGGCAGGAGCCGAAGGTCTTTTAAGTTTCGGTGCAGAAGATGCAGCAGCATCTGGGTGGATTGACTATGACGCTCGTCATGCTCCAGTTACAACGATCTATGGAGGAACGAGTGAAATTAACCGAAATAACATAGCTGAAAGGCATCTTGGCCTCCCACGCAGTCGATAAAGAAAAACTAATTCAAAAAACCTTAGATACCGACTAGACTGATATTAATCCCGAAGATCCCTACTTCCCGTTTTTTACCGGTTGTAGCGCACTGAGGAGGAAAAATGAAAATTCTTATAGCTGATGCACTTCCAGAGGACAAAATTGAAGTCCTGCGTCAAAAGGGTTACGAATGCATTGTTGAACCTGACCTGACAGCTGAACAGATTCCAGAGAAGATCTCTGGCGTTGAGATACTTGTAGTCAGAAGCACAAAAGTGATCTCTGAGGTTTTTGATAAGTCTGACTGCCTAGGACTTGTCGTTCGCTCAGGCGCCGGAATTAACACAATCGACTGTCAAGGGGCGGCCGACTCAGGTATTTACGTTTGCAATGTACCCGGAACAAATTCAATCGCAGTAGCGGAACTGGCTATGGGTCTTATCATTTCAATCGATCGCCATATCCCTTCTGCTACAGCTGACCTGAGGGAAAGCAAATGGAACAAAAAAATCTACAGCGATGCTGAAGGACTATTTGGTAAAACTCTCGGAATTGTAGGTCTAGGTGAAATTGGTTTAGCAGTAGCCGAAAGGGCCCGTTCTTTCGGAATAACAGTAATTGCGAAAAAAGCCCAACGAAAGCCTGAGACAGAATCCAGAATCCGCTCAAATGGCATAAAACTCGTCGAAACTCTTGAAGAATTAATCACTGAATCTGATGTGATCTCAATACATCTTCCGAGCGGACCCGAAACAAAAAATTTCGTTAACAAAGACTTTTTGAAACTGATGAAACCCAATTCGATCCTAATTAATACAAGCCGTGGAGAAGTTGTTGATGAGACTGCTCTACTGGCGTCCATAAATGAAAAAAATATCAAAGCTGGATTAGACGTTTTTTGTGACGAACCCACTAATGGTACTGGGCACTTCTCATCTGAACTGGCTCAACATCCAAACGTTGTAGGAACACATCACATAGGCGCCTCTACACAACAAGCACAAAATGCAACAGTAGAAGAAACAATACGGGTCATAGACGCATTTCGTGAAGGAAACGTAATCAACTGTGTGAACATCGCTAAAGAACGTGTGGGGAGTTCAACACTGACGATTCGACATTATGACAAGGTCGGGGTTTTAGCTGAAGTGTTCGCAATCCTCAGAAAAGAAGAACTAAACGTAGAGACAATGGAAAACAAAATTTTCGAAGGCTCAAAAGCTGCACTAGCAATTATTGACGTTTCAGGTGACGTTTCAGAAAATGCACTTACACAGCTGAGAGAAATAGATCACATAATTCACGTTCAATTAAGCAACCGCTAACCATGTCTAGATTAAAAGGATTTCCAGGTCTTGTCATCAAACCTGAATGGGTAGAAAAAGTAACGACCGGACCATACGATTCTTATACTCCCGAACAAAGACAAGTAATAACTTCAGAAAATCAATTAAGTTTTCTCAATATCACCAGATCACTAGAAGATCTACCAGTTGAACAACGCGACAATGTAGAAGAACTCTTAAATGAATGTAAAGAAGCAATGGACCACCTTTACAAAGCTGACGTATATCAGTCTTTTGATGAACCTTCTCTTTTTATTTACAGAATCGACATCCCCCACAATGGAAGCGTCCATTCACAAACAGGGATCGTGGGGTTAGTGCCAGTTAAAGACACTGAAAGTGTTCAAATTCTTAAGCATGAAGAAGTAAGACCTGAACGTTCTGATCTGATGTCACGTCATCTCGTAGCAGTTGGAGCTTCATCAAGTCCAATTTCTTTAACATATGAGAATGATGAACAACTAGACAAAGCTATAACTAATTGCACTTTAAACGAACCAGTTCTAATAACTGAAGATAGTGCAATGAAACAAACTATCTGGAAAGTTGTTGGTGAAACAGCAAAAGAGCTATCAGAACTTATAAGCAGTAAAACTTTGTACATAACTGATGGGCACCATCGAATGGCCGCCGCTGAAGAAGCTCTAAAGAAATCAGATAATAACTATGAACCTCTGGAATCCACACTGGCGGTTCTGTTCCCCGACGATGAGATGTTGGTCCTACCTTTTCATCGAAGAGTAAGTGACCCCGAAGGTAGAAGTTGTCAAGATCTGTTAAAGGCTATTAGTTCAGTGTGTGAAATAGAGAAGTCCGACGAAACTACACCTGCGCGAATTGGAAAAGTCGGACTCTATTTAGATGGTCAGAGTCACCAAATAATTCTTCCAGAATCCAAAGGTAACAATTTGGTTGATCAACTTGATGTTGCGAGATTACAGGAACACATTCTCTCACCGATTTTTGGAGTTGTTAATCCTGGAACTCATAAATTAATTGACTATGTTCCAGGACCTCTAGGGGCAGATGTTGTTAAAGAACGTTGTGATAAGGATTCATGGGTCGGATTTTTAATGCACCCATTAGAAATCAAAGACCTGATGGGAGTGGCAGAAGCGGGTGAGTTGATGCCACCCAAGTCTTCATACCTGATGCCCAAACCTAGATCTGGTGTTTTCGTTAGAGATCTAAGCAGAGAAAAAAATAGTCAATAAAAGTTTGATCAGTTAGGCGTTTCGTCGACTACGAACTTCAGCTGTAATAGCAGGTATGACTTCATGCAGGTCACCCAAAACCGCATAACCAGCTTTAGTGACCATATTTGCTTCAGGGTCCGTGTTTATTGCGAGTATATTTTTCGCTGCCATTGCACCCACCCAATGTTGAATTGCTCCGGAAATACCACTAGCAATATAAATTTCAGGTGCGATTCGATTTCCAGTCTGACCCACCTGGTCGCTNTGTGGGCGCCAACCNTTATTGGTNACTGCACGTGAACAGCCCACTACCCCACCAATTTCTTCTGCGAGTTCTTCGAGTGGAGCGAACCCTTCTGCGGATCCGACACCTCGGCCTCCACCTACTACTACTGGTGCGGTCGTCAAGGTAATCCCATGTGTCCGGACAACCCGATCGACAACAATCGTTCTCGTCAGTGCAGAATCCAAATCGGGTTCGAACCCAACGATACTTCCTCCCCCGGAAGAAGACTGAGCCTCAGGTTCAGTCGAATGGTGTTCAACGGAAAATATTTGAACTTCTGCATTTGATGTAACGTCTTCNAGTAGTGANCCACCCCACTGAATTCTTGTTGCGGTAGATNAATCATTCTCTATTTGGATCTTTCGGCAATTAGCCAAAAAAGGCATCTCTAAACGAGCAGCAACATGGGCTAAAACTTCATTACCGCGATCAGTCCCACACGAAACAATAATTTTCGCTGAAGTTTCATTAGCAATCTGCGTTAGTGTTTCACTCCAGACTTCTGGTCCATAATCAGTTAAACATTCATGGGAAGCTACTTTTACAGTCTCAACACCAAAAGAAATAACCGATTCTGCCGCTTGTTCGGCTCCTTGGCCAATAAGAACTGCTTGTAGGGAAATATTTTTACTATTAGCAATGGATCTTGCAAAAGTTAGAGCCTCAAATGATGAATCTGAGATGACGCCTCGATCATGGTCACAAAGAACTAAAAGNGTCACTGTAACACTCCCANNTCTTCTAGAAGGTCAACGATTGCTGGTGCNGCTTCAGGTCCATTGCCTAAAATAACAGTTTCNCTGACTTGCTCTTCAGGGCGATGGAGCTTGTTTCTTTTCTGACCTCCATCTTCAGCTGAANATTCGAGTGTTTTAAGTTCTGCTTTCTTTGAAGCCAAGCGACCTTTCATAGTCGGATAACGAGGTAAATTAATTCCTTCTTTTACTCCCAGTGCAGCCGGTAGTGGCAATTTATAAACTTCAAACCCTCCATCAATCTCTCTCTGAGCGTCTACTTCATTNTCTGATATTTCAATATTTTTAATCCCATTTACNATTGGTCTCCCCAACTGGTGCGACACACGTATTCCTACTTGNAATCCTCCGGAATCTGCTGATTCATTTCCAAATAGAATTAAGTCAAATACGCCTTCGGAGGATTCNATTTCGGTAATTGCTTTAGTTAATGCATCAGNTGTTTTCTGCGGATCCCAATCTGGTTCATCTATTGGTAAGAGAATCAGATTATTAACCCCNACACTTGCCGCATACCTAAGCTGCTCTTCAGCAACTTCAGGACCCAATGTGATTGCGGTGACTTCACCGCCATGGTTTTCTGCTATTTGAACTGCTTCTTCGACTGCACACTCTTCATGCGGGCTTGTTGTAAATCCCAAATGTGTCGAATCCACTTCGTTGCCATCTTCGGTAACATTTATTCTTGCTCCTGGTGCTGGCACTCGTTTAANACAAACAAGAATTTTCAATTCAAATCAGCCTTTCATCCTTGAATCATCTGGATCAAATATTCCACCAGGTCCAGCAACCGCAACTTCCACAGGNAAAATCTCGTTCATATACATAACCTGGAGTTTTGTTCCTTCGACTGCATATTCAGGAGGGAGGTAAGACATCAAAGCATATTTTCCTACTGACGGGGCATTTCCAGCTGTTGTTACTCTCGACACTCGNCCTTTNGAATCAACTATCCGTTCATTGTCAAGAGTNAAAATTGGCTCATTACCACCTTGCATATAACGNTTCCGCCCTTGAGAATCAGTCAGATCTTCGACTGTGAGAGTGCAAAGAACTGCAACAGGGTCTTCGTCACGCATTTTCAAGTAGGCATCTTTCCCAATAAAATCANCTGCCTTTACCTTCGGCCTTGCTAAACCGGCTTCTACTGGGTTGTATTCAGATTCAAGTTCTGCTCCCATTAACCTNTAGCTCTTTTCCATTCTTCCNGTGAGCCCATAAACTCCTATNCCGACTGGAACTATCCCATGCTCTTGACCTGTTTCCCACAGTGCATCCCATAAAGCTGGNCCATCTTCCCAAGATGTGTAGATTTCCCATCCTGTGTCTCCAACATATGAAATTCGNAAAAGACTGCAATCAACTCCCGCTACCTCTGCATCAATAACATGGCCATATGGAGAACCATCTTGGGTTAGATCCACGTTTGTCAACTGTTGTAAAACTNCGGGTGCCTTAGGGCCCCATAGACCGATTGTGCATATATCCCTAGTCTTGTCAGTAACAGTTACTGAACCATCTCTGGGCATATGTTTACGCATCCAAAAAGAATCTCGACCTCCGTCAAAAGCACCAGTGACAACTCGCACATGATCCTCTCCAAGACGCATCATCGTTAGATCTGAATGGAAACCGCCATTTTGTGTGAGCCAAGGTGTGTATATAGCCTTACCTACTGGAACATCGACTTTATTAACTGCTAGATATTCGGCATACTCAATCGCACCTGGTCCTGTGATGTCAAAGATTTGAAATGCGCTTAGATCAACCATTCCGACATTTTCTCGAAGTGCCAAATGTTCTGCATTGATTATGGGAGACCACCATCTGCTGTCCCACTCTGTGTCTCTTTCTTCAATTCCATATTTNTCAACTAGTGGAGCGTTGTGTTCATACCACTGAGGACGTTCCCAAATACGAGCTTCATAAAAAACCGCTCCCAATTCTTCTTCTCGAGAATAAAACGGACTTTTAGCTTTTCCTCTATTGCTTTCCCACTGTTCGCTTGGATGAACAATGCCATAAGTTTTGTTGAAATGTTCTGATGCACGAGCGCAGATATGGTCGTAATCTCGTTCTTCGGGATATAAGCGGGCTATATCGGAACCGTGAGGATCTGTGATATGTGGATACCCGTATGTCATCCACTCTGCAACAAGTTGAGCTATTCCAGGTCCTTCTTTAACCCAAACGGCTGCTGCTGACCACAAGTTTTCTACTTCAACTGTCTCCCCTAGTACTGGCATAGCGTCGGGGGTTAACGACAGAAGCCCATCAATTGCATATTTAATTTCTGCATCACCCAGCATGTCCATTAATTCAATGGCTTGTTCCATCTGAGGGTCAAAGTCATCTTGGCTAAGTGGTAGTTCCGTTGGTGATAAAGCTGCCTCTTCATTGGACGGTATCGAATCAGGGTGATGGAGTATTGGCCTATGGGCGTATGAACCGACTTCCATTGAACCAGCCGATTGACGCTCATAACAGAATGTGTCCATATCTCGGACAATTGGATAACCAATTTCATTATTAGTCTCTGCTAGTACATCTATTGGTCCGACATCAGCCATTTGGTGGACTGCAGGAGTTAAAGGAATTGTCGCTCCTGCCATATTCGCTACACGATCTGACCAAACCCCGCAGGCTATGACTACGTATTCAGCCTCTATTCTACCTCTGGTAGTCACTACGGCATTTACTTTTTTTATACCAATCTCATCTTCAGTCGTTTCTATATCCAGCACTTCAGTGTTAGCAAAGACCTCGAGGTTGCCAGCTTCTTGAGCCCTCAACCTCATTTGCGTGCCTGTTTCTAAGGAATCAACAACAGAAACTCCAGGACTGTAAAATCCTCCAATAATTACTTCCTCATTGATGAATGGAACCAATTCCTTTACTTGTTCAGGTGTCAACAACTCAGATTCAATACCCCAAGCTTTAGCCGAAGTCATCCTTCGTCTGAATTCTTCAAGGCGGACTTCATCGCGTGCTACTTCAATTCCTCCGGGAACATTTTGTAAGTCAAGATCTGCATATTGTTGTTGTGATTCTGCTGTCAAGAAAGCCATTTCTTTGTTGTGATCAACAGGAAAAATAAAATTTGATGCATGGCCTGTTGAACCACCAGGATTTGGTAAAGGTCCCTTGTCTATCTGGACAATATCGACCCACCCTAAATCAGATAAGTGTCCTACTAGACAATTTCCGACTATTCCAGCTCCTATTACTAATACTTTTGCATTTTCAGGAAAATCACTCACTTTTACTCCTAACGATTTCAAGAAACTGTCGAAATAACTCCTCAAGTTAAAAAAAATTAATGATCTGAACGAGAAATGTTACCTAATAAATTGGAAATAAATCCGATTCGGTAACAAGTATTTATTATTTGTGTTTCAACTCTTTACACATTTTTTCTGCTTGCGAAACTAATAAATTTGCCACAATTTTTTTCATTGAATCGGAAGGAAAACGATAACTCGGACCATGGACATGAAGTGCTCCCATTACATTCCCATTCTCTGCAAAGAGTGGCGAAGCAATAGAATTTATACCTTCAGAAAATTCTTCTAAACACCAGCAAAATCGATCTTCCTTTATTTTTTCTAAACGTTTAATTATCTCAGCCTTATTCACGACAGTATTAGGTGTGTAACGATCAAGTTTTCGATCTAAAAAACTCTGGACAGCTTTTTTTGGCCAATGCGCCAGGATCACTAAACCAGATGGGACCACGTGCATAGGTAGACGGGTTCCAGTCCAATCACGTATTTGAACTGGGTTGGCACAATTAACTTGACCTACGTACTGAACCTCATATCCAGACGAAATTGATAAACCCGTATTTTCAAATAATTGGTCCACCAAACTAACCATGTGAGGTCTCGCTATTGCTAAAAGGTTCTCACCTTTATTTGATTGAGATGCCATTTGAAGGATTCTTGGACCGAGTTTGTACTCATATCCATCATCAATTCTCTCTATGACTTCTGACTCTTCAAGCGCAGATAGAAGACGAGCGACTGTGGAAGTCGGTAAACCCGAACGTCTCGATAAATCACTTATTCCACCAGATTTTTTTGCTAGCTCCTGAAGGAGTAAAAAAGCCCTATCGATGCTCTGGACTTTAACCATTAAGATCTTTCTAAAGTATTCGAAATTCGTTTCCCACTATATGGGAAGAACTTGACAAAACATGGTCCTCTGCTTCAGTATTTGTTAAATTTGTAGCTAATAAGGCTTTCCCACATGCTGGAAAATCTGTTTTGAAAAGAGATCGGAGTTCAAATGAGCGAAGAAAACGACTTATCTGAAATTGAAGATATTGACCTATCAAGTCTTTCTGACGATGATCTTGTTGCGCAGATGCACGACGATCTTTATGACGGATTAGGTGAAGAGATCGGTGAAGGAACCGAAATCCTATTATCAAGAGATTGGAATGCAAAAAAAGTTCTTGATGAAGCCTTAGTTGCTGGTATGAAAATTGTTGGAGAAGACTTCCGCGATGGGATCCTATTTGTGCCTGAAGTTCTTTTATCTGCAAATGCAATGAAAGTAGGAATGGCTATTCTACGTCCTCTTCTAGCCGAGACAGGTGCTGAACCTATTGGGAAAGTGGTAATAGGAACAGTAAAAGGTGACATCCACGATATCGGAAAGAATCTAGTTGGAATGATGCTTGAAGGTGCCGGATTTGAAGTAATAGATCTAGGCATAAATACTGACGTGGAGGAATTCATTGGTGCATTAGATGAACACAAACCAGACATTCTTGGTATGTCAGCTCTTTTGACAACCACGATGCCTTACATGAAAGTCGTTATTGAAACTCTCGAAGAAAAGAGTCTTAGAGAGGAATATCTTGTAATTGTTGGTGGGGCTCCACTAAATGAAGAATTCGGTGATGCTATAGGTGCTGATGCATATTGTCGTGATGCCGCAGTGGCTGCTGATACAGCTCAAAGATTGATTGCCGAGCGTCGAGCAGCTGCTTCTGCTTAGTCTCAATTGACCTGGATCCACAGATGTCAGCCAACAGAAGAACTCTAATCATTGCTTGTGGCGCACTTGCACGCGAGCTATCTGAAGTTATTTCTGTTAACAATCTCGAACATATAGATGTTGAATGCCTACCTGCCTCATATCACAACTCTCCCGAGAAAATCCCTAATGCATTAGAGGAACGAATTTTAAAAACTTCAACTACCTACGATCAGATTTTCGTTGGATATGCAGACTGTGGAACAGGTGGAAAAGTTGACGAAATTTGTGAAAAATATGGATTAACAAGACTTTCAGGAGCCCACTGTTATGAATTCTTCGCAGAGGAAAACAACTTCGCAGATATTCAAGAAAAAAATATAGGCTCTTTCTACTTAACAGATTTCCTAGTCAAACATTTCGAACGTCTAGTAGTAAAAGCTCTATGGTTAGACACACATCCAGAACTTCTAAATGAATACTTCGGCAATTACACACAAGTGGTCTATTTAGCGCAAACCAACGATCCAAAACTTGAAAACTTAGCGCGGGAAGCAGCAAAAAAATTAGGCTTAGAACTTATAGTTGAAAGAAATGGTTATGGCGATTTGGAAACTGAAATTGTTTCTTTACTCCACACCAAAAAAAACCCTCAACTAATCAGCTTTGGTACGGAAAATAGTTGAACTGAATGTCTTCCAAACTAATCACTATTTATTGGCGCGACATTCCGGCCCAAGTAACTGCTCAAAAAGGGCGCATGAGAGAGAAAGCGCTTCTGGAAGCACGTTTTCAACACGCTATTGATCGTGCAGCAGCTGTGGCAGGTTTAACTGATACGGATAGCTATATTGCTCAATGGAATAGAAAAACTTTTGCCTGCGAAGGAGACATGGCAGAAGCAGTTGCAAAAGAAGCTTCAAAAATAGAAGACGACTACCCTGCTGAAAGACTCGAAAAACTTGTAAAACAAGGTGGTGTTGAAACTAATGACGAAAAAGTCATTACCTGAAGGAGAAAAATGACCCAGACGATAATCAGCTCAGCTTCGAAAGAGGTAGTTATAGGCTTTGGCCAACCTTTTGTAATGATTGGCGAAAGAATCAATCCAACAGGTCGGAAGCTTCTTGCAGAAGAGATGAAAGCCGATGACTTTAGTCGAGTTGAAGCAGATGCCATTTCACAAGTTGAAGCAGGCGCACACATGCTTGATGTAAATGCTGGAATACCTCTTGCTGATGAACCTGCTCTACTTGCAAAAGCAATAAAAACCGTTCAAAAAGTTACTGACGTTCCTCTTTCTATCGATTCATCAATTATTGAAGCACTTGAGGCTGGTTTAGCTGTATATGAGGGAAAACCGTTAATAAATTCAGTGACTGGCGAAGAAGAAGTTCTTGAACGAGTTCTACCTTTAGTAGCAGCTAGCGAAGCGGCTGTAGTGGCTATCTCTAATGACGAAACAGGGATTTCTGAAGACCCTGATGTGCGCTTCATGGTTGCAAAGCGAATAGTCGAAAGAGCTGCTGACCACGGAATTCCTGCCCATGATGTCGTGGTTGATCCTTTAGTCATGCCTATAGGAGCTGTGGCAGATGCAGGTAACCAAGTCTTTACTTTAGTCAGAAGGCTACGAGAAGAACTTGGTGTAAATACGACTTGTGGAGCTTCTAATGTAAGTTTTGGACTCCCTAACCGTCATGCGATCACAGGGGCCTTCTTAGCTATGGCTATTTCTCATGGAATGACTTCAGCGATTATGAATCCTCTGCATGATGAAGTACGAACCGCTATTCAAGCTGCTGACGTCCTTTCTGGACAAGATGCAAATTGTGCAGCTTGGATAGGAACACATCGAGACCCAGATGCATCTACGAGAACAAGAAGAAGTGGACGCAGAAGAATTTAAATACCGGCCAAAAGAAAAATCGAACTTATGGAAACTAGTAAAGAAGAAAGTCTTGTAGTTTTTACTCCATCCGGTCACCGCGACTACTTTGAAAACGGTTCAACTCTTCTTGAAGCCGCCAGAAAACTTGGAGTTGATCTTGATTCAGTTTGTGGAGGTCGCGGTATTTGTGGTCGTTGCCAGATTGAGCCAGCTTTCGGGGAATTTGCAAAACATAAAATAAATGCACATAAAGAGAACCTCAGTGACCCAGGTGACGTAGAGATCAACTACAAGGGTCGCAAAGAAATTAAAAAAAACAGGCGACTCGCTTGCTCAGCCAAAATACTTGGTGATCTAGTAATAGATGTTCCACCAGATAGCCATATACATAAACAGGTTATTCGAAAAACAGTAGATCTGACTGATCTCATAATTGAACCTTTAGTTTCTTTACATTTTGTAGAAATTGAAAATGGAGTTGATAACGCTTCTTTTGATCTGTTATTTCTCTCCCTGCAAGAACAATGGGGGTTAGAAAACTTAAGTAACGAAATCAGAGAAAATGACCTCCCTGCTTCAAACGGTACTTATACAGCAGTAGTTAGAGATGGAGAATCATTAGTTGCAGTTTGGCCAGGCTTTAAAGACCAAATATTTGGGATAGCCATTGATGTTGGGTCAACAACCATTGCTGGACATTTATGTGACCTTTTATCAGGTGAAGTTCTAGCAAGTGCAGGAGTCATGAATCCACAAATTCGTTTCGGTGAAGACCTGATGAGCAGAGTTTCTTATGTGATGATGAATAAAGGTGCTGAAAATGAGCTTACGGAAGTGGTTCAAGAGGCACTCAACAACCTTGTTGGTGAATTGTGCGATAGTTCAAACACAAATCGCGAAGATGTCTTTGAGGTCACTTTGGTCGGAAATCCAATCATGCACCATTTATTCCTCGGTTATGACCCAACTCCTTTAGGTGTTGCACCATTTACTTTATTTGAGGACAAAGCGATAGATACGACTGCTGATAATTTGTCGATTCAAGCTAATCCTGCAACCAGAGTTCATGTGCTTCCTTGCATCGCCGGTCATGTCGGAGCCGATACAGCAGGTGTTCTCTTAGCTACAAAGCCTCAACAAACAGATGGAATAAATCTGGTAGTGGACGTTGGCACAAATGCAGAAATTCTTTTGGCTGGAAAAGGAAGAATACTTGCGGCATCAAGTCCCACAGGCCCTGCTTTCGAAGGTGCTCAAATAAATAGCGGTCAAAGAGCTACTCCGGGGGCTATAGAGCGAGTAAGGATAAATCCCGAAAATGGAAAAGCTCGTTTCAAAGTTATAGGTGTAGATCCCTGGTCAGACGAAGAGGGTTTTTTGGATGCAACAAATAAAACTGGAGTCACAGGAATTTGCGGTTCAGGAATTATAGAGGTAGTTGCTGAGTTGCTTTTAGCTAAATTAATGACTGCAGATGGTGTTATAGGGGGCGAAGGAACAAATCCTTCCGAATATATAGAACCTGATAATAGAACTTTCTCATATGTCTTATACAGGTCTCCCGACGGAGAGAAAACTATCTCTGTAACTCAGAATGACATTAGAGCAGTCCAACTAGCAAAAGCAGCTCTTTATGCGGGAGTGAGACTATTAATGGACTATTTGGAAACTGATCAAATCGATTCAATAAAACTAGCGGGAGCCTTTGGTAGTCATATAGATACTACTAGAGCGACTGTTCTAGGTTTGATACCAGACTGTCAAAAAGAAAAAGTTTCTTCAGTTGGTAATGCTGCAGGCTCTGGAGCTGTTATGGCACTACTCTCTAAATCATCTCGGAAGGAAATTCAAACTTTAGTTAATGACATTGAAAAAATTGAAATTGCTACGGAAGTTGCTTTTCAAGATCACTTTGTAGAAGCTATGGCTATACCCCACAAGACTGCTGACTACCCATTCCTTAGTTCATATGTGGATCTACCCCAAAAAAACGAGTCGACAAAACCTAAACGAAAAAATAGACGCAATAAAGAAAGAAATTAAATGACTGATCAACCTTCACGCAGAAGAGCAGGAGGAAGGGAAGCTCGAAGAGCCGCCCGAGAAGAAGCTCCAACTAGTTCAGCTCCTTATTTAATCCGCACTATTCCACCTTATGAAATAATGTCAGAAGATGGCCTTGAAATAATTGAAAACAATGCTGACATTATTCTTGAAGAGGTAGGAATTGATTTTCGAGATTATCCCTCTTCTTTGGAATTATTAAAAAACGCTGGAGCAACTATCGATGGGGAACGTGTCCGATTCCCGAAGGGAATGTGCAGGGAGATAGTAACCAAGTCTGCACCTCCTTCATACATACAACATGCGCGTAGCCCCTCCAAAAATGTTCAAATCGGAGGAAACGCAACTGTGTTAGTACCTGCTTATGGGTCCCCTTTTGTGTTTGATCTTGACAACGGTCGTCGTTATGCGAATATTGAAGATTTTAGAAATTTTGTGAAACTCGCTTATATGAGTCCACATCTTCACCATTCAGGCGGAACTGTTGTGGAACCTGTAGATATACCTGTCAGCAAAAGACACCTTGATATGGTTTATTCACATTTGAAGTACAGTGATAAGCCTTTCATGGGTTCAGTTACTGCGGCCGAAAGAGCTCAAGATTCTGTTGCCTTGGCTGAAATGGTTTTTGGTGATGGATTCTTAAATGAAAATACGGTGATGACAAGCCTTATTAATGCTTCGTCACCCATGTGCTGGGATGCGTCAATGCTCGGAGCAGCAGAAGTTTATGCCCGTTCAAATCAAGCAACAGTTATTAGTCCCTTTATAGTTGCAGGGGCTATGGCACCTGTGACAGTTGCTGGGGTAGCTGCTCAGACACTTGCCGAAGCACTGGCAGGTATGACCTTTATCCAATTGGTCAATCCTGGCGCACCNACAGTATTTGGATCTTTTGCAATGTCGATGTCCATGCAAACNGGTGCACCNACATTCGGTACACCAGAACCCGCCCTTATCTTGTACACCATGGCTGCACTAGCGCGTCGCCTAGGTGTGCCTTTTCGCTCTGGAGGAAATCTTTGCTCTTCAAAAATACCTGANGCACAAGCTGCTTCAGAAAGTATNTCTACNTTNATCCCAGCTATTTTAGGAGGNGTTAATTTTATGCTCCATTCAGCTGGCTGGCTGGAAGGCGGACTAGCCATGGGTTATGANAAATTTATTATTGATGCAGATCAATGTGGTTTAGCAGCAAGTTTCGTAAAAGGNGTAGATCTTTCTGAAAATGGACAAGCACTGGNCGCAATTAAAGAAACAGGACCTGGACANCATTTCTTAGGTTCTGAACACACTCTGAAAAANTTNGAAACAGCTTTTGCTGTCTCCGAGGTCGCAAACAATGATTCATACGAACAGTGGTCGGAAGAAGGCAGCCTGGACGCCGCCCAAAGAGCAAACNCCATTTGGAAGAAAATGCTAAACGACTANGAACCACCACCTCTTGATGAGGCAATCGATGAAGCCATGCTCGATTTCATAGCAAAACGAAAAGATGAATTACCAGACGCATTCGCGTAATATCCCACATTGTGGGAAAGTTTCCCGCTTTGTGGTATACGAGTTAAAATAACTAATCTTAAACAACCAAATTCTAGNGAGGTATAAAAATGCCTTTTCCTTCAGATTTAGAAATTGCACGCAAAGCAGAACTAAAACCACTTACAGATATAGCTAAAGAATCAGGTATTCCTGAAAGNTCNTTAGAACTCTACGGAGAAGGTGCTGCGAAAATAAAACTTGACGCTATCNNNGCTATGGCAGACAAACCCAAAGCAAAATATGTAGTCGTAACCGCCATAACACCTACGCCTTTAGGTGAAGGTAAAACAACAACAACCGTTGGATTAGGGCAAGGTTTTTCCCATATAGGAAAACGCGCGACAATCGCNATACGCCAGCCATCACTTGGNCCNACTTTTGGCATCAAAGGCGGAGCTGCAGGTGGAGGGTACGCACAAGTTGTACCTATGGAACTTTTTAACTTGCATCTGACAGGCGACATGCATGCGGTCACTGCAGCTCACAACATGTGTTCTGCCATGCTTGACTCCCACCTTTTTCACGGCAACGAACTTGGNCTCGACCTNCACAACATCACNTGGAGACGTGTAATAGATATAAATGACCGCTCTTTAAGAAATGTAAATGTTGGACTAGGTGGACGTCTAGACGGNATCCCACGTGAAACNGGTTTCGACATTACAGCCGCTTCAGAAGTAATGGCTGCTTTAGCTTTATGCACCTCCCTNNCAGATCTNAGAGAAAGAATGGGCAGGATAGTTGTCGGATANGACAAAGCAATGACTCCAATAACCGCTGATGATATCGAAGTCGCAGGAGCAATGACAGTCCTCCTAAAAGAAGCAATCAAACCAAATCTCATGCAAACACTTGAAGGAACNCCNGCTCTTGTNCATTGCGGACCATTTGGAAATATAGCTACTGGCAACTCCTCAATCATCGCTGATCAAATAGGAATACATACCGGTGATTTTCTCCTAACTGAAGCAGGTTTTGGCGCAGATATGGGGGCGGAACGTTTCTTCAACATAAAGTGCCGTTATTCAGGAATGGCCCCCGATGCGGCTGTCCTAGTCGCAACAGTNCGAGGACTGAAAGCCCACTCAGGTAACCATCGAATAGTGGCAGGNAAACCTTTNCCNGATGCGTTGNTAGCCGAAAANCCTGNCGAAGTTCATNAAGGCGGAGCAAACCTNCGAAAGCAAATTGAGAATGTTCGAATCCATGGAGTAAGCCCAGTTGTCGCAATCAATCGTTTTCCAGAAGATCATGATGCCGACTTAGCAGCAATNNCNGAGATAGCTGAAGANTGTGGAGCTAGATGTGCGATAACTAATCATTTTTCTGAAGGTGGAGCAGGTGCTAGTGAGTTAGCAGAAGCCGTAGCGGAAGCCACTGAAGAGAAAACCAATTTCTCNGTCTTATATCCAGATGAAATGGGCATAAAAGAAAAGATTCAAACTGTTGCAACTAAAGTGTACGGCGCTGAGAATGTCGAATTTTCAGCTGCTGCTACAAAACAAATCGACTCCTACACAGGAAATGGTTTTGGTGACCTTCCTGTATGTATAGCCAAAACACACCTATCTGTTTCTTCAGATGCATCACTAAAAGGTGCACCCACAGGGTGGACTTTGCCTGTGCGAGAAGTAAGAGCTTCAATTGGAGCTGGTTTTGTTTACCCAATCTGCGGTGAAATGCGAACGATGCCAGGATTAGGTAAAACTCCAGCAGCAGCCAGTATAGACATTGACGAAAACGGTGAAATCGTAGGACTCAGTTGATATGAAATCCACTCAACTCAGATTTTTAGATGAGATGACCTACGAGTTGATCCCGTTAAAAAATGTTCATGAACAAGGAGAGTTCCTGCCGAAATCTTCTACGATTTCCATAACGTGTTCGCCCGCCAAAGATATTGAAGCAACGCTTGAGCTTTGCGAAAAATTTTTGGCTAAAGGACACACAACCATCCCACATTTTGCAGCGCGAATGGTTGAAAGCGAAGAGCACGTAACTCGTATTGTTAAACGCGTTGAAACTCTAGGGATAGAAACAGTTTTCATAATCGGTGGAGACGCTGACCAGCGCGGACCTTTCACTGACGCTCCAGGGTTGCTTCGTTCATTTTTAGACAACAACCCGTCTATCAAAACTGTTGGAGTCGGGTCATATCCTGATGGTCACCCTGTAATACCTGAATCTGCATTAGCAGAGTCTCTGATTAAAAAACAAGAAATGATCCTCCAGAGTAATCTAAACGGATACATGGCAACTCAAATGTGTTTTGAAGCAAATACTATTTCAAGTTGGTTGAAAAATTGTAGAAAAGCAGGAGTAACGCTTCCTTGTTACCTTGGGCTCCCAGGGGCTGTGGATATGAAAAAATTGATTAATATTTCTCTTCGTTTGGGAATTGGTGTTTCCAGTCGGTATCTGAAAAAGAATCGAAAATCAGTTTTTAAACTTCTTTCCCCACGCGGCTACAACCCGAACAAATTGATTGTTCCAATTTCTAATGACGCGGAAGAGTTGAATATTGCGGGAATACACTGCTTTACTTTTAACGCAGTTGAATCAACTGAGGCTTGGCGCACAAAAGCCATGGGTCGTTTAACCTGATTTTGTGACCCGCTAGTGGTTTTCTCACTCTAAATGAGCAAAAATTGAGTATGAGGAAAGAATTTCCCAGACTTCTGTCCGAAGGCACCTTAGGCCCTTTGACTTTACGTAATCGAATTGTCATGCCTGCAATGGATCAAAACAATTGCACTGAAGATGGCTTAATCAGTGATAAAACACTTCAACATTATGAAGATAGGGCAAAAGGTGGAGCAGGGCTATTAATCCTTGAGACCTCAGCCGTTAAATGGCCTGACGGGGCAACATCTAAACATCAACCTTCTCTCTCAAGTGATGCAGTGGTCCCAGGACTTGAAAAACTTGCAGAGCGAGCACATAAGCATGGCGCCCGTATGATTGTCCAAGCTTGCCACCACGGCAGAATATCTGGTCTAGACATATCTCGTGATGTGCCTGTCTTGGTGCCCTCTACCCCAATTCCTTCTTTTGACACTTTGGGTATGGCCCACAACACTACGACTGAAGAGTTAATGAAAATGGCGACCCTTACTGGAGGTAAGCTACCCACCTTCAAAGAAGCTTCCAGGGAGGAATTAGAAGAGGTAATCGAAGCATTTGTTGAAGCATCTTTAAGAATTAAAAAAGCAAATCTTGACGGTATTGAAATCCATGCTGCTCATGGTTATCTGATCTCAACTTTTCTTTCAAAAGCGTGGAATAGACGTGAAGATGAATGGGGCGGTTCGATAGAAAAAAGGGCAAGACTTTTAAGCGAAATAGTTAGAAAAATTCGAAAGAAATGTGGAAGCGACTTCGCGATCGTAGTGAGAATAGACGGTCATGAATATGGAATCGAAAACGGTATTACTTCAGATGAAGCCTCAACTACAGCAGTTATAGCTGAAGAAGTTGGGGCAGATGCAATTCACGTATCGGCGATTTCATCTTCTGGAACCGGAGTGGGCTTTACTGAAGGGCCTTTACCATGGGAGAGATGCCAATACAGCGAGCTAGCCAAAACTGTTAAATCTGCCATAAGCATCCCAGTGATAGCAGTTGGACGTATCGAACCTGCAGATGGGGAAAGGTTGATCGCTGAAAATAGCTGCGATTTTGTTGCTATGGGTAGACAACTACTAGCTGATCCTGAATTGCCCAATAACCTAATCAATGATTCTCCCGAAAAAATTCGCCCCTGCATAAATTGTTTTGTATGCGTTGCACAAAATTTTTGGAATGGTGAACCAGTCTGTGCAGTAAATCCCCGTTTAGGAAACTATGAGGAAAAAGTCGAAGTTCCGAAAAAATTAAAAAATGTCGTGATAGTAGGCGCAGGTCCATCTGGTTTGGAGTGTGCTCGGATGGCTTCGAACCGAGGCCACAAAGTAACTCTTCTTGAACAGACGAGAAGCTTAGGCGGTACTGCTCTATTTTCTTCTCTAACTACTCCCAAAAACGGCGAATTGATCAATTGGTTCGAACGGATTTTAAAAGATAGCGAAGTAGTAATAAGAAAAAATTTCCTAGCTGACAGTAAGTCAATAATGTCTTTCGACCCTGATGTAGTCGTTATTGCCACCGGTTCACAAAGTTCCAAAAGCAATATCAAAGGTTCAGAACTTCCACACGTTCTTTCACGAGACCAATTAAAAGCATTGCTTCAAGAAGCCAATTCTTCTGAGATTATTAAAGGAAGGAAAAATCTAAGCTATCTGCTCCTCTGGCTAGGAAGAAAATCTGGACTTTTTAAGAACGTGCAAAAAATAAGAAAACTTTCAAAACTTTGGATGCCGCTTGGA
>PBYV01000014.1 GCA_002729765.1 Acidimicrobiaceae bacterium
ACAAATAAATAGCGTCTGAACCCCAATCAACTTTGGATATACGACCTGACGCCCACATCCAAAGAGTAAGAGTTTCAAACAATGACCAAACCGTCACTCCGCTGAACAAACTCCAAAAAATATTGTCTATTACTTGATCTCGATGAAAAAATTTTCTGCTGTTTTTTTGAAGCCAACGTTCATCGAACTTGTATTCATTTTTTTGAAAGCGTCGAATGTAAAGCGCCCAATGAATGGTTCCGGCGACGCTTGAAAGCAATACGGCATTCCTCAGCCATACCATTGCCATCCAACTTAAATTCAAACTTCTCAACGTTTCATGGGTGGGGGACAAAAATTTCCAAGAAAAAACCGACAAGAATATGAAAAAAAATCCCCACGGAAAATGAAGATCAAACATCAGCCATCTAACTGCCGCCATAGGTCGCGGTGGCCATGAGTAAAGGGGAGGAATTTCTATACGCTTCTTAGGTTTATGTCCTATCAAATGTTGATCACTCAACAAGACCACCGAATTCCCCAACTCCCATTAACAAAACCTACTAGTGCTTAAACAAAAGATTAAATTGGTTTAAGATTTAATAAAGTTCTTAAACCAAAATAAAGGAAGCATTATGTCATCTGAAAATTTAAGTTATAAATGTTCAAAATGTGGTGGTCTCGAAGCAGAAACAGGACAAATCCGTGCCACAGGTGATGGTCTTTCTCGTTATATGAATCTGCAAAATCACAAATTCGGTTACGTCGCATGCGCAAATTGCGGATTTTGTGAGTTCTACCGTAACAGTGGAAAAGACAAAGGCTGGAAAACTGTCCTCGACATTTTGAGTAATTAATTTGCAAGATTCTGAAAGTGTTTCCACACAAGAAGAAAATCCATCTAAAAGGTGGAATGACCTTGATGCATTAAGGGGTTTTGCCATGCTCCTTGGAATTGTTCTTCATTCTGCTATGTCTTTTCTAGGTGGTGTTTGGTCAGTTAATGACATCCGTGCTGGAAGTGAATTCTTCTGGTGGGTTGTACTTGGAATCCATGGCTTTCGTATGCAGCTTTTCTTTCTGCTTAGTGGTTTCTTTACATCAATGGTCTGGAAAAAGCGCGGTTTGAATGAACTAGTGCAGCACAGAATCAAAAGAATTTTTCTTCCATTGTTAATTTGTTTCGTAACAGTAATCCCCCTGATGAACTGGGTTAGTGAAGAAGCAGCAGAATCAGAATATGAAAAAATTCAAAATGTTGATGATATTTGGACACCAATTTTTTCAGGGAATGTCAAAGGAGTTGAAAATGCAATTGCAATGGGTGTGGACATTAATATTCGCGGTGATGATGCCTACACACCTTTACACTTAGCGGCACTGCTCGGTGATCATGAAATCATTGAAATGCTTCTTGAAGCGGGTGCAGAACCGGACCCAGTAAACCTTAAAGATGAAACGCCTCTGGTATTAGCTGTTTTTGCTGGTAGTCCTAAAAGCTCTGAGATCCTTATCGATTTTGGTGCTAAAGATATACGCGAATCAGGGCAGGATTGGAATGATCTGTTTTGGTTTAACTGGGCTGGAAATGAGCAAGAAGATTCTAAAAATGAAAAAGATATAAAGTCCTGGTTGAACCAATTTCATCATTTGTGGTTTTTGTGGTTTTTGTGTTGGATGGTTACAGGTTTCTGCATCGCGTCGATTATTTTCCAAAAAATTAGACCAATAAGTAAAAATATGCCTGACTTTAAACGTCACTTTATTTGGCTCTTGTTACCTGCTTCTCTTTTGATGCAGTTAAAAATGGGCGACGGCGGAAATTATGCATCCTTTGGTCCTGATACTTTCACAGAATTTTTTCCACCAGCACACCTTCTGATCTACTACGGTCTTTTCTTTGCTTTCGGTTCAATAACTTTCGGAATAAAAACAAAAAAATCTGAACCGTTAATAGATCACTTAGGTAAGAGATGGTATGTACTGCTTCCAATAACGCTGATAGGTATCCTGCCTTTAGGTTTAGGAGCAACTTTTGAAGGTGATTCCTGGTTTATCGCTTCGCTTTTACAGATTGTTTATGTCTGGGGAATGTCCATTGGGCTTATAGGGCTTTTTAGAAAACTTTTTGTTAATGAAAGAAGTGGTGTGCGTTATTTATCGGATGCGTCTTATTGGATGTACATCGCGCATTTGCCACTTGTAATAGCAGTCCAATGGCTCTTTAGAGACTGGGAAATTGTTTCATCTATCAAGTTTTTACTGATCTGCATTTTGGTGAATCCTGTTTTATTAGCTTCTTACCAATTGTTTGTCAGATACACACCAATTGGAACCTTGCTGAATGGCAAACGGAAAAGAAAACCAGGAAATCCAAGCCCAATCATAAGTTAGTCAAGGAGAAAAAATGAATAATGAAAAGACATCAAACCAAACTGTCAAGAGTCAGGTAACTGGAAGTTGCGCATGCGGAAATATTCGTTTTCGTGTAACAGGAGAATTAAGAGACGTAGTTAATTGCCATTGTGATCCATGCCGTCACTGGACAGGCCACTTTATGGCCGGCACAACTACTCAAATTGAAAATTTTTTCTTCGAGTCTGACTCGACTCTTACTTGGTGGAACAGAACTGAAGAAGTTAAATATGGATTCTGCTCTAATTGTGGATCAAGTCTTTTTTGGGAAGATAGAGGAAGAGATAAAACAAGAGCCATAACCGCTGGGGCTCTAGACCCTCCAACCGGTCTTAAAACTGTATTAAATATTTTTAGTAACTCGGTTTCTGATTACCACCAGCTTGACGAGAAAATTGACGCTACATCAGATGATCTGCCTAACTTACAAGACTAATTTATTGCCCCTAGTTGATAGTCGGATTCAGAGGGGTTTTCATCAAGCCAATTTGTTCGCCAAACTTCAGCTGATACCTCACCGACTAAAATTTCTCTGTGTTCAAAACTATTTTCACATTTAACTAAAGGTTTAACCAAAGTCGAGTGACGAGGAACAGAAAAATATGGAGCACTGTAACGAGGTTTCTGATTGCGATTTGAAACACGATGTGGAGTAGAAATAAAACGTCCTCCAGACCAGACTTCCATGAAGTCACCTATGTTAACTAGGAGTGCTTCCTGGGGGCATAAGATTTCAATCCACTCGCCTTTTCTTGTTCTGATTTCAAGTCCTCCTAGAGGGTCTGGATGGAGAATGGTTATTGCACTTATATCTTTATGTGGGTGAATTCCTGAATTTTCAGATTTTGAACTTGAAACTGGGTAATGGAGCAAAGTCATATTAGTTAATGGTTCATTAAAAAAATCTAAAATAATGCCTGGTTCTACTCCTAGTGCAACAGCCAAGTGTGAAAGAAGCGTAAACGTTAAACTGTCGCATTCTTCCCAATAGGAAAGAAGTATTTCTTTCATGTCATCTACTTGGCTAACCCATTTGTTCGAACCATAAAGTACGCATTCATCTTTAACAGAATTTTCTTTAGGGCATTCCCAGTGCAGTTTGAAACCTTCGTAGAGATCGGGCTTTGTTGTACTCAAACTTTTTTGTTCATTAGGGGAAAAAAATCCAAGTGGTATATAACCCCGGTAATTGTCTCGTGAAATCGATAGCTCTTCTTTAACAGAATCTGGGACATTAAAAACACGAACTAATAATTCACGTATGTCAAATAATCGGTTTTTTTCTATTCCATGCCCAACCAGTACAGCGAAACCTGTTTCTTCAAAAGCTTCTATCAGCTCATCAGAAACTGTTTGTTTCCTATCACCTTCACTAGTTAATGAAGCAATATCTATAATTGGAAGTTCGACTTTTTTCATTTTTTGTTTTTTCGTTGATTTTTTCTATTACAACTTGGTACAGGAAAAACCATTCTTAAGCAAACAAAGTTTCAGAGTGAAAACTTTTAGGTTCTTTTTTTGCTTTGTTGGTGCGAAAATGTATAGAGAATATCTATTGTGTCAATCCTTGAAAGGAACCACATGGCCACTTTTAATGATGTTTGGAAAATAGGAATGGGACTTCCAGAAGTGGAAGAAACAACTTTCTATGGAACAGCTGGCCTGAAAGTCAAAGGTAAAGCCTTTTGTAGGATTTGGAGCGAACGCGAATATGAGCGTGATGAAATTACTGATACTGAAGTTTTGGTAATTTTCTGCAACCTAGACGAAAAAGATTCACTAATCGAACAATACGATGGAGTGCTCTTTACCACTTCGCACTACGACGGTTATGACAATCTTCTAGTCAGACTGACAGATGCGACGACAGAACAACTGACTGACTTTCTCGACATCAGTTATTTGGTAAAAGCACCGCCTTCATTAGCGAAACTAATTACTGAGTAAAAACTTTAAACGTGATGTGGAGTCGACTATTCACATCTCTGAGTAAAAAGGAAAAAAATGAATAACCGAAGCGAAATTTACATCGATGGCAATTGGATTGCTTCCAGCGGAACAGAAAGTATCGACGTTATAAACCCTTCAACTGAAGAAATTATTGGATCAACTCCAGCAGGTACAAAAGAAGATGTTGATTTGGCCGTTAAGGCTGCAAAAGAAGCCTTTCAAGGGTGGTCAGAAATGGACCTTGAAGAGAGACTCTCTTACATAGAGGGACTTGCTGCAAAACTCGGTGAGAGAAGCGCTGAAATTGGTGAGCTTATTTCCCAAGAAGTAGGTATGCCGGGAAAAATGTCAATGATGATACAAGCAGGCCTGCCAGCGGCTACGACTGCAAGCGTTTCGGGTACAGCTAGAGAATTCCCATTCGAGGAAACCATAGGAAGATCACTAGTAACGCGTGAGCCTGTTGGGGTGGTCGGCTGTATTACTCCTTGGAACTACCCTCTTCACCAAATAATGGCCAAAGTTGCTCCGGCCATGGCCATGGGTTGCACAGTAATCCTTAAACCAAGTGAAGTAGCTCCGTTAAACGCATTTCTTTTAGCTGAGATAATTGACGAGTTGAACTTTCCAAACGGTGTATTTAATCTCGTTTCAGGGGTTGGTCCTGTAGTGGGAGAAGCTATTGCAGCCCATCCAGATGTTGACATGGTCTCCTTTACAGGCTCTACACGTGCAGGTACACGAGTAGCGGAAATAGCTGCAGCAAACGTAACTCGTGTACATCAAGAACTTGGAGGCAAATCTGCGAATATTATTCTTGAAGACGCGGACTTTTCAGCAGCTATTCCTTCTGCAGTTGGAGCTTGCTTTCTAAACTCAGGACAAACTTGTAGTGCGCTGACACGTCTACTCGTTCCTTTTAGCAAAATGGAAGAAGCAGCAGAACTAGCTGCTCAAGCCGCGGCCGGATTCACAGTTGGACCTGCTAATGAAGAAACAAGCAAACTAGGACCTCTAGTTTCTAAAACTCAATGGGATCGAGTCCAAAATTACATTCAAACAGGCATAGACGAAGGTGCGACACTGGTTGCTGGGGGCTTAGGTAAACCTGATGGGCTAGATTCTGGCTATTTTGTCCAACCGACCGTATTCGCGAATGTTGAAAATTCAATGACAATAGCCCAAGAAGAAATCTTTGGTCCTGTCCTTTCAATCATTGGCTATGACAACGAAGATGACGCGATTCGAATTGCAAATGATTCTGATTACGGTTTATCAGGAGGTGTTTGGAGTTCAGATAATGAAAGGGCTTTGGAAGTAGCTAAGAAGCTTAGAACCGGGGAAGTTGATTTGAACGGTTCGTTTTTAAATACTGATGCGCCTTTCGGCGGATATAAAAAATCCGGTAATGGTAGGGAATTGGGACGTTTCGGGATGTATGAATTTGTAGAAGCGAAGCAAATAAATCTGCCTCTTTAAAATAAATACTTTTTAGAGTTGATTTTGAATTAATACACCTGCACCGGCAACGGTTAAAACAGCAACCCAAGATACAAGTCCGAGTACTAATGGTTGACGGCCAAGATTTTTTAATGCTCTAAGACGTACTCCCGCTCCTAAACCAAACATTGCCATTGTTATAAGAAAATTTCTTATGTCACCGATTGTTTCGATAAAACTTTCAGAGAAAACTGAAGCGGATCTTATTGCTGCCGCTGCAATAAAACCGAGGATAAAAACAGGAATCGGCAACTTCCATTTTTGTGATTTTTCTGAGCGTTTCTGTTGTTTAAACGACACAAACATAAGTAAGGGTGCCAGCATTAATATCCGACACATTTTTACTAGCACAGCAGAGTCCAAAGTGTTTTCACTCACAGCAGAAGCGGTAGCAACTACTTGACCCGTGTCGTGAACTGATAATCCAATCCACCAACCAAATAGATTTTCATCGAAATCAAAAATCGCTTGAATAATTGGAAAAGCTAGAACAGCAATAGAGCCAAATAAGGTCACTAAGCCAACTGCGTAACCAGTTTCTTCTTCATCGGCTCCACTTAAGGGCTTCATAGCAGCGATCGCTGACACTCCACAGATCGAAAATCCTGAAGCAACAAGAAGTGCCAAATGTTTATTTACTGAGAAAATATTACTGGCTTTTTGAATACCAAAAAAAACAATGAGTACAACTGCTATTACTATTAGGACTCCAATCGGACTCCCAATCTCAGTAATTTCTGAAAACGCAAGTCGAAAACCTAATAGGCAAATACCTATCTTTAATATGCGTCCAGATGCTAGTTCCAAAGACGGTTTTGCCCAAGAACCCAAAACACCAGAATTTGCTAATACAACTCCTATAAGAAGTGAAATCACCGGAGAAGATAACCGGTTATTGGAATAACTGATTATTTCAGCAGTTATTCCAACAGCAACTATTAAGAAAAGTCCATAAAGATTTTCTCGCACCCATTTGATTAAGGAATTCAAAGATAACTGGTACATCTTGTCTGTAATTTTAAATGCAGATACATCAACTGCCCTTTTAATATGTAGGCCGCCCGGGGCTCGAACCCGGCACCTTGGGATTAAAAGTCCCCTGCTCTACCCGATGAGCTAGCGACCCAAAATTTAGGCTAGCCGCTTATCAATATATTAATGTTGAAATAAGACTGATTCTAAAGAAAGAGATAAAGATTTTATTTAAAATCACTAATTAAGTGATTCCTTCTAACCTCTTAATATGCGATTCACTCTATTTGCTATCTTAGGTATCGCTTTAGTTGGTGCGATTATCTGGTTCGGAGCAATAGACACTGGTGATAACGCGAAGGAAATGCAACTAACTGCACCAGCGACTACTACGACTTCTACGACTACTACGACTACTACGACTACTACAACAATATTGTCACCTATAGGGACCCTTCCTTTTGTTGAAATAGAAGGGGGAGTTAATCTTAATTATTCATCATCTATTAGCACAGTTGGACTAGATACCGTTACTTTCGGTATGACTGCAACAAATGCCCAAAAAGCCGCCGGAACAAGATTTTCTCCGGTGACACCAAGAGGCAAATGCTTTTTAGCAATCCCTGATGAAGGTCCTAGTGGAGTCACATTCTGGATTGTAGAAAGCACTGTCGAACGCATTGACATTGACAATGAATTGATTAGAACACGTTCGGGAGCTGGTATCGGAGATACAGAATCTTTAATTTATGAATTATTCGGAGAAAAAATAGAAACAAAGGTTCTTCCTGAATCTTCAGAAAAACTACTTATCTATGTGCCCAGTGATTCTTCTGACAAAAACTTTCGGGTTGTATTTAAAAGTGATGGACGGCTTATAACGAAGTTATGGTCAGGCAGACTTCCATGGGTTGAAATGACTGGAATCTGCTAGTAACTAAATTTTTCTTCAAGAAGGTCATTTTCGAATTGCTTGCAATTAACAAACAGGGACCCGAAGCCAACAAATTCACCGTACTTAGTTTCCAAATCTAAATTCTTTTGCCAACTTATAGCCCCAGCAGTTATCTCAAAATCATTAACTGAAAGATCTAGTGGTTCATTTAATGAAGCTTCAAATATTGTTGAGCCATTCTTTAACAAACCGACGTATGGTCTCCCTGTAAAAGCTTGGATTAATACTTCTGCGCTTTCCTTTGTTTTAGAATCTTCTCCATAACCTATGGCCGCTACTTCGCCTAACTTAGTTTTGTAACAAGTAAACGCCATCTCAAATTTCTGATTTCCAATCTGGACCCAACCATTAGAAACTTTTGTGTTTTCTACTTCAAATTGTTGAGTTTCTTCTAATACTTCAACTGTGTTCTCACTACTTGAGCATGAAGAAAAAGCCCAAATAAATAAAGGTAAAATAAATAACTTGTAATTATTTTTCACAAACAAACCCATGTCGCTAAATCAAAATCTCCAAAAGTTTGCCATCAATACAGCGCCAGTCCAATTTTCGCAAGAAATTACTTTTAATAATTAAACCACTTGAATCTTCAAGCACTAAAGCCATTCCATGCCGTCTCTGAAATACCGTCACCTCTGCCAGGTTCCAGTTAACTAGAGCGAATTTTTCTAATTCTGGCAGTGTCTTATTAAATTTCACTTCACTCAAATCAGGCTGCGTTCCTGTTGGCGGAAAAAAGTAAACTTTTTCCCACTTTCCTGGGCGTTCAGACACAGGTAATCTCAATTTTGCTTTCTTTAAGCGAGCTAATAGTTCACGTCCGTCTATTTCAATAGCTCCCAAAACAAGTGCCTGATCTCTAACTTCTTTTGGAACATCATAATGGTCGCCTTGAAATGACATAAGACGAAGTCCAAGTAGGTCAGCAAAATCATGTAGTTCAGTCAAATTATCATCACTAGCAAGATGGGCCCATAATTTCCCCCTATACGGCCAAATTGCTTTATCAACGACTACTGCCATTCCATATGTTGTCGTTAAAAATAAAAAAATGCACGTTGAAGACAAATTCTTTCCCAGCAACTGAAAATACTTGATTTAATGACACAATTATTAAATGATTGATGCTGAAAATACCTTCACCACCGTCAAATTTTCGCCAAATTGTGAGATTGAAGAAATTTCTAGAGTTGCTCTCGCTGCAATTCTGAGAATTCACAAAATCGATCCCGCTTTAGTCAGCGAATTGGCTGTTTCACTTCAACAAGAAATTAAGAACATTTCTGCAAAGGCTCTATTCGTAGAAGTTGAATTTCAACCCGGTGAAAACAGTATTTCTGCCGAAGTAAGAGCTAATGGCAACTCGCGCACAATTAGCGCTACTTGGTAATTGAACGTCTTGCGACTAGCCATGACCCCTCAAGTGCATAAGCTGAAACTCCAAACCAACTAACTTCACTATTAGCTGACATCAAATCAATTACTTCTTCCGGAGGAAGGTAAATAGGCGTTTCAGGACCTCTGCTACTAATCCAAACCAAAAAACCTTCATCTTTTAAACATCTCTCTATCTCATTTGGAAAAAGAATCATATTCATAACCAGAAATACGTCAACAGAATTACTAGCAAAAGGAAGACAATAACCATCAGCACAAACTTGCGAGGTTTCTGGTGTAACAGAATTTTTAAGCATTTCTTTTGAAATATCTACTGCAACTACGCTTTCAAAGTTATTAACCAAAAGTTGAGTAGCTAAACCTGTACCTGCTCCTAGGTCTACAACTCTTTTCCCGTGAACCTCACCTCTTTCTAACGCATCTAAAACTGGTACCCCTCTGGTAGGAATGTTTCGGGTAGTTGACCAGTCGCCGGCTTTTTCATCGAAGAGCTTCTTTACTTCTTCCGCCAACTCAGAATTCCAAAGATTTTTGTAAACCACGTCTCTAGTAACGTGCCTCATCCGGGAATCAGAACCTGATTCTCTAACAGATTTAGAACGTGGATGAATTGTTGGAAGGTAGGTGATTTTCAAATCTTGTTACCGTCCAGAAGAACCAAACCCAGTTTCTCCTCTTTCTGAATCTGGTAGTTCTTCAACTACTTGGAAATCGCACTCTTCAACTCTTTTAATTACCAGTTGAGCTATTCTTTCACCTTTATTGACTTCGAAAGCTTCACTGGGATCAGTATTGACCAATAACACTTTTAATTCTCCGCGGTAGCCAGAATCAATAAGACCGGGTGTATTTAAACACGTAATTCCATGTTTAAGTGCTAAACCACTTCTAGGTTGAACAAATCCCGCGAATCCTTCAGGTATAGCTATTGCAACTCCTGTTGATATGAGGGCCCTCCCTCCACCTGCATCTAGAACCACTGATTCTGCAGCAACTAAATCTGCACCAGCATCACCTGGTTTTGCGTAAACAGGGATTGTTGCATCGTCTATTAATCTAATAATTGGAATATTCAGCATAAATATGACCTTACTTGCACTTCTTACTGAATAACCGACACATTAAGCCCGTATGATCAAATCTGTGTTGGCTTGGATGGATTTAGAGATGACAGGGTTAGACCCAAAAGAAGACGTAATCGTTGAGATCGCAACTTTACTTACAAATGATGACCTTGAAGAAATCGCAATTGGGCCAAACTTAGTTATCCATCAGCCATCTGAAAAATTAGAGAACATGAGTAAACACGTCCAACAAATGCATACTTCTAGCGGTTTACTTAATGAAATTTCGAAATCTACTATAAGTCTTTCAATCGCTGGCGAAAAAACTTTGGACTTCTTAAAAGAGCATATTGAAAAAGCAGGAACCATCCCCCTATGTGGTAATTCAATTGGTACCGATAGAAAATTCTTGTCAGAAGGTCTTCCAGATTTGGCATCTTTCTTCCATTACAGATCAATTGATGTCTCAACTATCAAAGAGCTTGCAAAACGCTGGAATCCAGAAATTATAAACTCTGCCCCGAAAAAAAATGGAGGCCACCGAGCATTAGACGACATTCGTGAATCAATCTCTGAACTCCGCCATTACCGTGAAAACTTTTTCATAAGCCAATGAACAAAAATACGTCCGAAGAGACAGATCTACCTCCGCGCCCAATAAGGCAGGAACAAGAACCAGCTTCAGAAGAAGTTACAGAAATTGCTAGAGGCATTTACAGATTCCAACTCCCAATTTCAATGCCTGGATTAGGACACGTGAATTGTTATGCGCTTGAAGATGAGAAAGGATTGTCTCTGGTAGACCCGGGACTACCTGGAAACGAGTCATGGAATGCTCTCGAAAAACGGCTTAAAGATCTAGGAACCAACTTTAATCATGTCCATACAGCGATAGTTACCCATAGTCACGTTGATCATTACGGTGGAGTTCACAGACTTCGAGATGATTATGAAGTCGAAGTTCTTACTCACTCTTCTTTTTCATCAGTTTTTGGTACTGATGACATTATGGAAAATCCTGATGCTGCTTCGCTAGATCTAGCCGATGATGAAGACATCGAGAAACTTCGTGAAATGCTTAGTAGACCAACCCCATGGGGAACGAAAAGAGAACCTCCTTCAGTTGAAGAGCTTAGGAAATGGAGCGGGAGTAATACAGGTGCTGATTCAAAGTCATTCCAAGTACCTAAACCGTCTTTAACAGTAGAAGACTCTGAAGAAGTAAACATCGGCGGAAGAATCTGGTTAGCTCTTCACCTTCCAGGACATACACATGACCATCTGTGTTTATATGATCCAGCAGATGGAATTTTCTTATCTGGAGATCATGTATTACCAACCATCACTCCACACATAGGAGGTATGGGGAATATGGAAGACCCGTTAGCCGTCTTTTTTAATTCTTTAGAAAGAACAAAAGAATTTTCACAAGTTTCTCTTGTTTTGCCAGCTCATGGACACCCATTTAATAATCTTGTCGAAAGAACAGATGACATTATTCAACATCATGTAGAGCGTTTGCAGTTGATCAGAGAAACGGGAGATTCGATAGGTGAAGCCTCAGTTAATGAGTATATGAAATACTTATTTAAAGAAAGATCTTGGGGTGACATGGCAGCTAGTGAAACTTACGCCCACCTCGAACATTTAAGAATTCTTGGTGAAGCGATGCCTAAAGAAGAAGAAGGCATAAAAACTTATAAATTCGCTTGATTTAAGCCAATATCTAACAATTTATTGATTTTATTGAAAAATAAGTTGACAAAATTCACTCAAAGGTGTTGAGTGGTCACTTAGCGTAGTTTTGATAAACTCGTTTGTATAGAACTGTTTTGCAGTTTATAGAAAGAGAAAATGAGCATGAATAATAGCATTCGCAGTCATTACGGTCATAAAACCGTTGGTCATGCTTTAACCTCGCACGTCCTCACACCGGTTAATCCAGCAGCTCTCTCCTCAGAGACAATTTCATTCTGGTTTAACAAGTATGGATTTTTCACCAAAAAGCGGCCCTGGGAAGCACCTAGCTAAATAGCTAAAACGCAGAAACCATGGCCGCCGGAAAATCCGGCGGCTTTTTTCATTTTTAAGATCAATTCTGAAAAGGAGTAAAAATGTTTGCAATCGAATATAAAACAGAAGCATGGAGAGAAAATGCAGCATGCTCTCAACTTGGCGTGCCTACAGGAATCTTCTTTTCTGAAGACTTGGGAGACATCGCCCAAGCGAAAAGAATATGCGCGGAGTGTCCTTCTCTCACATTGTGTTTGGAAGCGGCTATAGAACGAACTGAACCTTGGGGAGTTTGGGGTGGTCAATTATTCCGAAAAGGGAAAATCTTAACTAACAAACGTGGAAGAGGAAGACCGCGCAAAATCTCTATACCCGAAGAAGAGTTCCCAGTTATACCTATACCTGTTCATCTGCAGTCTGCCCTCCGTTCTGCTTGATGATCGGTCAAACAAATTGAGGTGACGTTTTACGAACCTCGATTTGCAAAGGCTAGTTTGGGAGATGATCTTACGACCTATAGTCGTAATGGTCATCTCCCGACTACCTTTATAGATGTGAAAAAAGTTTTATTGATAATTCTTATACTTGCTACTGCTTGCAGTAGCGAAGAAATCATTGAACCACTTGACGAAAATGTATTACACCAATCTTTTAAAACAGAAAATGGATCTGAAACCCTCAAAAGTCTTTATGAACAAAATAATCAACCTATGGTCGTGAATCTTTGGGCTACCTGGTGTACTCCGTGTTTAGAGGAAATGCCATACTTCGAAGCAGCCCATCGCAAACATGGAAGCAAAATACAATTTATAGGTATCAATATTAGCGATTCTCCAACCAGAGCTAAAAAAAGAGCTGAGGAGCTTCACATTTCTTATCTACTAGGAAATGACCCTGATGGGAGTTTCACTAAATCTTTAAAAGCTATCGGCTTGCCGCTAACAGCTTTCTTCAATACTGAAGGCAAATTATCAACAATTCATCAAGGCCCTATCAGTGAAGAAACCCTCCAGGAATCAGTAATGGGACTCTTAGATGTTTGATATCGAACTAGTCCTCCCTTTCAGCCTTGGTATCATCACAGCAATTAATCCATGTGGTTTTGCAATGCTTCCCACTTGGCTCGGATACTTCATCGGTAAAGACACTGCTGACAATCAAGCACGGCCAGAGCAAGTCATTAGAGGTTTATGGGTAAGTCTGACTCTTACAGCAACATTCGTAGGAGTTTTTGGATTTCTTGGATTTGTGATTTCTCATCTAGTTAACGAAGAGACAATTGCGCAAAAAACCCCTTGGATAACTGTCGCCTTAGGGATACTTCTAATTCCATACGGGTTTTCTCTATTATTTAAAAAGAATCAAAAATTGTTTCCTTCTTTCAGTAGAAGAGGTCCAAAATCCAATGAGTTGTTCTCAGTAATTGGATTCGGTGTTTCCTACGCAATTGTTTCAGTTGGATGCTCCGCCCCTCTCTTTTTACTCCAAATCTCCGGCAGTTTCAGCAGAGAAGGAATTATTGAAGGGATAATAATCTTTCTTGCTTATGCACTCGGATTGGGTGCTGTTGTAACCATCACAACTCTGTCTTTAGCTATGGCTAGAGGTGGTATTGTCCGCAATCTTAGAAAACTACTGCCGTATGTAGATCAAATAGGCGCCCTTGCGCTACTAACAGGCGGTGCATATTTGTTTATTTACGGAATTTACGAAATTAGAACTTTAAATTCTCCAGGGTCAGGAACCAATCCAATAGTTGAAAAAATTAACGAACTCCAATCGCATTTGACTATTTGGATCTCGGAAGTTGGGGGCTTAGAAATAGGTTTAGCTTTATGGCTGATAATAATTACTTTCATACTTTGGGGTTTAAACCCAGCATTTACCGGTAATGCGAAAAATTATCTTAGATTTTCGCTTTTGGGAATTTGGCTTATCCTCGAAGGAGCCTTATATAAAGGAATGTTGTTTATAAGACCAACAGTAAATGTGATTTCAAAATGGCCTGCAAGAATGAATAATTGGTTCGAGAAACCTGAAAGATGGGCTGTTCCTTTTGAGGTATTCGTTTCAAGCATCTTCCTGTTAATTATTTACTTAAGTTTGTCAGCTTTTCTTAAAGAGAAAAAAAGATGACAGAGATTAAAAAAATTCAGAGTTTCACCGAACTGCTTTCAAGTCCTGAAATAACTGAGGAAATCGAAATTCGATCTTCTTTTGGTGTCTGCGCGCTCCATGGAGGTGGATTAGAAAGAGCAACTGAAGCTGTCGCTCGAGATGTAGCGGAAAACACCGACTCTTCTTACTATGCGGTCATCCAACCTGAGGGATCGAGAATACATTTGTCTTCTAAATATTTCGATCCAAATCAGTCCTTAAGACTTGGTCAATTTTTAGAAAAAATCGACACTCTTATCTCGATTCACGGATATGGAAAAGAAGATGATTTTTGGGCTTTACTACTCGGAGGAAGCAACAGAGAATTGGCTTATCACCTCGCAGGTTCGCTAAGGGAGGTACTGCCCGAAGAATATCGTGTGGTAGATCAAATGGATAACATCCCACTACCTTTGAGAGGTGTCCATCCTGACAATCCGGTTAATTTTCCAATCAACGGAGGAGTCCAAATTGAAATACCACCTGGTTTAAGATGGAACAGAGAACATAATTTCTGGTCGGATGCAGACGGAACTCCACGTTCAGAAGATTTAAACAAACTTATTAAAGGATTGATCTCAGGAATTAATAGTTGGCAAAATAAAAAGAATTGTTGAAAAATTATGGTGATAAGCGAGTAAAAATCCAGCCTTGAACGGTCAACTCATAACCTATTCTGTCATGTAGCCGATTTTGTCTCCCCTGCCAAAATTCAATGAAATTTGGCGAAACTTTATATCCTCCCCAATGATGAGGCCTTGGAACTTCATCACCTCGCCACTTCAATTCCTGCGTTTCAAATGCAGTATCTAATTCCTCTCGACTAGGAATTCTGCTGCTTTGATTAGAGACTAAAGATCCTATTTTGGTTTCATGTGGCCTCATTGCCCAATATTCATCTGATTCGATTTCAGGGATCTTCTCAGCTGTCCCTTCAATGGAGACCTGTCTACGTAATTCATTCCAACTGAAAGTAAGAGAAACTTTTTCATTATTTTCAATATCTTTAGCTTTCCTACTTTCATAATTAGTAAAGAAAAAAAATCCATCTTCACGAACCTCTTTTAAAAGAACATTTCTTCCACTGGGAGAACCACTTTTATCTACAGTGCTTAAAACCATTGCATTAGGTTCCAAGTAACCGACCTCTTCTATCTCTGAATACCAGATTTTAAATTGGTCAATTGGATCACTAACTAAATCATCTTCATATAGGCCACGATTTTCATATTCTTTACGTACCCGTCTTAAATCCATATAAAAGGTCTAGTCAAAATAGTCAACTACTACAAATATCAGGATGTAATGTTTGCAAATGGGTAAATATGATTTTTTTAGAGTGGGAATTGGCGGATCTGTGGGAGCAGGTCTTCGCTGGTTGGTCATAGAAAATACGACAACGCAAATTTTTCCATGGCCCACTCTGTTAATTAATCTTGTTGGTTGCGCCGCTCTTGGAATGCTTATAGCTAGAAATAAAAACCGTAAGACTCTACTTACTTGGGGTACTGGCCTATGTGGAGGCTTAACCACTTTTTCAACATTCTCACTTGAAATAGCAATTCTATTTCGTGACAATGAAATTTTTATTCCCCTTTGTTATCTATTTATTTCAGTATTAGTCGGAATACTCCTATTTAAAAATGCTTTAAAAATATGTGGTAATAAACAATGATAGTTGTAGCATTTTTTGCTTTAGCAGCTGTCGGAAGTGTCATCAGATGGAAAACGGCAATATTTTTTGGTGCTCATAAGGGAACGTTTCTAGTCAATGTAATCGGTTCATTTTGTCTCGGCCTTATGGTTGACTTAAGCGACCCAGGGTTAACACTCATCGGAATTGGAGGTCTTGGTTCGCTAACAACCTTTTCTACTTTTTGCGCCAATATAGATTCCTTATCTGAAAGCAACTATCGACCTGGTTTGGTCTATGCACTACTTACCGTCATTGCAGGTGTACTAGCAGCCACAATTGGGCTGAATATTTAAACGATCAATTAATACTTTTCACACCTTGCATGTAAGGCAAGAGAGGATCAGGGATTCGAATACTGCCATCCTCTTGCCTGTAGGTTTCTACAATTGCAGCCCACACACGTGGCACCGCTAAACCTGAACCGTTAAGAGTATGTACAACCGACGTTCCCTTTGCTTCTTCTGAGCGATATCTAACGTTTGCTCTGCGCGCTTGGTAATCACTAAACCAAGAAACCGATGAAACTTCAAGCCACTGTTCAGCACCAGGAGCATAAACCTCAATATCAAAAGTTCGAGCTGAAGAATTTCCTAAATCTCCTGAACATAAATCAAGGATCCGGTAACTTAGACCCAAATCAGCAATTGCTGACTCAGCTCTAGAGAGTATGTCCTCGTGAACCTCCTGGGCTTGTTCTGGAGTTGCATAAGCAAGTAGTTCAACTTTGTCAAACTCATGAACTCTTAAAAGACCTCGTGTGTCTCTTCCAGCTGAACCTGCCTCACGTCTAAAGCAAGAAGTGTGAGACATTAACTTCATTGGTAATTCGCTTTCGCTAATAATCTCATCACGAGCATATGACGTGAGCGGAACTTCAGCTGTAGGTATTGCCCAAAGATCGTCGCGCTCAAGATGATATGCGTCATCTGCAAACTTTGGGAGATGTCCTGTTGACACCATTGTTTCTGTCAAAACAAGAGTAGGGGGTCTTATCTCACGGTAGGCATCAGCATTTCGGTCTAGTCCATACTGGATTAATGCTCTGCACAAAGTAGCGCCCAAACCGGTGTACATGGCAAACATGGCTCCAGAAAGTTTAGTAGCCCTTTCAACATCTAGGATTCCTAAAGTTTCTCCAATTTCCCAATGAGGCACACGTTGATAATTCTCCCACGCCTCATCACTTTGACCTTCGACTCTTACAACTACATTGTCTTCAGCGCTTTCACCATTAGGGCATTCTTCAGCGGGAATATTTGGAACTCTTAATAGTAATTCTCGTATCTCAGTAGAAAGCTGGTCACATTCTTCGCTGAGCGCTTCTTCCTTCTCTCTCATTTCACGACTCGACTCTTGTAAAGGGCTGGCCTCATCTGTTTTCCCAGATTTATGAAGATCGCCTACTCGCCTTGAAAGTTCTTTAATTTCATTACGTAATTGATCTCGTTTTTCAGCAATTGATCTTTGTTTTTCATCTAATCCAATGATCAGATCTAAAGAGTCAGTGTCTTCTCCACGTCGCGAGATTGCTTTCTTAACTGACTTAAAGTCATTACGTAATAAACGAATATCAATCATTGAATTAACTTAGTCTTTAAGTGGGTTGGTATTAAACAATTTTTCATCTTTATTAGTTTCTTTGGGAGATGCCGGTCTGAGAGTTTGGTTTTCTCTATGATGGCCAGCAATTTTAAAGAATTTAAAAATAATGATTCCCCAAAGGTAGAAACCACCAACAAGTTTCATGATGAAACCAGCTGCTTGTTGATCTGATTGGACACTTATTCCCCACATTTGATATCCGTCATCGTAGTGGCTATAAACAGTGCCTTCGGCGAAAGTTAACCAGGCAGCAGGAACCGTTGGGATGATTGACATCAAAAATAAATACAACATTTGCGCTAAAGGAGACAAGCGAAGTTCAGGTAAAGGTGAAACTACTGGAACCCACATAAAAATGGCTGAAATGAATAGCAGAAGGTGCACTGAATAATGAAATATTCCTGAATCTGCTGAAGTCTGAACAATTCCACCCCAATGTGTTAATGCGACGAGAGCATTAAAAACAACTCCAGCTAAAACTGGGTGAGACGCTCGTCTGAGAATTCTTGAGCCCCTTCCTGAATCGAGAACAACCAGCTCAGCTAACCAGCGTGGAATGGATAGTAAAAATAAGGGAGGGACTATAAAAGTTATTACAAGATGTTGGAACATATGAACGGAATACAGATGATCTTCAGCCACATCATGTACTGGCCAATCAGCTGATAAAAAAAGCAGTAGAAGTGCTGAGAGAAAAGCTGTCTTTTGAAAGTTAGTGACTATTGATTTTTCTGAAGCAACAACCTTAGGACCGATCCCTTTTATTGCCCATCTTCCAAGAAGCAAGATCGCTAGAACTAATACCCACACTTCTGGGTGAGGTTTCCATGCCCAAGGATTGATTGCTCCGATGACTGAAGCCATCTTTATAATTCCTTAAATAATTTGTTTGGTGTGCCTGGAAGAATGGCAGTCAACCTTTGTGCCAGAATTCAAAAACTGTGAGGAATATGGCATATACAACACTCGCCAAAATGAGACCTGATACGAAAAACTTCATGAACAAAGAATTGTCAAAACGTAAATGCATAAACCATGCCGCTACGTAAAAGAATTTCACAACCATCATTATCATCAATACAGGTATAAGTATCTCGCCAGGCACACTTTCTAACCAATAGGTTGCTACTTCTAAAGCTGTGAGAACTGCGAGGATTCCAGCAATCTGGAAATATTTTTTGTCAGACGGATGTTCATGGCTATGCTCGTCATCGCTTTTATCAGATTCAGTGGTGTGTTCGGTTTCCGTACTCATTTTTTATCCTCTATATCAACTTGTAGGTGATGGAACCAAATAGATGACAGTGAAAATAAAAATCCAGACTATGTCTACAAAGTGCCAATAAAGACCTATTAGTTCTACCGTTTCCGCTCGTTCTTTATGTAAATTGCCTCGAGCTGACGACACGTAAAGTGACATCAGAAAAATCACTCCGAGGCTTACGTGAACTCCATGAAAACCTGTAAGGGTAAAAAAAGCAGAAGAAAAAGGACTTGTTGTGTATCCAAGTCCTTCACGTAAAAATGTCGTGAACTCGTAAACTTGTCCTCCAACAAACACAGCGCCAAGGAGAGCGGTTGTGAGAAGCCAAAGTCTGTTATTTCTTTCATCTCCACGTTGCAGTGCTGAAAGCGCAAGAACCATTGTTAGTGAGCTCATCAAAAGAACAAACGAACTTACGGAAGTAAAGGGAATGTCGAAAATATCCCCGGGTGCTGGACCATCTGCAAAGCGTCCTCTGTAAAGCAAATAAGTTGAAATCAAAGCTCCGAAAAGAAGGCATTCGGAACCGAGAAATACCCACATCCCTAATTTGTTATGAGATAGTCCTGTTGTGGTTTCCTCTGAATGGGTTTGGTTAGTCACTTGCGTCCTCCTTTTGAGGTTCATGGTGATCTACATCAGGATCATCGACTGGTTCGAAAACCCATGCGTAAAGACCCATTAACGCAAGCGCTCCTCCGAATACACAAAACCACAAGCTGTAGATAAGACCCAAGCCAATAAATGGTAAGCCAATGGCAAAAACTAGAGGCCAATAGGAAGGCGAAGGGAGATGGACGCCTTCAGCTGATCCATCCTGACAAACATCTTCTGCTGAAGCGACTCTTACAACTTTTCCGTCTTCATCAGACCCATACTTACGGTGCCAGAACTCATCCAAACTTTCGACTATTGGGATTTCATCAAAGTTGTGTGCTGGGGTTGGGTTTGGGGTGATCCATTCAAGACTTCTAGCATCCCATGGGTCAGGCCCTATAGGTGGAAGTCCTCTTGCGTTCCTTGCTGATGTGATCACATTGATTAAAAATATCAAGACACTCAACGCGATTATAAAAGAACCAATTGTGACTACTAAATTCCAAGCTTCGAATCCAAAACCAGGACTGTATGTGTCAATTCTTCTCGACATTCCTTGGAGGCCAAGAATATGCATCGGTCCGAAAGTGAGATTGAATCCGATCAGCATTACCCAGAAGTTGAGTTTCCCCATTTTTTCACTGAGTTTGTGTCCGAATACTTTGGGCCACCAGAAAAAGAAACCTGAGAAAAGTCCAAAAATTATACCCCCGAAGATTACATAATGGAAATGAGCAACTATGTAATACGTGTCTGTTTGTTGTGTGTCTGCAGGTGCGATTGAATGTGTAACGCCTGATAGCCCACCTATTGTGAACATCGAAACCACACCAAAAGCAAAAAGCATTGCTGCGCTAAATTTGATACGACCACCCCACATAGTCGCCATCCAGTTAAGAATTTTTACTCCAGTTGGAACAGCAATAAACATTGTTGATAATGAAAAAGCTGCAACTGAAACGGGGCCTATGCCTGATGCAAACATGTGGTGAGCCCAAACACCCCAACCCATGAAACCAATTGCGATTCCGGAAAACACCATGAATGGATAACCAAAAATAGGTTTTCTGGAGAATGTTGGAATTACCTCAGAAATAATTCCAAATGCAGGAAGTACCAAAATATACACTTCTGGGTGGCCAAAAATCCAAAATAGGTGTTGCCACAATAACGGGTCCCCGCCTAATTCTGGAGTGAAAAAAGTAGCTCCGAACAATCGACTGAAAGTCAGCAAGAAAAGCGCTACCGCAATTACTGGCATGGCAAAAACTAAAAGCAGCTGCACAACTAACATCATCCAAGTAAAAACAGGCATTTTGAAAAGAGTCATACCTGGAGCTCGCATATTAAAAATCGTTACTGTCAGATTAATTCCTGAAACCAATGAAGCTATACCGGTTATCTGTAGTCCAATAGCATAGAAGTCCATTCCATGGCTTGGCGAAAAGACAATTCCTGTATTAGGTGAATAAGCGAACCACCCGCCATCGGGAGCTCCACCAAGAAGCCATGAGAGGTTAATAAATATTCCACCTGCTAAGAAAACCCAGAATGACATTGCATTTAGACGAGGGAAAGCCACATCTCTTGCGCCTATCTGCAACGGGATCAGATAATTTGCAAACGCTGCGGCTAACGGCATAGCCGCTAGGAAAATCATTGTTACGCCATGCATCGTGTAAATCTGGTTGTATGTGTCTGCTCCTAGGACAGTTCCGTCAGGAGTAGCTAGTTGCAATCTGATTAGTAGAGCTTCTATTCCACCAATTACAAAAAATAGAAGAGCAGCTGCTCCATAGAGAATTCCAATTTTTTTATGATCAACCGTAGTTACCCAGTCTCTCCAGCCACTTCCACCTTTAGGCCTCGTGTATACCCCCAAAGGTCGATGTGAATTTTCGCCATTAGAAGTTTCCATAGAAGACGGTTCCATTGTTTGAGTCATTATTCAACCTCCGTAGCAGAGATAATTTCACTCGAGGGTCTTGCTCCAAGAGTTTGCAGATAAGCGACTATGTCATCTATCTGTTTTTCATTCAAGCCCATATTCGGCATACCTCTTCTGCCTTGTGCATAAGCAGGTTTTTCTTCAGGGGAATTACGAAGCCATGCTTCTAATTGACTTCGATCAAGAGAGCCATCAGGTTCATACAAATTAAAAATTCCACCTGCATAAGTGGTTCTACTCATGAAATGAGTCAGATTAGGTGCCGCATTTGAAACCAAATCAGCACCAATAGAAGTTTCGTCATTTAAACCGTTAACAACGTGACAGCGCGTACATAAAGAATCAAAGGTTTCTTGCCCTCGCTTTGCAGTTTCACTAACCGGATTTGAAGCTGGTTGCATTTGTTGGTTAACCCAGTTTTGAAAATCAATAGGTTCCATTGCTACAGTTTGCATGCGCATTCTTGAGTGAGAAAGTCCACAGAACTCTGTGCATTGTCCAAAGTAAACACCTGGTTCATCCGCTTCAATTTTCCAAGGATGGACTCTTCCTGGAACGGCGTCTTTTTTACCATTCAATGCAGGTATCCAGTGGCTGTGAATGACGTCGCGGCTTAAAATCTTTAATTCGATTTCTTCGCCAGTTGGTATAACCATTTGGGTGCTAGTGACAATGTCTGCGGGAGGAAGGTTCCGGGCATCTGAAAGATCGACACCTTCTAAGCCATCCAGATAATATCTGTACTCCCACCACCATTGCTGGCCGACTACTACTACTTCTGGTTCCCATGAAACTGTTTCACCTTCAACTGATAAAGCCATCGCGTTGTCTTCAGTACTATTTATTTCCGCGAGGGTTATAAGAGTAAAAACGGCAACACCAGCGAGTATCAAAACTGGAATTATCGTCCATAAAATTTCCAACTTTAGATTCCCATGACTTTGTGTCGGAAAATCTTCATCGGAATGATCGCTTCGAAAACGCCACATATAAATATTTCCACCAGCGACTAGAAGTAAAATTATTCCTGCAATGATAAAAATTGGGTTTGATAGTGAATCTATTGATTGTGCAGAAGGTCCTTGCGGTTCTAACGTGTCAAGTTCAGCATCTGAAGAACACCCTGTGAAAAATAAAAAGAATGCTAAAAATAATAAGTAAAATCGTGAAGTTCTATAACTAGAAAAGGGTTTCAATGTTCAACCTCTGCATGTGAATCGTCATGATGGTCAGGTCCTTTGTGGTGGAAATCACGTTCACCTACAACTGCTGAAATGAGACCAGCAATCAAAATTCCAGCTATCCCTAGAAAAAGAATGCTTTGAACCAAACCTCTAGAAATAGATGGACGTGTGCTTATAAAAAACGCCGTACCGAAAATAAGAACACCCACAATAGTGGCGACCAAAACCGCTCCTGAAGCAGATGAAGAAAGAAGAATTCGTGAAACCGCTAGAACTAAAACTCCAATACCTAATGCTCCGATGAGTGGCACTTCTATAGGTCTCATGAGTCTTTCCCGTAATTCGCTATTTAACTCTGGATCAGACGTAGCTTTCTCAGACCAATTCGTCATTGTCCACTCAATACCGATTGCAAAAATTATTACGACACCTATAACAAAAATTGCAGCATGTACCACTAGTCCAACGACCAAAATACTTAATCCTAAAGCAGCAAAGATAGGCCACCAAGAACTATCAACTTCTGGTTGCGCTTCGGGTGCTTCTTCTGTGCCAAGCAACTCAATTGCTGCTTCTGGATCACTGTCACGAAAAGCTTGACTTACAACTCCCATAACTGCCATTGAAGCCGCGCCAATCATGAGAAGTGTGTAAACCACATGATTCCCAATTCCACCTTTCCAACCCAGAGAAATTGGACCTGTTTCTGTTCCGCCAGTTGTATATCCAGCAAAAATAGCGGCTGCTACCATCGCTACACAAAGGCCGAACCAAAGCTTGAATCCAGTCGTGAGCATCAGTAAATCACATCCCTACTTCGCTATGTATATGCCGATCCAAATGATCGAATAGACAGCAACTCCTGCATACCAATAAAAAGATAAGGCAGAAACTAAATCTTGATGACGTTTAGTGTCTTGACCTCCAAAAGCTCTTAATAACAATAGAAGATTCCAGATCACTCCGATTGCAATCATTGTCATATGGGCACCAACAATAGTAAAAAGCAATGTACTGGATTTGCTGTAATCAATTGGCAATCCAATGTCATTTAGATAAAAAACGGTCTGGTTAATTACAGCAATTCCAAGGAGAGCTGTTAGTCCAAGAGCTAAATAAGTATGAATACGGTCATTATTAGAAACCGAACGTACCGCCCAAGCCATGGTTATAACTGAAAGGGACAAAGTTGCCATGTTCATTCCACCTGGCACAAGTTGAATAGCTCCTTCTGGAAACCATTCGCTCCCCCAAGCATTAGCGTCTGCTCTCATCGAAAAATAGATTGCAAACAACCCAGCGAAAAACATGACACAAGTTATGCTTCCTAGAACTGCCCCTGTTACGAGTGTTCTTGGTCTGGATTCTGCTGGTGGTGAGGCTGTATTAGACATTAAGTTCCTGCCTTCTCGACTTCATCCAGCAAAGGTCTTTCAGATTCAACTGTCACTATTTCTTCAGTCCATTCGAGAGTATGACCATTCCATGGGTCTGCTTCGGAAACCGGACCATTTTTAGTTCTCAATAATTCAACGAGTAGAAATACAACAGCACCGGCAAAAATCAGCATCGATCCTATAAATGAAAACGGGATAAGAATTTTTACTAACTGTTCGGCAGAGACTTTCTGAAGAAAATCTACCGTTGTAAAGTCATCTAAACCTAGAAATCCATTTACTGAATCCGCAAGACCACTCAATAACGCACCTGCAGTAATAAGAATTCCTGAAATTAAGCCGAGTCCTTGATTTGCACTTTTACCTATAATTCGTTCACCCCACCAAAGCATCGCTGCAATGACTGCAACTAACCCAGCTGCAATGGTCAATTCCATTTGAGCACTGGTTGATGATCGAGACAAAAGCTCAAAAGGTTCTATTGATCTTAATGCCCCCACGATCGCGCCTGAAATGAGAAGGAGTAAAGATAAAAGAGAAAGAATCATGGGAGCTGGCGGGTGTTTCGTAAGATTTCTGGCACCCAATTTTAAAGTGTCCAAAAGTCCAACTAAAAGAAAGAAAGTTAAAGGAACTGCTAAAAGGGCTGTGAGTACATACAAAGCCTCTTCTCTTACAGGAGTTCCAGGTGTATCAAAAAATGGCTGAGCGTAGGCTCCGAAACCGATAATTCCGAAAAGACTCGAAAGAATTAATATCAAGTCATGATTTCTCTGACGAACCTTTGCAGCGACTGGAACTATGTCATACGCGATACCTATTACAGGTAAAACGAATACATATATTTGCGGATTAGTAAATGCCCATGAGATTTGGTCCCAGATCAAATCTTCGGATCCAAAATAAATTGCAGAACGACCCTTCAAATCAACATAAGCTAAAATCGAATTCGCTGCCAAAACTGGTAATGTCAGAATCCAAAGTGTTCCAGCAAGCAACATTGTCCAACTAAAAAGAGGAATTCTACGTAAGTTCATTCCCGTGCATCTACCTGAAATGATGGTTGTAAGTAGACAAATAACTGACATGCATATTCCTGCAATTACTAAAAGAAGTCCCACGAGTGTGAGTGCAACTGCTTCGCGTTGGCTACCTAATTCTGGAGCTCCAAAGCCCCCATCGGCCAAAAATCCAACAACTGTGATGCCAGAACCCAGAAACCAAACCCAAAAACCAAAAGCAGCTGCTCTTGGAAAAACAATTGAATTTGCACCAATTTGAAGAGGCACTATGCACATAGCCAGACCAATAATCATTGGCACTACAGCCAAAAGAACTATTGAAGTGCGGTGTAATGACCAAAACTGAAAAAACTTATCGACATTAGAGAAAATTAAGTAACTATCGGAATCAAATCTGACAATGTCTAGTAGGAAACCTAAAACTGTTGAAAAAACCAAATAAACACAACCACTGAAAATCCATGATTTTCCTAAAGATAAATTACTTGTGCTAGTAACCAAACGTTCCACGTAAGTTTGGTCTTGTTCACTAGTAACCGCTACAGAATCTGGTGCGATATCAGTAGTAGTCATTGAATCCTGTGTCCTGGGGGTCGAAAAATTAAAACTTTGCTCAACTAAATCTACCTGTTTTTATGGCAAAAAAAGTTGATCAAACAACTATTAATTCTGTCACGTTAGCCGTTTCGCGACACGCAAAACCAATTACTCAAGATGAAATTAACTAAAAAAGAACATCTATAACCATGGAGCTAAAGAGTAAGAAAATATAAGTAATTGAATAGTGAAACAATCGTGAAGCATTTTTTTCAACTGGGTTGAAAAAAATGTTAAAAGCGAAAAATAAGAATAAGGCGCCAAGTCCTATAGCTGCAATTAAGTAGTAAATACCCATTTCTGCGACAAAGAAAAAAGCCACCGAAAACCCTATTAATACAAATGAGTACAAGACTATTTGTCGTCCTGTTTCTTTTAGTCCTGTAACAACTGGAAGCATAGGGATTTCTGCTGCAGCATAATCGTCACGATAATTAATTGCTAAAGCCCAAAAATGAGGTGGAGTCCAGAAAAAAATCACACTAAATAATAAAATTGGAGCCCAACCTAAAGTGCCTGTTACAGCAGTCCAACCGATTAAAACAGGTACTGCTCCAGCTGCGCCTCCAATAACGATGTTGCTAGTCGAAGAACGTTTTAGCCACATAGTGTAAACAAACACGTAAAAAGCAGTGGCAGAAATAGCTAAAAACGCACTAAAGAGATTCACGAAACTAAGGAGCCAAATAAATGCTCCTATCTCTAAAACAAAAGCAAAAAATGTCGCTTCTTTAGGTGTAATTGCACCTGTGACCAAAGGTCGATTACTAGTCCTGTTCATTTTCTTATCAATATCGGCATCTAGTACCATGTTGAATGAATTAGCTCCAGCTGCAGCAAGTGAACCTCCAACCATGGTTGCAATAATGAGCCACAAAGAAGGTGTTCCTTCTTCTGCAACAAACATGGTTGGAACAGTTGTAATTAATAACGTGCGGATTATTGCTGGTTTCGTTAATACGAAAAAAGAATTTATTCGAAAACGAATCGAATCGGGACTGTAAACACGCATCATTCTTAGGCTATGGGTTCATTTGAATTCGCAAACGCAAAAAAAAGGTTTTAAGAAATAAGCCAATCAGACGGAGACTCCCCGGCAGGAAATAACTTTTGTTGAAATCTATGCATCCCAGCTAACCATCTGTCAATGTCGTCACTCTTACGTCGTGCATACTCTGAAACTTCTGGGTGAGGAAGAATGTGAAATCTTTCTTCTCTCACTCCTTCGACGACACTTTGAGCTACTTCTTCTGCTTTTAATACCCCATCAACGGCAGCTGGACTAGCCGCACCTTCAGATAATAGGTCTCTAGTTGGACTGTTCTCTAAAATATCTGTTTCTACTGATTGTGGGCATAATACTGAAACTTTAATTCCATGCTCCCTATATGAAATAGCTAAAAACTCTGAAAGGGAGATTGCAGCATGTTTTGTTACAGAATAATGGAGCGAACCCAACTGAGTTAAAAGACCTGCTGCAGAAGCAGTATTTAATAAATAACCACCACCTGCTTCAATCATGTGAGGAATCGAATGTCGAGCTGCCCAAAGGTGAGCCATAACATGAACATCAAACATTTTCTTTAGTTCTTCGTCTGGTGCTTCTAAAGCACCTACAGTGACATAACCTGCATTTGAAACCATTAGGTCTATTCGACCAAACTTTTCAACTGTCTCAGATATGAGTCCCGATACGGCACTTTCATCTGAGACATCACACTCGACAGCCACACCACCGACACTTTCAGCAACTTGTTTTGCACCATCAACATTCAAATCAGCTACTACTAAACCAGATGCTCCTTCTTTATGGAAGCGCTCAACTAAAGCCCTGCCAATTCCTGTAGCCCCACCAGTTACAACCGCAACACAATCATTTAACTCCATAAACCGATCTTATGTAACAACATTCATTACTATCTCACTGGAATTAAGAATCAGGTTTTGACACTCAAACGCATTTATAAAGTTAAGACCGTATTAACATGATCAATGACCTTTTTATTAATAGAAAAGCTGTAGATAATTTTATGTAGGAGGCAATAAAAGATAATCCAAAGAGGAACGTTAATACTCAAGCCTCTGCTATCGTGGCAAAACTTCTAAAGGAAATGAGCCCCCATCGTCTAGTGGCCTAGGACGCTGGCCTTTCACGCCGGTAACACGGGTTCGAATCCCGTTGGGGGTACAAAACTAAATAAATCATAAAGTAACTACAAGCACTTTGCGTGTGAAGTTACTTTGGTCCTGTGGTGCAGTTTGGAGTGCACGCCGCCCTGTCAAGGCGGAGGTCGCGGGTTCAAATCCCGTCAGGACCGCAAAACTGAAGTGTTTTACCGCAGTTTGCGGTCGGGTAGCTCAGTTGGCAGAGCGTCCGCCTGAAAAGCGGAAGGTCCCCGGATCGATGCCGGGCCCGACCACAATTTTTATAACATTTGTAAAAGTTATTACTTAAAAAATTTTAAAACCCTATGGAACTAAACGAAACAGCATCCCAACAAGCGTTACGAGACGATTTACGGGAATATTTTGCGGGAATTATGACGGAAGAAACCCGCGAAAGTCTAAGAAATACAGACAAAAGCTCCGAAATGCGTAAAAAGATTTTCCGACAATTGGGAGCAGACGGAATGTTAGGTCTCGGCTGGCCTGTTGAATATGGAGGCGGCGGACGGCCACCTTCAGACCAATTCATTCTTTTCGATGAAGCCCAAAGAGCTAATTGTCCAATGCCATTCGTAACACTCAACACAGTTGGACCAACAATTATAGAATTTGGTACAGAAGATCAAAAACAAAAATACCTACCAGGAATTTTAAATGGTGAGATAATTTTTGCGTGTGGATATTCTGAACCCTCAGCAGGAACTGACCTTGCTTCACTCCGCACCAAAGCAATTAAAGACGGAGATGAATGGATAATAAATGGAGGAAAGATTTACACAAGCGGTGCTAATGAAGCCGACTACGTTTGGTTAGCTTGCAGAACTGATCCAGAAGCAAAAAAACATAAAGGAATTTCACTGATCATCGTCCCCACAGACTCAGAAGGTTTTTCTTGGACTCCAATAACTACTGTTGGCGGCGTTCCAACAACTAGTACTTACTATGACAATGTAAGAGTCCCGGCAGAAAATCTGTTAGGTGAAATAAACAGTGGCTGGCAACTAATTACTACACAACTAAACCATGAAAGAGTTGGCCTCGCAGCTACAAGCGCTTTAGCTTTTCGTCTTTACGAAGAAACTTTAATCTGGGCGACTCAAAATGAATCTTCAGAAAAAGGGTTGGTAATTGATCAACCGTGGGTGCAACTCGATTTCGCCCGGTGCTACGCGGAACTTGAAGCACTGAAACTTATGAACTGGCGTATGACAATTGATGTCGAAAAAGGTCGACTTACACCCGATCGTTCATCTGCAGTAAAAGTCTATGGAACAGAAGCAGCAGTAAGAATATACGAACGCTTACTAGGGATAATTGGCGAAGAAGGACGAATAAAAGGAGGTCAAGACGGAACAGTCTTATTTGGTGACCTGGAAAAAGCAGGGCGAGCAGCTCAAATAAACACTTTTGGCGGAGGTGTCAACGAAGTCATGCGGGAAATTGTCGCATGGGTCGGTCTGGGAATGGCGAGGGCAAACCGGCAAGCAGAGAGCAAAAAAAGCTAATGGATTTCGACATTTCAGAAGATCAAACAGATTTATCTAACCTCGCTAAAACAATTTTCAGCGATCTATCAACAAGTGACAGGGTTTCTGAAGTTGAAAAAACCGATCAGAGGTTCGACAAAAACCTGTGGGAAGCACTTGCCGATGCTGGACTACTAGGAATAACTATCCCCGAAAATTACGGGGGACTCGGTTTAGGAATGGTTGAACTCTCCCTTGTACTTCAGCAACAAGGAAAGAAAGTTGCTCCTGTACCACTTTTTGCAACATCTATTCTCGGATCTTGGGCAATAGCAAAATATGGTAAAAATCCTCAAAAAGAACAATGGTTGCAAGAGGTTTGCTCAGGAAACCAAATACTTACAGGAGCATGGACTCCGGAAAAAAATTCAACAAAACTCATTACTGAAAACGATGGCAACGGATGGCGTGTAACTGGCGAAAAGCTTGCAGTTCCTGCTTGCAATTTAAGCAGTGCTGTTCTAGTCCCAATAACTATTGATGGAAACCAAAGAATTGCAATCATCTCTCTAGATAAAAAAGGCTTGCAGAAAAAAATAGTAGAAACTACAAACCTCGAACTTCAAGGAAACCTCTCATTTGACGCTGTTGAGTTAACTGAAGAAGACCTTTTAGATGAAAAAGGTGAAATAGTTTTCCAAGAAGTCTCACAAAGAGCAAAAATTGGTATCTGCGCACTCATTCTCGGCTGTTGTGAAGAAGCTTTAACTATGACCGCTCAACATGTTTCAGAACGAGAACAATTTGGTAGACCTTTGTCTACAAATCAAGGTGTCGCGTTACAAGCGGCAGACGCTCATATTGATATAGATGGAATCAGAGTCACACAACTGCAAGCCGCATGGCAACTTGACGAAGGTTTTGAATGTTCTAAAGCTGTCTCTTCAGCAAAATGGTGGGCATCAGAAGCCGGGCAGAGAGTTGTAGTAACTACTCAACACCTGCATGGCGGAACAGGTGCAGATACTACACATCCAATTCATCGTTATTTCTTATGGGTTATCCAATTAGCTGACACTTTGGACGGTGCAGGAAAAAGCTTAAATACTCTAGGAAAATTAATAGCTGAAGAAGCTTTAAATAAGACTAGTTAAATTCCGAAACCATCGGTTATTGGTTCTTTATCAGAGAAAAAGGGACCCAGTTCTGAATCTATTGACTCAAAAGACCATGCTTCATTTGTAGAAGTTTCAAAAATGCGTCGAGGTTTCTCATAAACAACAAGTTCTCCACCCCAAATCTGTAAAACATTTCCCGAAACTCTTTCAGAACTAGACGATGCTAACCATGCAACTAATGGAGCTACATGTTCAGGTGCATACGTATCAAACCCTTCTTCAGGTTTTTCAAAAAGCGGAGCTGAAGGGCCGCCCATATTCATACGCGTTCTAGCTCTTGGAACCAAAACATTTGCATTACATCCGAATCGTTGTAATTCTCTTGCAGCCGAAAGAGTTAAAGCAATAATCCCCGCTTTAGCCGCACTGTAATTCCCTGTTCCTAAAGCTCCTATCAACGCAGCTTCTGAAGAAGTATTAATAATGCGTCCCCCTAGTGGTTTTTCTCCTTCCTGTTTCCAAACTTCTCTCCAAAAAGCCATTGTGTGACGCATCGTGCAGAAATGTCCTTTTAAATGGACTCTTACAACCGAGTCAAATTGTTCTTCGGTCATTTTTTGCAACATCGAATCTTGAATAAAACCTGCGTTGTTCACCAAAATGTCTAAAGAGCCGAATTTATCGACAGCTGTATTAATTAACTCCTTGGACTGATCCCAGTCAGCAATATCACCAAAATGTGCTACCGCATTCCCTCCCTGTTCAATGATTGCAGCAACCGTAGAATCCGCTGGCTCAGTATTCGATCCGATCCCGTCTCGTGACAGTCCAAGATCATTAACAACAACACTCGCTCCATGCTTCGCTAATTCCAGAGCTTCAACTCGCCCCAAGCCTCTTCCAGCACCTGTAACAACTGCGACCTTTCCGGCAAGAGCACCCATATTAAATCCTTTCAATAATTGTTGCTGTCCCTATTGCTCCGCCGCAACACATCGTGATCATTGCTAAAGAGCCATCTCTTCTTTCGAGTTCATTTAATGCAGTGACCATCAAACGGGAACCTGTCGCTCCCACTGGGTGACCTAGTGCTATAGCTCCACCGTTCACATTTACTTTTTCAGAATCAATCTCTGGATTTTCCCCAAGCCAAGACAAAACAACAGATGCAAAAGCTTCATTGCATTCGAATAGATCAATATCAGAAAGACTCATTCCAGACTTCGACAAAATCTTTTTTGTAGCGTCTACAGGACCATCCAGTAAATAATAAGGATCTGTGCCAACAACTACGTTTGCGACAATTTTTGCACGGGGTTTTAATCCATTTGCTTTAGCTCGATCTTCATCCATCCATAACAAACCTGCTGCTCCATCAGAAATTTGCGAAGAGTTACCCGCTGTATGAATGCCTTCTTCTAATACTGGATTTAAACCTGCAAGAGATTCATAATTGGTATCACGAATACCCTGATCGGTACTCACCGATAAAGTCTCACCAGTTTTCTCTCCTTCGGAGTTCAAAACGGGTGCACTTATTGAAAGGATTTCATTTTCGAATCTTCCTTCACTTTGTGCAATGGATGCTTTTTCTTGTGAGCGAAGACCCCATTGGTCTACCTCTTCACGGCTAATACCTCTGTTCAAAGCTATTCGTTCTGCAGCTTCGAATTGATTAGGGCTATCCCAAGGAAAGTCATCAGGTTTCGAAGAACCTGGACCGTTGAGGACGTTTGCTCCTAATCCTACTCGACTCATCAGTTCCACTCCGCATGCCAATCCAACATCAATTGTTCCCGCTTCTATGAGAGCATGGATCAAATTGTTGGCTTGTTGTCCTGAGCCACACTGGGTGTCAATAGTCGTAGCACCTGTCGTGTAATCTCCTGCAGTGTTTAACCATGCTGTTCGAGTTATGTTGCTCGCTTGTTGTCCAGCCTGAGTTACACAACCACCTATTACCTGCTCTACTTCGGACGGTTGAATTCCAGCTCTTTCAACTATTCCTTGTTGTAAAAGCCCAAGTAGTTGTGTCGCATGAAACCCATTGAACTGACCGACTAACTCTCTTCCCCTTCCAATAGGGGTTCTCATCGCTTCTACAATGACAGCCTTCCCCATACAAACTCCTAACTTATTATTTTCTTAATCATCGCCGACGGCATTAGATTTCACCACATTATTTTAAAATAAACCATAAAGAAGCATCTTAGATAAAGTCCTCCTGTGGATCATTCTCCGAAAATCATTATTCCGGACGCCAATCTTAGAGATATAGGCGGTAAAAAAACTCAAACTGGTCTGGAAGTAAAAACCGGATATCTATTTCGCAGTGGACACTTGAGCGAATTAGAGAAGGAAGATTTTAACCAGTTTAAAAACTTACAGTTAAAAACCATCATAGATTTGCGAAGACCTTCAGAAATGGAAAAGTACCCAACCCCAAATTTGGAAGAAGTTGAAACTCTTAATTTCTCAGTGTCTTCTGATGATAACGAATTTGCTGTAGCCGCAAATTTTCTAAATGGTGAGCAGTTACCTACTGAAATCACAGGAAAAATTATTGAAAAATATTTCAAAAATTCAGTCACGGAGAAAGTTGATTCTTACATACCAGTTTTTGAATCATTAACTAATCCCGACAATTTTCCTCTACTTTTCCATTGCGTAGCAGGCAAAGACAGGACAGGAATTGTCTCTGCTTTTCTGCTCGGAATTCTTGATGTAGATGAATCTGTGATTATTGAAGATTACTTACTGACAAACAAATTACGTGAAAAAGAAATGCGGCTAAAAGAAAAACAGATAAGAGATCATCTGGTTGAAACCAATGAAAACGGTTCCGAAAAACTTATTGAAGAACGTATGGAAATAGCTCAATCACTTCTATACGCCAAAGAGAATTTCATAACTTCAGTATTTGATGAGGTTAAGAAAAGTTTTGGAACCTGGGATAGCTTTAGGCTTAATGGTCTAAAGATCAGCGACGAAAGAGTTAAAGAACTGAAAAACTTTCTCTTAACAGACTGATCATAAATTCAACATAGAAGGCAGTTCAGACAAGTGATTTATTACAAAATCTGCCTCCAATTCATCCTCTTGATCGTCATTCGCTCCTCTAAACCTGACACTTGTCATACCAATATTTCTCGCGCCTGCAACATCGGTACGTTTTAAATCTCCTACATGAGCCGCCTTGAATGGACGGACGTCTCCCATTCCTTCTAATGCTTTCATAAAGATTTTTTTGTCAGGTTTATAAACACCTACTTCATCAGAAAATGCAAAAAAAGTTACGTGGGGTGCTACACCAAATTCATTTAAAAAGAAACGTAAATGCCTGCCAGCCGATAGGGACGTGTCACTCACTATCGCAGTTTTTATACCTTTTCCAGCCAAATATGCCAAAACCTCTTCTGCCCCTTCAACAACATCGACTTTTAAAGCAAAAGAAGATTGATCGAAAGTTTCAGCAAAAACCTCACGGTCTTCATCTGTGATTTTTTCACCAAAAACGTTAAAAGCGTCTTCTAATGCCTCTTTGGCTGTGTATTGGCGGCCAGCCCGCCATTCAATATCAAATCGGACTGGGAGCATTTCAAGAACTGATAGCAACAAGTCGGAGGTTATGTTCAAATCTCTTTCATCAATTACTTTTTGCCAAGCCAATTGCCTGACTTCAATACCGCCTGGTTCACTAACTAAAAGAGTGTTCCAAAGATCAAAAGTTACACCTTCAAAAGCGACATGCTTAGATTTCAAATTTCGATACTCTTTTTATGAACGGCAAACTTTGTCAACCAAAGCCGCGTTCGCCACGGCTTCAGCAACTTTGTATGGCACAGATTTGTCAAAAACTGAAGGAACAATAAATTCCGGAATTAATTCATCGTCTGTAACAGAATCAGCTATCGCTTTTGCAGCAGCCAACTTCATGTTCTCGGTTATCTGGGTAGCACCCACATCTAGTGCGCCACGAAAGATACCAGGGAAAGCCAAAACATTATTAATTTGATTTGGATAATCGCTTCTGCCAGTCGCCATTACAGCTGCAAGGCCGTCAGCTTCCTCAGGGCGAATCTCAGGATCTGGGTTTGCCATTGCAAAAACAATAGGGTCTGGAGCCATGTTACGAAGATCACTCGCATCAATCAGACCAGGTCCACTCAATCCTATAAATACATCTGACCCTTTGATCACATCGTTCAAAGTACCCATTTTTCTATCTGGATTCGTGTTCTCGGCAAACCATTCTTTTGCAACATTCAAATTTTCACGCCCTTGGTAAACAGCCCCTGTGCGATCAACACCGACTATCTCTCCAACTCCTGCACCAATTAATATCTTTCCAACGGCTACTCCAGCAGCCCCCATACCGGCTATTACAACAGACTGGTTTTCTATCTCTTTGCCAGTTAAACGAAGCGCATTCCATAAAGCAGCGAGAGTGACAACTGCTGTTCCATGCTGGTCATCGTGAAAGACTGGGATATCAAGAGCTTCTTGTAATGCTTCTTCAACTTCGAATGCTGCAGGTGCAGCGATGTCTTCAAGATTTATCCCACCGAAAGAAGGTGCGAGTTTTTTGACTGTTTCAATAATTTCATATGAGTCAGTTACATCTAGGCACACTGGGAAAGCATCTACCCCAGCAAACTCTTTAAACAGCAGAGCTTTCCCTTCCATTACAGGCAAGGATGCTTCAGGTCCTATATCTCCCAAACCGAGCACTGCTGTTCCATCGGTAACAATAGCTACTGTATTTTTCTTAATTGTCAGATCATGAACTAGGTGTGGGTCTTCGTGGATAGCCATACAAACTCTTGCGACTCCCGGAGTGTAAGCCATAGAAAGGTCATGATTGTCAGAAATTTCTGCTAATGGTAAAACTTCAATTTTCCCACCTTTATGCATTTCAAAAGTTCGATCATGCCAAGACAGTAAGTCAACACCATCTAATTGTTTTATATGTGCAATTACTGAATCTACGTGCTCCTCGTCCCTGCAATTTATTACAACGTCATTCGTTAATATTTCACCCCGAACATCAAAACCGCCCATTGAAACGATGTTTGCTCCAGCTTCGCCAACAGCTGTAGCAAATCGTCCCAAAGTATTAGGAACGTTTTGAAGTTCAACTTTTATATAAATTGAGTAAGCAGCAGTTGGTAAATAAGGCATAAGTCTTAAGCCTACGAGCAGTATTGAGAATAAAACTATTGATTTTCGTAATCAAAACCCAATTCGGGTGCTGAAACTAATGCATGAAAGGAAATCCCCTCTTTTTCAGCTTCCAAAGCACAAGTTCCACCACGATCGACAACAGCAAGAATCATCACAGGATCTCCACCTAGTTCACGTACGACACGCGCAGCTTCCAGAGGCGAAGTTCCTCTTGTGACAGTGTCTTCACAGATAACCACTCGATCATTTTGCTCCAAAGCACCAGCAAGTCGCCCTTGTACACCATGATCTTTAGATTCTTTTCTAATACTGAAAGAACGAAAAAATTTACCTCTATTAGCGGCAATAGAAGCGACCCCAAAAGCAACCGGATCTGCTCCAGCAGCCAGTCCACCTATTGCCTGAATATCATTGGGTAGTACTTCTATGGCAGCTTCAGCCACCAGTAGCATTCCTTCAGGTCTACAGATTGTCTGTTTAGCATCACAAAACCAATTGCTTTTGCGCCCTGATTTTAAAACAAAGTCGCCTTCTTGAATTGAAAACTTTTTTAAATGAGCAATCAATTCATTTTTATCCATAAAGCGAAGTTACCTTAAAATTTCGACTTGACAAGAACCTTCGACTATCTCACCTATGACACAGGCCGGTTTTTTATGTTTAGTTAATTCTTCTAATACTTGATCCGTTGAATTTGGAGGCACAATCAAAATCATCCCGATTCCCATATTGAAAACTCGAAACATCTCATCAATATCAATTGAGCCTAAAGTTTGAATCTCAGAAAAAATTCTTGGGGTTTCCCAACTGGACTGATGTATAACAGCGTTAAAAGATTTTCCTAATACTCTCGAAACGTTCTCAGGTAATCCACCTCCTGTTATATGCGCTATCGCATGAACTTCGTTCTCCTTCAAAACATTCAAAATAGTTGGAGCGTAAATTACGCTTGGTTCTAGTAATTTTTCGCCGAGTGTACTTTCTGAACCTTTCCAAGCGGAATCATTAAGAGACTTTCCGGCAATTTCTAAAAAAACTTTTCTCACCAAAGAGAAACCATTTGAACGAAGATTGGGTGACTCTATGCCAATTATTTGATCACCTAATTCAACATTTGAACCGTCAATTACTTTATTTCTTTCAACTGCACCAACTGAGAAACCAGCCAAGTCAAAAGAATCGTCTTCCATAACTCCTGGGTGCTCTGCAGTCTCGCCTCCAATTAAAGAACACCCGGCTTCTACACAACCTTCAGCAATTCCTTCAATTAAAGATTCAACTAATTTTGGCTTTAAGCAGCCAACTGATATGTAGTCCAAAAAAAACAGAGGTTCAGCACCGACGCAAACAAGGTCATCTACACACATTGCTACAAGATCATTCCCTATAGTTTCATATCTCCCGAGCATTTTGGCTATCTCTGATTTCGTTCCTACACCATCAGTCGAAGAAACCAACAACGGATCTTTATATGAAGACAAACCCAAATCGAACATTGCGGCAAAACCACCAAAATTGTCAACAACCTCTGGGCGGCGTGTTCTTAATGAAAAAGGTTTTATTTGCTTAACAACTTGTTGAGCCGCATCCAAACTTACGCCCGACGACAAATAGTCATCATTTTTCACAATAAGTACCTGACTTCAAGTTCATGATCTACCAGAATCACAAATTTGTTGTTCTAATAGTTGAAAAAAAATCATTTGAAACCAAATTTTGATCGTTGCTTTCTTCACTGTTCAATTTTGAAGAAAGTTCTATAGGTATCTCTATTGGGTATTCGCCTGTTAAGCAGGCGTCACAAAAACCCGCTCCCGTTGTTCCTGTCGCATTAATAAGCTCTTCGAGTTGTAAATAACTAAGACTGTCTACTTCTAGATATCTTTGTATTTCGTCAACTGTTAAATTCGCTGCTAACAGTTGCCCTTTTGAACCTGTATCCATTCCATAAAAACAAGGCCACCTGTAAGGCGGTGAAGAAATCCTTAAATGAACTTCTTTTGCACCCCCATCTCGCAGCATTCGAACCATAGCTTTTGTTGTTGTGCCTCGAACGATTGAGTCATCTACAACAAGCAATTTTTGATCTTTTATATTTTCGCTCAAAGGATTCAATTTCATCCGTACTGCTGATGCACGCATTTCTTGCGTGGGGGCAATAAATGACCGACCTATATAACGATTTTTTACTAATCCTTGGCCAAATGGGATTCCTGATTCCCTAGCAAAACCTTCCGCGGCTGGAATTCCTGATTCCGGAACACCCATAACCAAATCTGCGTCTACGGGAGCCTGCTTTGCAAGTGCTTCACCCATTTTGACTCTTGCTTTATGGACACTTTGCCCATAAAGGTAACTGTCAGGTCGAGCAAAATAAACAAACTCGAATAAGCAAATACGCGGATCAATCTGATCTTCAATAAATGGAAAAAACGAACTGCAACCTTTTCCATCGATTATTACCATTTCTCCTGGATCAACTTCTCGAATAAACTTCGCTCCAATCACATCAAGAGCAGCTGTTTCAGATGCCAATACCCAACCTCCATCGAACCGTCCTAAACACAAAGGGCGAAATCCATTGGGGTCGCGAACACCAATTATTCGATTTTGATCACAGAACACTAATGAAAAAGCTCCAGATAATTTTGGTAAGACACGTTGAAGTGCTGATTTCATAGGATCTTCTTGATCTTCAACTTGTTTTGTTGATATGTCCGAAGCGATCAATTCAGCAATTAAATCACTATCTGAAGCCACAGTTCCTTTTAGCATTCCAGCTTCTCTTGCCAACTGGTCTGTATTTACTAAATTGCCATTATGCCCTAGTGCAAACTCTATGTCACCGACACCTCGATAAACAGGCTGAGCGTTTCTCCATGTACTTGAACCAGTAGTTGAATAGCGAGTCTGTCCTATCGCCAGATTTCCATTTAAAGCTGCAAGATTTTTCTCATTGAAAACATTTGAGACTAATCCCATATCTTTTACAACTGTTATTGACGTTCCATCACTGACAGCCATTCCAGCTGATTCTTGTCCGCGATGTTGTAAAGCATAAAGACCTAAATAAGTAAGATGTGCCACTAGGTGGTCGGGAGCAAAAACTCCAAATACTCCACACGCTTCATGGGGTTCATCGAAGAAAAATTCAGATTGTTCTACAGCTTTCTGAAAAGCTTCACTTTTTGACACTAACGCGATCCTAGTGTCTGGTAGTGAATTAAATCCCGATACTCATTTGATCATGAACTGATTGTGCCTACACCTAGAGCATTAGGTAAGTGAGTTACAAATGCTGAGTCAATAGTTTCTTTTGGGACGTCTATCAAATCCTTGACAATGAATCTGTCGCCACCGACCAAACCCAGACGTGTAGTAGGTATATTTACGCTCTCTGCCCTAGACAATAAGTCATTCATATTTTCCGGATTTATTGAAACAAGCACTCTGCTTGGTCCTTCACCAAAAAGCGATAATGTATCGGGGGTTCGAGCAACACTAATCCCGAATTTAGATTTTGCGACCATCTCAGCTAAAGCAACTCCTAACCCTCCAGCAGATAAATCATGTATTCCATCAATGGTTCCATCAAATATAAGACCCCTTACTAAGTCAGCAAGAACTTTATGAATTTCAAAATCAACATCTATTAATTCTTCATGATCAAACCCATGTAAAGCACTCCACAGTGACCCTCCTAAACCAATATCGCTTGGACCTAGAAGAACTAAGTGATTTCCTTCTAATAGTTCAAATCCAGGAGGTTTTCTATAAAGTTCTTCAATCTTGCCAACTATTCCAACAACAGGAGTAGGCGAAATATTTGTTCCAGAAGATTCGTTATACAGACTCACATTCCCGCCTACTACGGGAATCCCGAATTCCTCACATGCTTCTGCCATGCCATCTATGGATTCTGAAAGTTGCCACATCACTTCGGGGTTTTCCGGATTACCAAAATTTAGACAATTAACAAGAGCAAGGGGATGCGCTCCGACGCAAGCTAGATTCATTAATCCTTCAGCAACAATCAATTTCGTGCCTACCCTTGGATTCACAGCACACCAACGATGATTTCCATCTGTAGTTATTGCTAGACCTTTATTGGTTTCAAAACCATTTACAGGGTCACGCAACTTTAAAACCGTTGCTTCATAGCCTGGTCCCACAACAGTGTTTAAGAAAAGTTGATGATCGTATTGACTGTAAACCCATGAAGGATCTGACAAAAGAGAAAGAAGATCATCCAATGGATCACTTGTAACTTTAATAATTTCATCAGAATCAGATTTTTTCGGTTCGGGCTTCTTTTTAGGCCGGTCGTAAATTGGCGCATCATCATGAAGAGAAGAAGCGGGGATTTCAGCTAAAACATTTCCTTCAAAACGATCAAGAATCCTTAATTTATTCCCCTCTGTAACTCGTCCAATGACATTCGCGTTTACTTCCCACTTAGTGCAAATCTCGAAAAGGCGATCTAAATTACTAGGTTCAATTATTGCAAGCATTCTTTCCTGTGATTCACTGATCATTATCTCATGAGCTTCCATTCCTAATTCTCTTTGAGGAACTGCGCTTATATCAACATCCATTCCCACTCCTCCTCGAGAAGCAGTTTCACTTGTAGCACAGGTCAATCCTGCACCACCCAAATCTTGAATACCCACAACTAGATTTGAATCAAAGATTTCTAAGCAAGCTTCGATTAACCGTTTTTCTTCAAAAGGGTCCCCGACCTGAACACTCGGTCGTTTTTCAACATCCCCTTGATCAGAAAATCCCGCTGAAGCTAAAACACTTACTCCACCGATTCCATCTCTGCCAGTCGCAGCTCCGAGCAAAACCGCTAAATTACCGATTCCAGAGGCTTGACCTAAAACCAACCGATCTTTTGGCAAAGTTCCCAAACATAAAACATTCACTAACGGGTTTCCTTGAAAAGTTGAATCAAAATCAATCTCACCTCCGACAGTGGGAACACCAACCGCGTTTCCATAACCAGAAATGCCAGAAACAACTCCTTCAGCAATCCAACAACTTCTTGCATCATCTAACGACCCAAAGCGCAGAGAATCCATTAGAGCTATAGGCCTTGCACCCATAGTGAAAATGTCTCGAAGAATACCTCCAACTCCTGTTGCTGCTCCTTGATAGGGCTCAATAGCTGAAGGATGGTTATGCGATTCAATCCGTATTGCAACCGCAATTCCATCTCCAACGTCAATCACTCCAGCATTTTCACCTGGACCAACAAGAACCCAAGGTGCAGATGTTGGAAGACGAGAAAGATGGAGACGGCTACTTTTATATGAACAATGTTCAGACCACATAACTGAATACATAGCTAGTTCAAGTGGATTAGGTGTTCTTTGTAAAATGTCGCCAATTTTTGTTGCTTCTTCGTCGGTTAGTCCTAAAGCTCTATGTAATGAATCAACCATGGCAAAAACTGTCTTTTACCAATGAAGAAGTGTTAAAGATAAATGTTTTACTTTTTATTCTCATTAATTGGCACCTAATAAAGAATCAAAAAGCACTTTTCCATCTTCACTACCTAAAAGTGAGTCGCATGCTCTTTCTGGATGTGGCATGATCCCAACAACATTGCGACTTTCATTACAAACACCTGCAATATCATCAATTGAACCGTTCGGATTGTCACAATAACGAAGTACGACACGATCCTGTTCTAAAAGAGAGTTAAGGGTGTCATGATCACAAGTAAAATTTCCTTCAAAATGGTTTATAGGAAGTGATAATTTTACTCCTTTTGCTGCATTTCGCGTAAGTGTTGAATTTTCTGTCTCCACACGTACTTCAACGGTCTTACATAAGAATTTGAGGCCTTTATTTTTTTGAAGAGCACCAGGTAAAAGACCGGACTCAGTTAAAACTTGAAAACCATTACAGATTCCCAACACAGGTCCTCCATTATTTGCAAAATCAGTAATTGCTGACATTAATGGTGAAAATCTAGCTATAGCTCCTGGTCTTAAATAGTCACCATGTGCAAAACCACCAGGAATTATCACAGCATCAACTTCAGACAGATTTTTGCTGGAATGCCATAGAATTTTGCCAGTACCACCGAGAGATTCCACTGCATGAATTGAATCCAATTCACAATTTGTACCTGGAAATACAGCAACACCAACAGTAGCTGTCATTAATTTCCTTCTACTTTTTCTAAATTTTCAATAGTTATTTCTGCTTCTTCAATTACCGGATTCGTTAAGAAAGTAGAACAAATACTTTCTACTTTCTCATGTGCTTCCTTTTCATTCTCAGCTTCAATCACAAATCGAATCGTTTTCCCTACACTCACATCTCTAACATTCGAAAAACCTAAAGTTGGCAAAGACCGCTCAATTGTAGAACCTGCCGGATCTGCAATTCCTTTACGTAAACGAACATCAACAAGGACAGAAAAAATCAAACTAACTCCTAGCGCCAGGCCAATCCTCAAAAGACTGTCCTGAAATCATCTCATATGCCTCGATATAACGCGAGGAGGTAGCTGAAATTACTTCATTCGGAAGGTTAGGAGGCGGAGGTTTTTTATCCCATTCGACATTGTCTAAAAAATCACGTACGGGTTGTTTATCAAAAGATGGTGGTGAAAATCCCGGTGTCCATTGATCTTCCGGCCAAAACCTTGAAGAGTCTGGTGTAAGGACCTCATCTGCGAGGACTAATTCTCCATCTATTAAACCAAATTCAAATTTTGTATCAGCGATTATGATCCCACGTTCCATAGCTAGATCAGCTGCCAGTTTGTAACACTTCAACGATGCATCTTTAACTTTTTCTGCCAAATCCAAACCAAGAATTTCAACTGCTTCTAAAAAAGAAATGTTTTCATCGTGGCCAGATGTTGCTTTCGTTGAAGGTGTAAATATTGGTTGTTGAAATTGTTCAGACTCTCTTAAACCAGAACTAACTTTCTCTCCGTGTACAGTCCCTTTATCTTTGTATTCTTTCCAAGCTGAACCTGTAATAAAACCTCGCACTATGCATTCAACTGGCAGCATCTCAGCACGTTTACAAATCATCGTTCTGCCAAGCAAAAACTCTCTATTATCTAGATCGATTTCGTCACCTAGATCCATTGGGTCTACAGATAACAAATGATTTGGAACCAAATTATTCAATTCGCCCAACCAGTAGTCAGTCATTGCGGTAAGAACACGGCCTTTTTCAGGAATCGGCTCATTTAAAACAACATCAAAAGCTGATAGCCGATCGGAAGTAACCATAAGTAGTTTCTCGGAATCAATTTCATAAATATCTCGAACTTTTCCCGAATGCACATGAGGCAAGTTGATTGTCAAAAGTTAGCCCTTTTAAATAATAGATTCTGGTTTATATGAAGCGGCAAGAGGTCTGTGCGTAACTATGTCAGCAATTTTTTCGATTACTGACTGAACTTGATTTGAAGCATTACCAATCAATATTGTCCTTTGGTTAAATAGTTCATTTATTTCTTCTTCTTTTAATGGAAAACGGTCGTCTGAATCAAGAAGTTCAACAAAACTCATTTCATCCAAACCTTCACGTCTCGACATAGAAGAATTCCTGGCATGTTCACTGATAATTTCATGAGCAGTTTCTCTACCTATTCCTTTTTGCACTGCTGCCATTAAAAGCCTCGTCGTCGATAGATAAGGAAGTTCTTCTAACAACTCTTTCTCAATTACAGCTGGAAAAGAACCGAACTCATCGAGCACAGTTATAAACGATTGAAATAACCCATCAATCGCAAAAAATGAATCCGGTAAAGCCACCCTCCTAACAACAGAACAGCTCACATCTCCTTCGTTCCATTGATCTCCAACTAAACCGCCCACCATCGATAAGTAACCCTTTAACACCAATGAAAGACCATTAATTCTTTCTGAGGTTCGGGTGTTTGTCTTATGAGGCATGGCGGATGATCCAACTTGCCCTTGTTGAAAACCTTCTGAAACCAAGTTGTGCCCAGCCATTAATCTGACTGTCTTAGAAAAATTTGAAGGTGCGCTTGAAATCTGAACAAGTGCAGAAACAACTTCAAAATCCATTGAGCGAGGATAAACCTGACCGACAGAATCTAAGACCTCATCAAAACCAAGGGTTTCCGCTACACGGTTTTCAATCAGACTCACTTTCTCATTATCCCCTTCAAATAAATCCAACAAATCTTGTTGAGTTCCTACAGGACCTTTAAGACCGCGAAGGGGGAAATTGTTTAATAAATAATTCGCTTTGTTATAAGCGTTAATTAATTCCTCGGCCGTATTTGCGAAACGTTTTCCAAGAGTTGTTGGCTGTGCAGCGACATTATGAGTTCTCCCAGTCAACATGAGTGAAGAATTTTCGACAGCAAGACGCCCCAATCTGCTTAATGAAGCGACTACTAAATCAAGAACTAACTCCAAACTTTTTTTAATTTGTAGTTGTTCAACATTTTCAGTCAAATCTCTAGAAGTCATTCCCTTATGAGCATGTTGATGTCCAGCTAACTCAGAAAACTCTTCTAATCTAGCCTTAACATCATGACGGGTAATTTTTTCACGTTCACGAATCGAATTTAAATCAACAGAATTTATAACTGATTCATAATCTTGAATTACTTGGTCTTCGATTTCAATACCAAGTTCTTTTTGCGCTTTTAATACAGCTACCCATAGTTCCCGTTCAAGAACTATCCGAGATTCAGTTGACCAAATATCAACCATCTGTTGGCTTGCATAGCGACTGGCAAGAACATTTTCTACAATCAAAACGAAATCATTCTATCTTGATGCCATTTCTTCTCTATGTGACTCAAGAAGTTTTATATATTTTGGTTCACTTAAAGCAAGTATTTGTATAGCCAATAATCCAGCATTCATAGCTCCATCTATTGCGACAGTCGCTACAGGAATTCCCTTAGGCATCTGAACTGTTGCTAAGAGAGAATCAAAACCAGAAACTGCACTTCCTGATAACGGAACTCCAATTATAGGAAGGATCGTATTTGCTGCAACTGCTCCAGCAAGATGTGCAGCCATCCCAGCTCCACAAATAATTACGGAAAAACCATCTTCAATAGCGGAAGAAGCGAAATCCGCAACATCTTTTGGAGTTCGATGTGCAGACATAACTCTCGTATCTACGTCAACTCCAAATTTCTCTAATATTTCTGTGGCAGGTTTCATTCGATCAGAATCGCTTGGTGATCCCATCAATACCGCAACTCTTTCTGTCACTATTGTTCCTTTCTTTTGTCTATCTATTTATCTTTATATAAGTCGGAATTAGAAGCAATGTCTTCTCGTTTTTGCATCCCAGGCCAAGAAATTTGTGAAACTGCTTCATAAGTTAAATTCCTAGCTTTCTCCAATGTTGGTCCCATACCGGTGATCGTTAGAACCCTTCCACCATCTGTTGCAAATCCATCATTAGTCTTTCTAACACCCGAAAAGAAAATGTTTATACCTTTCATTTCTTGAACTTGAGATAACCCATCTATAAAATCGCCAGTTCTTGAATTTTCCGGATATGACTCGGAAGCACATACAACAGCGACCGCTGCTTCATTCGAAAAAATTGGATTTGAATTAAGAGAACCAGATGCTGCGCCAAGAAGTAACTCGGCTAAATCCGTTTCTAATCGAGGTAGAACTACCTGAGTTTCAGGGTCACCGAACCTTGCATTGTATTCAAGAACTTTTGGTCCGTCCGGTGTAATCATCAAGCCACAATACAAAACACCTCTGTAATCAATTCCCTTTCGCTTTAATGTCTCCAAAGTTGGTATAACAGCAATGTCCATGATTCTTTCGACCAAGTTTTCTTCCACGAAAGGAACTGGTGAGTAGGCACCCATGCCTCCAGTATTTGGCCCTTCATCTTGATCTTTAAGTCTTTTAAAGTCTTGTGCTGGAGCTAAAGGAACTGCAGTTTGACCGTCACAAACTGCAAGTAATGAAATTTCTGGTCCTGTTAGTCCTTCCTCTATAACAATTCGTTTTCCAGCAGTCCCAAAAGCTTTTCCAGATAGGTACTCAGATACGGCTTCTCTGGCTTCAGCCAAATCTGAAGTAACTAAAACCCCTTTACCAGCTGCCAAGCCATCTGTCTTAATCACATAAAGATCCGAGAGGTTTTGAAGGAAATCAAATGCTGCTTCCTCTTCTGTGAATACTCCATGCCTAGCTGTAGGAACACCTGATTCAACCAAGATTTCTTTCATCCAACTTTTTGAACCCTCAAGTTTTGCTCCATCGGCATTAGGACCGAAAACAAGCTTCCCTTGTTTTCTCAATTCATCAGCTAATCCCTCAACTAAAGGCTGTTCTGGACCTATAACAAATAAATCAGCTTCTATTTCTTTTACAGGTTGATTAGTAGAAAAAGGTATCCCTGGATTTCCTGGAGTGACAATTACCTCGGCTGTTCGTGCAAGAACATGAGCCAACGCATGTTCTCTTCCTCCTGATCCGACAACACAAACCTTCATTTAACCTCTTTATTGCTGGCGGCTGAAATATTGATGACGTCCTGGTCCTACTCCGACTAAGTCGACAGAAATATTTAAAGAATTTTCAATAAAATTCAAATAATTCTCAGCTTCTTCTGGAAGTTCCGATCGATTTTTGATTTCTGATAAATCACATTTCCAACCTGGAAATTCTTCGTATATAGGAACTGCTTGGTTCTGTACTGACTGGTGGTGCGGTAACCAGTCGTATCTCTGACTTTCAAATTCATAAGCAACACAAATTTTTATCACATCTAGATTGTCTAAAACGTCAAGTTTTGTAATTGCAAGCTCAGTTAAGGAATTGACGCGAGTGGCATAACTAAGCATCACCAAATCAAGCCAACCCACACGACGTCTACGACCTGTATTTGTCCCGTACTCATGGCCAACATCGACAAGATGTTCACCAACTTCATCAAATAATTCAGCAGTAAAAGGTCCAGCACCAACTCGTGTTGTGTAAGCCTTAGTTATTCCTATTATTCGATCAATATCAAGCGGACCTACCCCAGATCCNGTGCAAGCTCCTCCTGCAACTGGATTAGAAGAAGTCACAAAAGGATANGTTCCATAATCCAAATCAAGGAAAGTGGCCTGGGCTCCCTCAAGTAATATTCGTTTTTTTGCAGTCAACTCTTCGTGGANTAATTTAATCGTGTCTGCTATGTGTGGAACTATGCGTGGTGCNTAGTCATCTAAATANGTTTGTGCAATTTCCNTCGGATCCATNGGCGCGTGGTCNAAGACNTGAGTNAGAACACTATTAATGTATTTCATCGTTGCTTCTAATTTTTGTGTAAAACCATCACGATCAAGAAGATCTTGAACTCGAAGACCTATTCGTAAAGCTTTATCCGCATATGCAGGGCCAATACCACGTTTGGTTGTACCTATTTTTTCATCGCCAAGATTACTTTCATAAAGTGCATCTAACTCTTGGTGATAAGGAAAGATTAAGTGGGAATTACCACTAATTCGCAAATTCTTCGTACTCACTCCACGTGACTCAAGAGAATCCATTTCTTCAATAAGAACACCTGGATCAACTACAACCCCATTACCTATTACTGGAGTTACATGTTCTGCCAAAATTCCACTAGGAATTAGCTGTAAGGCAAAAGTTTCTCCATCTACTACCAAAGTATGGCCTGCATTATGACCACCTTGGTAACGAACAACCATTGACGCGTCCTGAGCGACAAGATCGGTAAATTTTCCTTTACCTTCATCACCCCACTGCGTTCCTACGACGACTGTAGCGGGCACATCAATTCTCCTGAGTAGGGATTATTACTTGCTGATCTTACCTTTATTTCAGGCTTTTTTTCAGCAGTTTTTAAATGCAATAGATTGTTTGTCGTTAGAAGTTAAGTCTCTTGAACTAAAGATTTGGTTTTCCACATGTCCTGTGGAAAAGCCTCTAATACCCTTTCAGAGAAAGGGGGTAATTGTGGAACGAAACCTGTTTGTAATCTTTTTGTTATAAAAGATTTTGAAAATTAATTCATAAAACTGCAGGTCAAGGCCTTTTCTGTTGCCGAAGTAAAGTGACGCTTTGTTTTATAGGTACAAGATCTCTTCGATATTGGCGGTGCACTTCAGTAACTGCTTCAGCAATTTGATTTTTTGCTATTTCAAGTTCTCGATTTAGACGAATTACTTCAGCTTCAAGTTCTAAAAGACGCTTAACACCCTGCAAATTTAGACCCTCGGCAGTTAAATCTGCGATTCGCCGAAGAAGTCTTATATCAGTGTCGCTATATCGACGGTTACCTCCAGCTGTTCGAGCCGGATCCAGTAATCCTCGGCTTTCATAAATACGTAAAGTCTGGGGATGCATCCCAGATAATTCTGCTGCAACTGAAATTACATAAACTGCTTGATCGGGTTGTGGTCTTTCCATGTCAATTTTCCTCTGTCTGAGCGGTAAAACTCAACACACTCATGACCTTAGCTTTATTAATCACTGCATTAATCCTTGGGCGTTTTTTTCGCCATAACATCAGCCAACTCCTCAATAAGTGAAACTTCTTTATCATTCACCTGCGTTGGGATTTCAACTTCAACTGTTACTAAAAGATCACCAAGTCCTCTTGAAGTGGAAACTCCGCCTCCTTTTACACGAAATGTCCTTCCATTTGGCGTTCCAGGGGGAATACGCAACGTCACTTTACTACCGTCTAATGTGTCAACTTTTACTTCAGAACCGAGTACCAGTTGAGGAAAAGTAACTCGGGTAACTAAAGTCAAATTTTTCCCTTCACGCCCAAAAAAATCATGTGGTTCTACTTGCACAATCACAAATAAGTCTCCAGGTCCCGCAGGTCCAGATTGACCTTTACCTTTTACTCTGACTCTTTGACCGTTTTCGACTCCAGATGGAATCTTCACTCGCACAGATGTCGATCCTTTATCTTTCTGACTTCCTAACGTCAAAGTAGTAGTAACACCATTTACAGCATCTAAAAAAGAAAGAGGCAGAGTAGCTTCTATATCTAGACCTCTTTGACCACCTCCATTTGGTTGATTTCCAAAAAAGTTCCCAAAAATATCGCTTATGTCAAAAGGGATGCCGCCTGAATTAAAGCCGGTAGAACCAGAGTTAAAACCAGCTCCAAGAGGACCTAAGCGACGAAGTTCATCATATTCAGAACGCTTTTTTTCATCTCCGATGACGTCATAGGCAGCAGACACTTCCTTAAATTTTGCTTCAGCTTCTTTGTCATTCGGATTCGCATCTGGATGTAATTTTCGCGCAAGTTTTCTATAAGTCTTTGTAATTTCCTTAGCTGACGAACTCTCTGAGACACCAAGAGTTTGATAGAAATCCTTTTCTAGCCAGTCTTTTTGAGCAGTCACTTAATGTCTCACAAACCCGTTAACCGCGTACTTTGACCATTGCAGGTCTAAGTATTTTGCCTTCCCAAAAATATCCTTGTCTTAATACTTCACTTACTACTTGTCGCTCTTCACCCTCAATACCTGGTTCATGCGAAACAGCTTCATGAATGGAAGGGTCAAATTCTTCTAAAGCCTTTCCAACAAGTTCCAAACCTTCATTTTCTAAAGAATCAATTAATGCTTTTCTAATCGCTACTACGTCTTCAGCCCCATGGGAAACAGCAGCATCACATGCATCAAGAATCGGGAGAAGTTTCTCGACTATTTCCCCACGTGCGTAAGTACGTGTTTCGGTTATTCTTTTCTTAGTTTGCTTTTGATAATTATCAAATTCAGCTTTAACGCTTTGTAAAAGGTTTAAATATTCATCGCGTTCTAACAAAATTTCATTAAATGACAATTCCGTCGAGTCGTCAGAGTTATTACTTTCTTCCGCCGTCTTACCAACTGAAGACACATCATCTGCCTGTTCGTTTTTCTTGTGTTCTTGTTCTGAAGTGTTTTGCAGCTCTTCTTCCTCAAACTGAGGAGAAGTTCCATTCTCATTTTGTTCTTCTGAATTTATTGAGTTCACTGTTCATCAACAATTTCAGCGTCAACTACATCATCATTTTCTGAACTTTGAGATTCGGAATTTTCTTGAGCAGCAGATTCATAAATTCTCTGCCCGAATTCTTGACTAGCTGCCATTAGGGCTTCTGTAGCATTTTTTATCGCTTCAATATCATCACCGTCTAACAGCGTTTTTAATTCAGTTAGTTTTTCCTGGACAATGCTTTTTTCTTCTTCTGAAATATTTTCAGCCTGATCTGTAAGCATCTTTTCAGTTTGATAAACAAGATTGTCTGCATTATTCCTAACTTCAGCTTCTTCACGACGAGACTTATCTTCTTCGGCATGAGTTTCAGCATCTTGAACCATCTGATCTATTACATCTTTATCTAAAGATGATTGACCAGTAATTGTCATCGATTGCTCATTATTCGTAGCTTTATCTTTTGCTGAAACATGAACGATTCCATTTGCATCGATATCAAAAGTGACCTCTATTTGAGGCATACCGCGAGGTGCAGGAGGTATGTCAACTAGTTGGAACTTTCCTAAAGTCTTGTTGAATTGGGACATTTCTCTTTCACCTTGTAAGACATGAATCTCAACAGATGGCTGACTATCCTCAGCAGTGGTAAAAATTTCAGATTTTTGTATTGGAATAGTTGTGTTCCTGTCGATGAGTTTTGTCATTACACCACCCTTGGTTTCTATTCCCAAAGACAATGGTGTTACATCAAGCAGTAAAACGTCTTTAACTTCGCCTACAAGAACACCAGCTTGAACAGCTGCGCCAACTGCTACTACTTCATCAGGGTTTACATTTTTACTTGGTTCGCTGCCGGAAATCTCTTTAACTAAATCAACCACCGCGGGCATACGAGTGGAACCTCCTACTAGTACCACATGATCAATTTCACCCTTACCTACATCTGCATCTTTGATTGCTTGCTCAAAGGGACCACGACATTTTTTCAATAATTCAGCAGTCAACTCGTGAAATTTTGCTCGAGTTAATGAATAATCCAAATGTAAAGGACCACCATCTGTAGCAGTAATAAAGGGAAGGTTTATTTGTGTTTGCTGAACTTGTGATAATTCTATCTTTGCCTTTTCAGCTGCTTCCTTAAGACGTTGCGTTGCCATTGGATCAGAAGCCAAATCAACACCATGATCATTCTTGAAAGAAGTGACTAACCATTCAATAATTGCTTCGTCCCAATCATCTCCACCCAGGCTTGTATCACCATGCGTGGATTTAACTTCAAACACTCCGTCACCTATTTCAAGAATAGAAACATCAAATGTTCCACCCCCTAAATCAAAAACCAAAATTGTTTGATCGGAACCGTCTTTGTCTAACCCATATGCCAATGCGGCAGCAGTGGGTTCATTAATAATTCTTAAAACTTCTAAACCAGCTACTTGTCCCGCCTCTTTAGTTGCAGTTCGTTGAGCATCATCAAAATATGCAGGAACAGTAATGACAGCTTCAGTAACGGGGGTCCCGAGATAAGCTTCTGCGTCTCGTTTTAATTTCTGAAGAGTTCTGGCGGAAATTTCTTGTGCGGTGTAACTCTTATCATCTATTTCCTTTTTCCAATTAGTACCCATATGTCTTTTAACAGATCTAATCGTTCGATCAGGGTTTGTAATTGCTTGTCTTTTAGCTACTTCACCTACGAGGACTTCTCCATCCTTTGAAAAAGCAACAACCGAAGGGGTTGTACGTGAACCTTCAGCATTTGCGATCACCACCGGGTCACCGCCTTCAAGGACACTTACAACTGAATTTGTTGTACCTAGATCGATTCCTACAGATTTACCCATTTTTTCTCCTGAATTTCTTTGATTTTGTAAATAAAACACTCAATTTGATTTAAAACAAAATACAGTCTTATATAATAAATATATCATTTTCTATGTTATATCCACTATATAAAGTTTAGTGGGGTATTAGCAACATTTAATTTGTATTTTTAAGTATTGTGTACCAAAAGACAAACAATGGTGGATTTCTAGATGCCAACCCTAATCCTGCTAAGACATGGTCAAAGTGAATGGAATCAACAAAATCTTTTTACTGGATGGTATGACTGCGATTTAACAGATATAGGAATAAAAGAAGCTCTTAACGCTGGAAAACTACTAAATGAAGCCGGATTGATACCTGATGTGACATACAGTTCCTTGCAAAAAAGAGCAATTAAAACAGCTGAATTAGTTAATCAAAGCCTCGATAAAAAAATACCCATTCACAAGAATTGGCGACTCAATGAACGCCATTACGGTGATCTAACCGGACTAAACAAATCAGATGCCAAAATAAAATTCGGCGAAGAAAAAATTCAAGAATGGCGACGAGGTTACAACACGCCTCCACCTCCTATAAGTCCAGAAAACCATTTCAATCCGAACGACGACGATACATACATGAATGTACCCAAAGAGTCGATTCCCTTAAGTGAATGTTTAGCAGACGTGGTTGACCGCTTGATCCCCTATTGGGATTCAGATATTTCAGCAGATTTAAAATCTGGAAAAAAGGTTCTTATAGCTGCACATGGAAATAGTCTCCGAGCACTTTGCAAACATCTTGACAAAATCGAAAACAAAGAAATTGTAAAACTAAACATACCAACAGGTATGCCTTTCATTTATGAGCTCGATAACGAGCTTAATCCGAAAATAAAAAAGCCTGTTTTAGAAAGAGCAATCGATCCTGAAACTGCTCGAATCCAGGCGGAGTCTGTGAAAAAACAAACACACTAATTGAAAAGCCAAAGAAAAGGCTTAAATTTCAGATTTACCCAAAATCGATAGAAATATTTTCTAAACTAAAGTTAATAAAAAAGTTGTTTGTAATAAATCAAAATTACACAACAGCCGTATACGCGATAGGGTCATCAAGTCATGAAAAAACCCAGCATGAGACCACATCATGCAATTATTGGACTAGGTGTTTTAATTGCTCTTTTCACTGCACTTTCTGGAGTGGCAGCTTCTGTTTTCAAATTTCATGATGACTCACCAGTAACAAGAGAAGTTTTTGAAAACATACCCGGCTCAATAAAATTTGCCTTCTATCTAGTAATTCCCTTAGTCCTGATTTACGGATCTGTTCTTTTTGCTAACCGTGTTAAAAACTGGGAAAGAGGCACGCCGGACAATCGTTCAACTAACAAAAAAAATGCTAAGGCACGCTTTTCAGATTTCAGAGCTGGCGTTTACATGAAGACCCTTTTACGTGATCCAGCTGCCGGAGTAATGCATTCTTTAATGTATTTTCCCTTTCTAATTCTTCTTGCTGTTACAACCACCCTTGAAATAAACCATCAACTTCCAGAAAGCATAAAATTTTTACACGGAGATGTGTACCGTGCTTATACAGCAGTTGGTGATATCGCCGGAACGCTTTTCCTCATTGGTGTTGTATGGGCGCTGATAAGACGATACGGACCAAAACGATTTCGTCCATACAGAATAAGAATTAAATCAAAACCTGAACATGCAGTTGTATTGCTGATCTTTTTATCTATAGGTGTAACCGGTTTTGGTGCAGAAGCTTTTCGAATAGCTCTTGTTGAGTCAAGTGCTAGAAGCGCGGAAACGTGGTCAATAATTGGATATCCATTAGCAAAAATTGTTGATAGCTCAGACTCTTTGACAAATAACGTTCATGGTTGGCATCAATTTTGGTGGATTGCCCATGTAATTTCATTCATAGCCTTTTTGGCCCTTCTTCCAATAACCATGCTCCGCCATATGTTTACCTCTCCGTTAAATATGTATTTGAAGGATCGCGAACGCCCTAAGGGTGCGATGAAACCACTACCCAATCTCATGGAAACCGAATTGGAGACTTTCGGTGCTTCAGTAATTGAAGACTTTACTTGGAAACAATTGCTCGATACTGACTCTTGCACTATGTGCGGAAGATGCACGAGCGTGTGTCCAGCTCATGCAACAGGAAAACCTCTTGACCCAAGAGAGATAATTCTAAAGACTGGTGAAGTTAT
>PBYV01000015.1 GCA_002729765.1 Acidimicrobiaceae bacterium
TACAACTGGTGAGCATGGTGAGCATGGTGAGCATGGTGAGCATGGTGAGCATGGTGAGCATGGTGAGCCATCTTTAGCTGTTGTGAATACAACAACTTGGTTTATAACAGGAGGCGTTGAATTCTCTGTTGGAACGCTTGTAGATGGACCCGCAGTGATGATGTTATTTGTAGTGACTTTGGTTTCTTTGTTAGTTCATATTTATTCAACAGATTATGTAGCCGGCGATAGAAGGTACACACACTTTTTTGCTTTCCTTTCGCTATTCAGCGCTTCGATGCTCTTACTTGTGATTTCTGAAAACACACTTCAGTTGCTAGTTTCTTGGGAGTTGGTAGGACTGTGCTCTTTTGCATTGATAGGACACTGGTGGGAGGAAAAAGAGAACTCGAATGCTGCATTAAAAGCATTTTTAACCAACCGTGTTGGAGACATGGGTTTATTAATTGGGGTGACAATTCTCTTTTTCGCTTCAGGAAAAATGATTCCGGACTCTTTTGGTTCTTTTTCTATAGCGACTACTAATGCTTTAGCCTCATCAGGCTTACTTCCTCACACCACCTTGTTAATAGCCGCTTGCTGTCTTATGGCAGCGGTTATGTCAAAATCTGGCCAATTTTTCTTGCACACCTGGTTGCCTGATGCAATGGCAGGACCGACGCCAGTGTCAGCTCTTATTCATGCTGCGACCATGGTCGTAGCTGGAGTTTTTATGATCGCTCGGCTTTACGGAGTATTCTTTGAAGGATTTTCTATAGGTGGAAGTTCAATAAACCTAATGGCTCTTGTAGGTGGGTTTACAACATTAGTAGGAGCATGTTTAGCTTTCGTTCAACGGGACATCAAAAAGGTTCTTGCTTATTCAACAATTTCACAACTTGGTTATATGGTCATGGCGTTAGGTGTAGGGGCTTGGACCGCAGCAATGTTTCATCTTTTCACTCATGCTTTCTTTAAAGCTTGCCTATTTTTAGGTTCTGGATCTGTTGCTCACTCGGTTCATAGTTTTGATATGAAATCAGATATGGGTGGATTAAGAAAAGTAATGCCACATACATTTCGAACTTTCATAATTGGTTCTATTGCTTTAGCAGGCCTTCCACCTTTCGCAGGGTTTTGGTCCAAAGATGAAATACTCGTAGGAACAGGAGGATGGGGAATTATGGGAGGCACGGGTGGCAACGGCTCCTATACATTCATGTTGGTAATGGGAATGATTACCGCTGCTCTTACAGCTGCGTATATGACTCGATGTGTTTATTTAACTTTCTTTGGTGAATTTAGGGGTCATGGTGATCCTCATGAATCAGGTCCAAGAATCACTGTTCCTCTTTGGATTTTGGCAGTACTTGCAATTTTTGCTGGATTCTTAAATTTACCTAAAGGTTTTCAACTTGTACCAGAATCGCTTCAGGAAAGATTTGGCCATTATGTTGAACCTGTAGCGGGTTATTTCCCCAAAATTTCTCATGCCACACCTAGCTGGTCACTAGCAATCATTTCGACAATTGTTGTAGTTACTGGCATTGCAGTAGCTTGGAATTACTATTTCGTAAAAGTAGAAAAGGCTTCGAAAGAAAGTGGTCAAAGTTTGACCGAATTACCTGATGGGCTTACTACGCGTCTGGTCATAGCGAGAATGGGACACACGCTTCTCGTCAACAAGTATTACTTAGACCATCTCTATCCCGGAATTATTCCCCGAGCCGTTAAAGAACCGATAGCTGAATTGGCTTATCGATCGAATCAAGAAATCTTAGATCGCACTGTCGATACTTTTGGCCGAACTGCAGTAAAAGTTGGTCAATTTAATTACAACAAAATAGATCAGACTGTTGTTGACGGTTTTGTTAACGCTTCTGGTCGCATTTCATCGGATAGCGGTGAAGAACTTCGCAAAATTCAATCCGGAAAAGTTCAGAGCTATGCAGCAATTTTGTTTGCTGCTGCGACGATATTGGCCGGTTTACTCATAGTCATTGTGTAGGAGATATTAAACATGGAGAACTTGCTTGACAGTTGGGGCCTTACCGTGGCCACTTTCTCACCTTTAATAGGTGCGTTAGTTATGTTCCTAATTCCAAAAGAAAAAGAATACGAGCACAAAATGATTGCTCTTATAACTTCTCTTTGGGTTGCATTTGTAGGATTAATACTCCTCATATGGTTCGATCTTGACGCTACTGACAGGCTTCAATATGTGGTCGACAAGAGTTGGATACAGGCAATTCATAGTCGTTATGTCGTGGGACTTGACGGAATTTCTCTACCTCTGTTGTTGCTTACAGTGCTTATAGTTCCGCTTTGTATTGTTTACAGTTGGAATCATTTTCCTGATCCAAAAAATCCAAAAGCATTTTTGATCTTGATCCTTGTTTTAGAGACGGGCATGATTGGCACTTTCGTAGCTCAAGACATGGTCCTTTTCTTTGTTTTCTTCGAAGTCGTTTTATTACCAATGTTTTTTATGATTGCTGTATGGGGAGGACCGAATAGAAAATATGCTTCTCTAAAATTTTTCCTTTACACACTTTTTGGATCAGCATTAATGCTCGTTAGCTTCCTGTCACTCTTTTTCTTGACAGGAGCGGAGTCTTTTGTATTTAGTGAAATTGCTGACAACGTTGTTGCACATACTGTTTCTCGCACAGCACAACTTTGGATATTTGGTGGAATGTTTCTTGGCTTTGGAATTAAAGTCCCGATGTTTCCTTTTCATACCTGGTTGCCTGACGCCCATACCGAAGCACCGACTGTTGGATCTGTAATACTTGCAGCTGTATTGCTGAAACTCGGTACTTATGGATTCGTCAGAATAGCAATCCCTCTACTTCCTGATGCAGCAGTTGAATGGGCGCCTTGGATAGGACTATTGGCTGTAATAGGAATTATTTACGGAGCATTCTGTTGTTTAGCACAAACAGATATGAAACGGTTAATCGCTTTCTCTTCAGTTGCTCATATGGGATTTGTAATGCTTGGGATTTCAACTCTTACTGATTTTGGAATTAATGCAGCCATTATGGGCATGGTTGCTCATGGTCTCATAACAGGAATGCTCTTCTTTTTAGCCGGGTCTATGAAAGAGCGTTATCACACTTTAGAGATTAAAAGATTAGGTGGATTGCTTATACAAGCGCCCAAAATGGGTTGGGTTTTAGGATTTTGTGCGATGGCGTCTCTTGGATTGCCAGGCCTTGCAGGGTTCTGGGGAGAATTCCCAGCGATACTTTCTGCATATAGTCCTGCAAATGGTTTACCGGTGGAAACCTTTAGAACATTTATGGTGATAGCAGCGTTAGGTACGGTTCTTGCAGCCGGCTATTTATTGTGGCTACTTCAAAGGTCAGCATTTGGTACTCCAAAAGAAGAATTCGCTGATGACCCTAATATCCATGACGTAACAAAAACAGAATGGATTGCATGGGCTCCTCTACTCGCTTTAATACTTGCGATAGGTATCTACCCAAATCTTGTTTTTAGGGCTACAGATGCAGCAGTAGATGCATCATTAACTCCATGTTTGACTATTAATGCAGATGAATCAACTCATGAAGAAATCGAATCAGCTCACTGTTCTGATGTTTATGGTTTGAGTGATCATGGGTCTGACCATCACGCAGCTTCGAAGGGTTAATAGTGACCACTAACTTTATGCTTGTAGCGTTTGAACGCCCTGCAATTGACTGGCACGCTGTTGCTCCTGAAATAGTCCTACTTTCTGTAGGTGTTTTCATCACACTTTTAGACATCTTATTTTTAGAAAAGGCACGACCTTATATGGCAGCGTTATCTGGGTTGGGGGTTCTTGCTACAGCAATACCTTTACTAACTCTTGGTATTGATGGAACTGAGAGAGTTCTTTTCGATGGGGCATACGTGGTTGATAATTTTTCATTAGTGCTAAAAGCCATTTTTCTTCTAGCAGGTTATTTAGTCATTCTCCTTTCAACCAATTACATAGTTGAAGGTGATTATTGGGAGAGCGAATACTACGGCCTTCTTTTGGCTTCCCTAATGGGGATGATCATGATGGCCTCCTCGAGAGATTTGATATCTGTCTTCGTAGCTTTAGAACTACTTTCAATCCCTGCCTATTTAATGGTTGCTTGGAGAAAGCGAGATCCGAAGTCAAATGAAGCAGGTCTTAAGTATTATCTAATGGGTGTTTTTGCATCAGCAGTGATGCTCTACGGAATGTCACTTTTATTTGGGGTAAGTGGCACCACGGTACTAAGTGAGATTGCTGACTCTATTGATGCTGGCAATGGTTCAAGTTCTGTAATGACATTAGGAATTGTTTTTGTAATAGCTGGTTTCGCGTTCAAAGTATCCGCTGTTCCATTTCACACTTGGGCACCTGATGTTTATGAGGGAGCTCCAACACCTGTAACAGCTTTTCTTTCGGTGGCCTCTAAAGCGGCAGGTTTTGTTGCTCTACTTGCTTTAATTTTTGTTGGTTTCTATGAGCTTTCAAATATTTGGGAACCGCTTATTTGGATACTTTCAGCGCTTTCTATGACTGTAGGTAATTTGGTTGCATTAAGACAAACGAACATAGTTCGGCTGATGGCTTACTCAGGTATAGCGCAGACAGGATTTATGATTGCTCCTTTAGCCGTAGCTGGTAATAGTTTGGCTACTGGTGACCAAGCTCTTTCGGCGGTAGTTACTTACTTAGCTATTTACGCGGCTATGAACCTTGGTGCTTTTGCGGTAATAATTACTTTGGCGAGACGCACTGGTAGCGCAGAAATTGATTCTTTCGCAGGGGCATTTCATTTTGCCCCCGGATTGACAGTTGCTATGACAATTTTTCTATTTTCTCTTGCTGGCATACCTCCTTTAGGAGGATGGTTCGCCAAATTTGAAGTGTTTAGGGTTTTAGCAACTTCTGGAGAAACTTGGGGCTATTTGTTAGCTGTTATTGCGGCTATTAATTCTGTTATAGCTCTTTTTTACTATGCAACAATTGCTCGAAAAATGTGGGCCGATGAACCTTTAGAAAGTGATTTAAATTCCGTTGAGATAACACCGTCACTCGTGTCCGCTTTAGCGATTTGTGTATTAGTTACTCTACTATTCGGCATATTCCCTCAATTAGTAGCACGTTTTACAGAAGTAAGTCTTTTGGCTTTTGGTACGTAAACCCTAATAATTGGCATGTTAGCTGATGATTTAAAAAATCGAATTAGCAAATCCGGACCTCTATCTTTCTCCGATTTTGTTGAATCTTGTCTCTATGATGCGAATTACGGTTTTTACACCAAAGGAGGAAGAGCAGGACGACGTGGAGACTTTTTGACAAGTCCTGAAGTTGGTCCTTTTTTTGGTTTTCTTATTGCAAATTGGTTAGACGAGACGTGGAGGAATTTAAATAAACCTAAAAACTTTCAAGTTATTGAGGTTGGAGCAGGTAGCGGGACCCTTGCTAGAGCAATAATTGATGCTAAACCTAAGTGCCTTGAAAATGGAATTTATACGATGGTTGAACGTTCTCAGAAGTTGCGAGAAGAGCAACCCACTTCAGACAAACTGGTCTCTATTGCAAATATCCCTGAGGTTCCTTTAGTGGGTGCAGTGATTGCAAATGAACTTTTAGATAATTTACCGTTCGATCTCTTAGAGGGAAATGGGAAATGTTGGAAAGAAGTACGTGTAGGCCTTATGGATGATCAATTTGTCGAGACTCTAATAGGTGAAAGGAAAGAACCAGTTGGAGTGCTTCCTATAAAAGGAGCACGGATACCAATTCAAACTCAGGCTAACAAATGGGTTGAAAGTATCTTAGAGATGATTGTGGCAGGTTCGTTACTGGTGATTGATTATGGCTCAACAACTCAAGAAATGAGTCAAAGAGATCAAGATTCATGGCTCCGAACTTTTAGAAAACATTCAAGAGGCAGCGGCCCTCTAGATGATGTTGGAAATCAAGATCTCACAGTCGAGGTGGCTATTGATCAACTCCCAGAAGGTGCATTGATATCCAATCAAAAAGATTTTCTTAAGAATCAAGGGATTGATAATTTGGTGGAAGAAGGACGTCAAGTATGGAAAGAATTTTCTTCAGTTGGTGATTTAAAAGCTGTTAAAGCACGTAGCAGAGTAGCTGAAGCAGAAGCGCTTCTCGACCCCATGGGTTTAGGAGGGTTTTTTGTTTTAGAGTGGCATCTCTCGCCTAGCGATTAGATAATCAGAAAACCCTTTTACCCCCGTTAGGTAAGTAACCCTCTGACTTTGTCTAAAATTACCTAATCAACCAAGGGAGCAATAATGAGCGAATCAACAATTGAAGAGTTCTATGTTGAAGATCGAACATTTCCACCTGATGTAGATTTTGTAAAGAATGCATTACTTAATGATTCTTCTCATCATGAAGAAGCAATTGCTGACTATGAGGCATTTTGGGCTAGGCAAGCAAGAGAGTTGATTAGTTGGGACGAGGATTTCCACACGACACTTGAGTGGGAACTGCCTTTTGCTAAATGGTTCATAGGTGGTCGACTTAATATTTCTTACAACTGTTTAGACAGACATGTAGAAGCGGGTTACGGAGAGAGGGTTGCTTATTATTGGGAAGGAGAACCCGGCGATACCCGAAAAATCACGTATCAAGATCTTCTTATAGAAGTCTCCAAATTCGCGAATGTATTGAAAGGACTTGGATTGGAAAAAGGAGATCGAGTGGCTATATACATGCCGATGATCCCTGAACTCCCTGTCGCAATGCTTGCCTGCGCCAGAATCGGATTGGTCCATAGTGTTATATTCGGAGGTTTTTCACCTGATGCAATTATCGATCGATGTGAAGATGCCCAAGCAAGGCTCATCATCACAGCAGATGCAGGTTTCAGACGTGGAGTTCCGTCAGCACTAAAAATAAATGTTGATACGGCATTAGAAAATGGTGCTCCGACTGTGCAGCATGTAGTAGTTGTTAACCGATGCGACACGGAAATACAAATGATTGCAGGGCGTGATCATTGGTGGCATGAACTAGTTGAGAAAGCAGATTCTGATTGTCCGGCCGAACCATTAGAGAGTGAGGATCTCCTCTACTTGCTTTATACCTCGGGTACAACTGCAAAACCAAAAGGCATTATGCATACAACTGCAGGTTATTTAACTCAAGTCATGTATACGCATCGCTATACCTTCGATTTGAATCGAGATAAGGATATTTATTGGTGTGCAGCGGATATCGGATGGGTTACAGGGCATAGCTACATCGTTTATGGTCCTTTAGCTAATGGTTGCACGTCAGTGATTTACGAAGGCACACCGGATACTCCGCGTTTGGATCTTCGTTCAGATGAACCATCAGAATGGCCTAAAGATCGCTTATGGGACATTATTGAACGTTATGGCGTTACTCAGTTGTATACCGCCCCGACAGCTATAAGAACTTTCATGAAGTGGGGTGCTCAAGAACCTGCTTTACATGATTTGTCGTCTTTGCGAGTTTTAGGAACAGTGGGAGAGCCAATAAACCCAGAAGCATGGATGTGGTATCACGAAAATATCGGAGGAGAAAAATGTCCTATTGTTGACACCTGGTGGCAAACGGAAACTGGGGGTCACATGATTACCCCACTCCCAGGTTTGACCACGACTAAACCAGGGTCCGCTTGTCAACCAATACCCGGGGTATTTGCAGAAGTAGTAGATGATGATGGAATTCAAATTAAACAAGGGGGAGGTTATTTGACGATTACACACCCCTGGCCTGGGATGTTGAGAGGTATTTGGGGTGACCCTGAGAGATACAAACAGACCTATTGGTCACGTTTTGAAGGTAAGTATTTTGCTGGAGATGGGGCGAAGTTAGACAAGGATGGCTATTTGTGGCTTCTAGGAAGAGTCGATGATGTAATGAACGTTTCGGGTCACCGAATTTCAACTGCAGAAATTGAGTCAGCTCTAGTGGATCACCCTGCAGTGGCTGAAGCAGCAGTAGTTGGGGTTACTGATTCGACTACGGGGCAGGCAATTGTTGGGTATGTGATTTTGAGAGGAACTTTTGAAGTTTCAGACTCGCTTGGAGAAGAGATACGCGCTCATGTAGCAACCAAGTTGGGGCCAATTGCTAGGCCAAAAACAGTTGTTTTAGTTCCTGACCTACCTAAAACTAGAAGTGGAAAAATAATGAGACGACTGCTACGGGACGTCGCAGAAGGTAGAGATTTAGGTGATACAACTACTTTGGCTGATTCAGGGGTTGTAGAGGAGATTCGAACTAGAGCTGCTGAATCCCCTGAGGAAGACTAAATACTTAATGTTTATTTACAGGGATCTAGAACCTCCTTCTGGTTTTGTTTTTATAGTTGATATAGATGGTGTGATAGCTGATGCAACAGCACATCAACATTATTTAAATGGTACGAGTCAAGATTGGGAAAATTTTTTTGAAGCTGCTTTAAATAGTCGAGTGTTTAGAGAAGGGCGAGAACTTGTGAAAAGCCTTGATGCGTCAAAACCCATTTTTTTAATGACAGCACGGCCTTCTTATCTTCTCGAAAAGACTGTTGATTGGTTGAATCAAAATGAAATTTTCTGGGACGCTCTTTTGATGAGAGAAGAAAATGATGATCGTAGTTCCCCAGAAGTCAAGTTGGATTTATTGAGAGATTTAATTGAATGTGGATATAAACCGGCACTCGCTCTTGATGATGACCCGAGGAATCTTTTAATGTTTTGGGAGCAGAAAATTCCCTCTATTTATGTCCATTCAGGGTATTACGAATAAAACAAATTTTAGGTATTGTTACATTTCAGAAAAACGAGGTGAATAATGGTAAACACGGCAAAGACTTTCGGCCTTTTAGCACTTTTAGGCGGTCTTTTCATAGTTATAGGTGGTGCAATCGGTGGTTCTGGTGGCCTTATTTTAGGTCTCGTAATTGGCTTATTATTCGTTGGTGGAAGTTATTGGTTTAGTGACAAGCTTGCAATAGCTTCAGCTCGAGCAGTTCCAGCGGAGCAGTCTGATTATCCCGAATATCACCGGGTGATGACGGAGTTATCGATGGCAGCCGGGCTTCCTATGCCAAAGTTATATATTTCACCTAATAAACAACCCAATGCTTTTGCGACAGGTAGAAATCCTGAACATGCAGCTGTTGCTGTGACACAAGGTCTTTTAGACAATCTGGATTGGTATGAGATCAGAGGAGTGTTAGCTCACGAATTAAGCCATGTTGAAAATCGTGATATTCTTATAGGGTCTGTTGCAGCTGCAATTGGGATGGCAATAACTCTTATAGCTCGGATGGCTTTTTGGGCGGCTATGTTCAGCGGGGGTCGTGGTAGAGACAGGAATCCGTTAGGTGAAATAGCATTTGCAATAATGGCTCCTATAGCAGCCATGCTTATTCAGGCAGCTATAAGCCGCACCCGAGAATATAAAGCTGATGCTACAGCAGCGCGACTTATTGGAGATGGAGAACCTCTTGCGAGAGCATTGGAGAAATTAGAAATTGCATCTGGCCGTATACCTTCAGGAATTGACCCGAATCAAGCGTCTTCTTATATTGTCAATCCATTAAAAGCAGAGGCTCGTGGTCGGGGAGGGAGTCGTATTTTTTCAACTCATCCTCCAACAGTTGAGAGAGTGGAAAGACTCCGAAATGGTTCTTGGAATCAAGGGACAGTTGGTAGCGGTCCTATTTCTTAGTCTCTAAAGTTTATGAATTGAAGCGGTAATTCAATTTTACTGGCTTTCAGAGAAGTGATTACTTCCTGAAGAGCATCACGTTTTTTACCACTTACCCTTATTTGGTCGCCTTGGTTTTGTGTTTGGATTCCTTTGATGCCTAAGTCTTTTATTTGACTATTGATAGATTTAGAATCTTCACTCCCTATACCTGATTGCAATTTTGCTACTTTCTGGCTTCTTCCTCCAGCAGCAGATTCCATGTCTTGCCATAAGAGCGTTTTTAAGGAAACTTTTCTTTTCACTAATTTTTCTTCAAGCACTATTAACAAAGCGTTAAGTCGATCTTCTGTTGAGGATTCGATTCGTATTGAATCGTCTGTAAGTTGAACTTCCGAGTTTGTTCCTTTGAAATCGAAACGATTATTTATTTCACGTTCTGTCTGATCGACTGCATTTCTTACTTCTTGTTGGTCGTATTGTGAAACAATGTCAAAAGATGGCATGCATTTACCTTACTTGTTTGTAATGGATGTAACTTACAGGTGTCGTGTGCTTATGAGTCCATTAGCATCCGATTAAGGGTCGGTGCCCGAGTGGCCAAAGGGAACGGGCTGTAAACCCGTCGGCATTTGCCTTCGGAGGTTCAAATCCTCCTCGGCCCACAAAACAGTGGTCCAGAACTATTTCGGTTCTGGACCACTGACATTTAGTATCGTTTGCATTATGACAACGTCTTGCCATTTCCCGAATTTTCTACCTATTTCTTTTTCAGTACCTACAATTTCAAAATTAAATCTTTGATGGAGAGCGATACTCGCTTCATTAGCGCCTCCAATTCTTGCGATTACGGCGTGAAATCCGCTTGACTCTGCTACTTCTAATAAGTGAGAAAGTAGCTCTCCTGCTATACCTTGATTTCTAAAATTTTCATTTACATAAATTGAATCTTCTACAGTTGTTCTATAAGCAGCCCTTGCCTTATAAGGAGAAAGAGAAGCGAAGCCCAGTATTTTGTTACCCGTTTCAGCAACTAATACGCTAAAGGCACCGGATCTTTCACTAAGCCATTCTTCTTGTTCTTTAGTGGTTCTCTCCACTAAATCAAAAGTCGCTGTTGAATTTCTAACTTCGTGATTATAAATTTCTCGGATTGCCTCTGCATCTTTTTGTTCAGCTAGGCGGATTTGTATCTCTTTTTCCATACTCTGACTGTAGTAAGGCTTAACGACAGGTAAGTGGACGTTGGGGTAACCATACTCCTGTGGCATCATGTCAATAAGCCTTTGGCTGGCCCCCTTAGCTCAGTCGGCAGAGCGTCTCCATGGTAAGGAGAAGGTCGACAGTTCAATTCTGTCAGGGGGCTCGGGGCGACGTAGCTCAGTTGGTAAGAGCGCCCGACTCATAATCGGGAGGTCGACAGTTCAAGTCTGTCCGTCGCTACGAATAAAATAGATTAAGCAATACAAGGTTGTTGGTGGCGACTCGCTTTGTTGTTGCTATCGTTTTATAGTCCACTAAACCAAATCAGGTTAGTGGTTAAATCTAAATGTTTCAGGAGTTAAAGATGTCTAAGGTATGCCAGGTAACCGGTAAGAAACCCGGGTTTGGCAAACAACTATCGCATTCGCACCGGAGAACTAATAGACGTTGGAATCCAAATGTACAACGTAAGCGTTATTGGTTACCGAGCGAAAAGCGGTGGATAACACTAAATGTAAGCACTAAGGGAATAAAGACAATTGATAAAAATGGCATTGAAAGTGTTATTGCTAAAATGCGTCGACAAGGACAGAAGGTTTAACAGTTATGGGTAGTGATAAACGACCAATAATTAAATTACGTTCAACAGCTGGTACTGGTTATACGTATGTTACTACGAAAAATAAAACCAATACGCGTGAGAGAATCGAACTAAAAAAGTACGATCCAGTAGTTAGAAAACATGTTCTTTTTAAAGAAGAACGTTAAATATTAGTATTTCTAATGGAATGTTCATCTAAAACTCGTGCGGCCTCATCAAACCCCACTGGTATCCTGCCAATGAACCGATTTTTAGAATTCTTTTGTTTTCTTTTTGGTTCAAAGGGCAGTGGCTCAATTGGTAGAGCACCGGTCTCCAAAACCGGCGGTTGGGGGTTCAAGTCCCTCCTGCCCTGCCAGTTGGTTTTAGATTATTCCATAAAAGCACGTAATCACTATCAGGCCAATAACCTGATCTAAGACAAATATAAAGATACGAGATTTCTAATGTCCATGAACCGTGAACAAAAACGTATGCTCCAACGTCAAGGAGAAGTAGATGCTGAGGGGGAACCTGTACGCGAGCGCCGTCAGCCTCAACAAGCAGCGCATACTGAAGAAAAGGCGGGAGTAACTCAATTCGCAAGAGAAGTTCGTTCAGAACTCAGGAAAGTTGTTTGGCCTACTCGTTCTGAAACTACAAATTATACGGTAGTTGTGGTAATAACAATTGTGGCTATCACCGCAATCGTTGCAGGTTTAGATTGGATATTTTCCCAATCAGTACTCGAATTGTTTGATGTCTAATGAATTCTAATAACGACTCCGAAACCAACATTGTTGAATCTGACCTGCTTCAGGTAGATGATTCTGAGACAGAAGACTCTGGAACCTCTGATGAAAATATAGGAGCTGAGGATCTACTCCCTATTGGTTCTTTGGATGGTTCTTTGGAACAAGCAGATGGAGGGGAAATATCTTCTGTAGAAGATACTGATGATTCGGAAGAACCGGAGAATACTGCTGCTGAGAACGCTGTGGTTGACGCGAGCGCTGTTATTGATGAAGAGGAACTTTTTGAAGAAGAAGATTTAACTCCAAAAAAAGAGAGCCCTTATGACCGTCCTGGAAGATGGTTCGTGGTACACACTCAGTCTGGTTATGAAAACAAAGTTAAGCAGAATTTAGAAACCCGAACATCTGTATTGAATTTGGAAGACAGAATTCTTGAAATTGTTATTCCAATGGAAGATGTGGTCGAGTTTCGAAATGGTAAAAAAGTAAACGTTTCAAAAAAGATGTTTCCTGGCTATCTATTGGTCAGATGCTTTCTTGATGATGCTTCTTGGGCTGCAATCAGAGATACGCCTGGGATTGTAAATTTTGTAGGAGCTGGAGGTAAACCATCACCTTTAAGCAGGAAGGAAGTAGAAAACTTTCTTTATGTTCCAGACGAGACAAAACCTGACGCTCCTAAAAAGACCAGAGCAAGACTTGGATTTGAAATAAATGAAACAGTAAGAGTTAAAGAAGGACCATTTGCAGACTTTTCTGGTGCCATTGTTGAGATAAATGAAGATCAATTAAAAGTAAAGGTCCTTGTAGACATTTTCGGCCGGGAGACTCCTGTAGAATTAGAATTCTCACAAATTGCTCAACTCTAAGTTTTAGAGGTTGCCAATATGCGTGGGTTACAGCAGACTTGTGACGCTGTTTAGTTAAAAGTTTTGACAAAGTATTAGAAAATTAAGAGAGAAAAGTTATGGCACAAAAGCAAGTAGCAGCTTTAGTGAAAATTCAGATTCCAGCGGGACAAGCTTCTCCTGCGCCACCTGTAGGTACCGCTCTTGGTCCTCATGGCGTTGCGATTATGGATTTTTGCAAGGAATATAATGCTAAGACCGAGGACAAAAGAGGACAGATAATTCCTGTAGAGATAACGATTTATGAAGATCGGTCTTTTTCATTTATTACGAAAACGCCACCTACTTCGTTTCTTATTCGCCAAGCAGCTGGTTTGGAAAAAGCTTCGGGTCTAGCCGGACGAGAAGAAGTTGGTTCGATCACATGGAATCAGGTCGAGGAAATCGCTGAAACAAAAATGCCTGATCTAAACGCGATTGACATCGAAGGTGCAAAACAACAAGTAGCAGGAACAGCTCGAAGTATGGGAATAGCAGTTAATTAGAGATAAAAATATTTTTAATATCTAATTGATTCTGTAAAGAGGAGGACCTCGCCTCAACAGAATTTGTTCAATTGAGGGAGCCAGGAGGAAAGGCTAAATGAATAATAGTAAGAGGTATCAGAATTCTCTTGAGAAGTTTGACCCAGATGGATTTTTATCTGGTCGTGAAGCTTTAGAGATGATCCAATCGTTTGAAAGAACGAAGTTTGATGAATCTATTGACCTTGTTGTCCATTTAGGGGTTGACCCTAGAAAAACTGAAGAAATGATTCGTAGTACAGTCGCTTTACCATCTGGGACAGGTAAAGCAGTTCGTGTTGCTGTTTTTGCACAAGGTGAAGCGGCTAATGCGGCACGTGAAGCAGGTGCTGATCATGTTGGTGCAGATGATCTTGCTGCAGAAGTTGAAGGCGGGATGCTTGATTTTGAAATTGCGATTTCAACTCCTGAAATGATGGCCACGGTCGGAAAACTTGGAAGGATGTTGGGACCAAGGGGTCTAATGCCTAATCCTAAGTCTGGAACGGTCACTGAAGAAGTAGCTAAGGCCGTTGAAGATTTTAAAGGCGGAAAAGTGGAGTTTCGAACAGATCGACATGGGAATGTTCACTTGCCGATAGGGAAAGCAAGCTTTTCACTAGATGATTTAGTATCAAATCTAAATGTAGTAGTTGAAGAACTTGAAAGATTAAAGCCTGCATCTACAAAAGGCCGTTATATCAAAACTATTTCTGTTTCTTCTACGATGAGTCCTGGGGTCAGGATTGATCCATCTCGAATAACTGAGTAATTATAGAATTAATTATTTGGTCACTGAAAAATTTGGTTTGTGTATTGATAGTCATTGGATAGTCTGACTATCACAATAGAGACGCTCACCGAAGACCTCTGGGTTGCATTTATTTGCAGAACGATTTTCGCCCTAGCAGGAGAGCCTTCCGGATCGGTTTCAGACTATGTCTGAAATTCTTTGGTGTGTGTTAACGATTTTGGGAGAGGGTGAGCAATGTCAGAGGCACGAGCGGCGAAAGTCGCTGTTGTAGATGAAGTAAGAGAACGCTTTTCTGATTCTGATTCTCTTGTTCTGACTGAATATAGGAATTTAGATGTTCCAGCCATGGCTTCTTTACGAGAGGCTTTACGTGAAGTCGGTGGCGATTACAAGATTTACAAAAATACTTTGGTTCGTTTCGCAATTGAAAATCTTGATTTAGAGATTGATGATTTATTATCAGGACCAACCGCTATAGCTTTTGTAGGTAAAAAACCAGATGGGTCTTCAGGTGATCCGGTTTCCGTAGCGAAAGCTTTGAAGGATTTCGCGAAAAAAAATGAGGCTTTGATCATAAAGGGCGGGGTTCTTGAGAACCGAAGACTTACAGTTGAGGAAATTAATCAACTTGCTGAGATAGCACCTAGAGATGTTCTCTTGTCGCAATTGGCAGGACTTTTGGTGGCACCAATGCAGCAGTTTGCTGGCTTGCTTAATGCATTGCCACAGAAGTTTGCTTACGCTCTCCAGGCACTGGTTGAAAAATCAGGTGGAGTGATAGAAGGGGCAGATGATGCTTCTGATGCAGAGATCGAGTCGGAGGAAAACTCGGGAGCAGATGATGCTTCTGATGCAGAGACCGAGGAAGAACAAAGCTCAGAGGCAGATGATGCTTCTGATGCAGAGACTGAGTCGGAGGAAAGCTCGGAGGCAGATGATGCTTCTGATGCAGAGACCGAGGAAGAACAAAGCTCGGAGGTAGATGATGCTTCTGATGCAGAGATCGAGTCGGAGGAAAGCTCGGNGGCAGATGATGCTTCTGATGCAGAGACCGAGGAAGAACAAAGCTCGGAGGCAGATGATGCTTCTGATGCAGAGACCGATGAAAAGGAGGCCTAATGGCTACTAAAGAAGAAATTTTGGACGCTATCGGTGAGATGAGTGTCCTTGAACTTAGTGAACTATTAAAAGAGTTCGAAGAAAAGTTTGATGTGACTGCAGCAGCTCCAGTTGCAGCAGCAGCAGCAGCACCAGCTGCAGCTGGTGCTGAGGATGGCGAAGCTGAAGAGAAAGATAGCTTTGATGTAAACCTTGCCGACGCAGGAGATAAGAAAATCCAAGTAATTAAAGAGGTTAGAACTCTTACCAACTTGGGTCTTAAAGATGCTAAGGACCTTGTTGATGGTGCACCTAGCACAATCTTGGAAGGTGCTTCTAAGGAAGATGCAGAAAAGGCAAAAGAAGCTCTTGAAGCCGCTGGCGCCACAATTGAATTAAAGTAACTTAATTTATTCCTAATAAACTGCTGTTTTTGGATTTTATTGTTCGTGAAGGGTCGAAAAGTTACTTTCAATTACTTTAAAATTCATTAAAAGAATGGGCCTCTTGGGTTGTTCATAGGGGTCTTGTTCTATTAGGATTTCACTTCGCTGTGTTTCCTCAGAATTTCTCCACGATTTGTGGTGTTATTTTGTTTTAATACGGTTTGTCCGCATTTATTCGCTTCTGCCGGGAGTTTATTGTTGTCTGCTCGACCATTACTTCGAGATCGATACTCGTTTGGAAACCTTGAAAAGGTTTTAGAATTACCAGATTTAATTGCTGTTCAACATGAGTCATTTAATTGGCTTATGGAATCAGGGTTGAAGGGTATCTTCTCAGATATAAGTCCTATAACCGATGTAAGTGAGACACTTTCACTTGAATTGGAGTTTGATCCTAAAGACGAAGATCTTAGGCCACCTCCAAAGTTCACAGTAGATGAGTGCAAAGAGAAGGATATGACCTATTCAGGTCCAATATTTGTGCGCGCTCGTTTCAAAAATGCTCATACTGGTGAGATAAAGGAGCAAACTGTTTTCCTAGGCGATTTCCCTCTTATGACGGAAAAAGGCACTTTCATAATCAATGGAACCGAAAGAGTAGTTGTTTCTCAGCTAGTTAGATCACCGGGCGTTATTTTTCAACCTGGTGAGCGCTACAGATTAAGAAATCTTGCGAAAAATCAGCTTGTAACAGCAACAGTCCATCCTTATAGGGGAGAGTGGATTGAATTCGATGTGGAACAGAAGCCAGGTAAAGACGTTACCGCTGGTTGTCGAGTTGCTAGAAAACGTCGATTGTCGATGTTCACTCTTCTCAGAGCTCTAGGTTTTGATGACGAGAATTTCCCTGGCTTTCTTGACCGTCTTGTTAGTCATTTCAATTATCTTGAAGGACAATGGGAAAACGACCGTGAGTCCAATGCGACAGAAGAAGAAGCTCTTCTAGAAATTTATCGAAGAGTTCATCCAGGTGAACCACCTTCTGTAGAAGCCGCACGAGCCTATTTGCGCAATGCCTTCTTTGAATCACGGAGGTACGACTTATCCAGGGTCGGTCGCTATAAGTTAAACCGTAAACTTGGTCCGGAAATTGAATGGATTGAAAAAAATCTTGGTGTCGAGTTGGAAAGACCAGCTCGCGATCAGACTGTATTATCTAAAGCAGAAGTTCTGGCAACATGTACATATCTTTTACACTTAGCAGCTGGTGAACCGGGATACCGACTAGATGATCAAGATCATTTCGCAAACCGTAGGATTCGTTGTGTCGGTGAACTTATTCAAAATCAGGTAAGAATAGGTCTGTCACGGCTTGAACGTGTAGTACGTGAACGAATGACTACGCAGGATGTAGAAGCTATAACACCTCAGTCACTAATCAATATTCGACCTGTTGTTGCTTCAATCAAAGAATTTTTTGGAACAAGTCAACTTTCTCAATTCATGGATCAGGTAAATCCCTTGTCTGGGTTGACTCATAGGCGCCGTTTGTCTGCATTAGGGCCTGGAGGTTTATCGCGTGAAAGGGCTGGTTTTGAAGTCAGAGATGTCCACTTCTCTCATTATGGAAGAATGTGTCCTATTGAGACACCTGAAGGTCCAAATATTGGTTTGATTGGTGGACTTGCAACTTATGGTCGTGTAAATGATTTTGGTTTCATCGAATCGCCTTACAGGAAAGTAGTTAAGGGCAAAGTAACTAATGAAATTGTTCATCTAGATGCTGCAGAAGAAGAAGAATACGTTGTTGCACAGGCTAATGCGCCACTAAACCCAGATAAAACTTTTAGAAATGATCGAGTACTGGTTCGGCGCTCACCTCAATCGGCATCTCTTCAGGATCATAAACAACAGTTAGAACAAGACGTTTTCTTTGGTGCTACTACAGAAATTTCTTATGTTCCGCCTGCGGAAGTACAGTTGATGGATATTTCAGCTCAGCAAATCGTTTCGGTAGCTACTGCTCTAATCCCATTCGTAGAACATGATGATGCAAACCGTGCTCTTATGGGAGCAAACATGCAACGTCAAGCAGTTCCACTTATACGTGCTGAAGCTCCTTTTATTGGTACTGGAATGGAAGCTCCTGCTGCACATGATGCAGCGGACATGCTTCTTGCCGAGGAAGCTGGGACTGTGGTTGACGTCGATGCAAAGTCTGTTGTTGTTGAATATCGCAAATCAGGAATAACTACACATGAATTGGTCAAATTTGAAAGATCAAATCAAGACACTTGTGTTAATCAGCAAGCAAGAGTTATACCAGGTCAAAAATTTAAAGCTGGTGAACTTCTAGCCGATGGATCTTCGACTGATAGTGGAGAACTTGCTTTAGGAAAAAATCTTTTGGTCGCTTATATGTCATGGGAAGGTTTTAACTACGAAGATGCGATTATCGTTTCGGAACGTCTGGTAAAAGATGACGTTCTAACGTCAATTCATATTCATGAGCATGAGATAGACGCACGTGATACAAAACTTGGTGCCGAAGAGATAACTAGAGATATTCCTAATCTTTCTGATGAGATACTTGCCGATCTTGATGATCGAGGAATTATCAGAATTGGTGCTGAAGTATCACCTGGTGATGTTCTCGTTGGGAAAGTTACCCCTAAAGGTGAGACAGAACTAACTCCTGAAGAGAGACTTTTGAGAGCGATTTTTGGTGAGAAAGCTCGTGAGGTACGCGATACTTCACTCAAGTTACCTCACGGAGAATCAGGGAAAGTCATAGATGTCAAAGTTTTTGATAGGGAAGCTGGAGACGAGTTACCACCAGGCGTGAACCAGTTGGTAAGAGTCCATGTTGCGCAAAAACGAAAGATTAGTGTCGGCGATAAATTAGCTGGACGACACGGAAATAAAGGTGTTATTTCAAAGATTCTTCCAATTGAAGATATGCCGTATATGAAAGATGGAACACCTGTAGACATTATTCTTAATCCATTAGGTGTCCCCTCCAGAATGAATGTCGGACAGGTTCTTGAGACTCATTTAGGGTATTGCGCTAGATGGGGTTGGGAAATTGATGGCGAAGGCGTTGGAAATCCCGTAGATCGTGATTCAGAGGCAAAGAAAACAAGAACAAGTACAAAACCTTCAATTCATGTTGCTACACCAGTTTTTGATGGTGCTAGTTGGGATGAAAAAGAGCCACAGAGTGGCCATCCAAGTATCAGCAAAATTCTTGCAAATCTTCGTCCAGACTCGGCTGAAGGAGAAGAGAAGCTTGTCAGAGATGATGGTAAAGCAGTCCTTTACAATGGTCGTACTGGTGAAGCCTATGATGAGCCAATTGGGATTGGATACGTTTATATTTTGAAGCTGGCGCATCTAGTTGATGACAAAATTCATGCTAGATCTACTGGACCTTATTCGATGATTACCCAGCAACCGTTAGGTGGTAAAGCTCAGTTCGGTGGTCAGAGATTTGGAGAGATGGAAGTTTGGGCTCTAGAAGCATATGGCGCTGCTTATTGCCTTCAGGAACTTTTAACTATTAAGTCTGACGATGTACTCGGACGTGTAAGAGTTTATGAGGCAATTGTCAAAGGTGATAATATTCCGGAACCTGGTATACCTGAGAGTTTCAAAGTTCTGATTAAAGAGATGCAGTCCTTGTGTTTGAATGTTGAAGTTCTAGACAATGATGGTAAAGAAGTTGAGATTAGAGAGATGGATGAAGATGTCTATAGGACAACTGAAGCTCTTGGAATTGATCTTTCTCGACCAGAACGGGGATCTGATGAAGAAGATGCAGCTCGCGAAGCTGCACGTGCGGTTAGAGCGTTTTCGTAATAAAGAGAAATTGGCAATAGGAAAATAAGGGAATAAAGAGTGATAGACGTCAACGAGTTTTCAAATATTCGAATTGGTTTGGCCACTGCTGATGACATTCGCATGTGGTCAAACGGTGAAGTAAAAAAACCTGAGACTATTAACTATCGAACGCTTAAACCTGAAAAGGATGGGCTTTTTTGTGAGAAGATTTTTGGTCCAACCAAAGATTGGGAATGCTATTGCGGGAAATATAAAAGAGTCAGATTTAAGGGAATTATTTGTGAACGCTGTGGTGTAGAAGTAACCAGATCGAAGGTTCGTCGTGAACGTATGGGCCACATCGAGTTGGCAGCACCAGCAGTTCATATTTGGTACTTACGTGGAACGCGTTCTTGGTTGGCTTATTTACTCACAGGTAATGAACCTAAAGAGGAATTAAAAGCAAAGCAACTAGAAAAGGTGATCTACTTTGCAGCGAATCTGGTTGTAACTGTTAATGCCGAAGGAAGGCACGATGACCTTCCTGAATTAGAGAAAGAACTTTCTGAAGAACGAAATGCGATTGAAGAAGAACGAGATCGGGAACTTGATCGTCGTAAAGAGGACCTTGAGGCCGAACTAGTTGAAATGGAAAATGAAGGTCTCAAAGACGCTGACCTAAAGGCTCGTCAGAAAGCCGCAGAAAAGGATATGCAGTTTATACGTGAACAGTATGAGCAGGAGTTAGATGTTTTAGACAGAGCTTGGGAAGAATTTAAGGGCCTTTTCCCGCGTCAGATAATTGAAGACGAACTTCTTTGGCGTGAGTTAGAAGATCGATGGGGCGAGTATTTTGAAGGTGGCATGGGTGCTAATGCTTTGTCGCAACTAATCGACCGCATAGATTTTGATGAAGAAGAAATTACTTTAAGGGGAATGATTGATCCACCTAAAGATCAAAAACCATTGTCAACACAGCGTCGAGATAAAGCAATTAAGAGACTAAAAATAGTCGCTTCTTTTAATCGTCGAGATGAGCACGGTCGTCGTGTAAATGAACCTCAAGCGATGATTCTCGATGCTGTTCCAGTTATACCTCCTGATCTTCGGCCAATGGTTCAATTAGATGGTGGACGTTTTGCAACTTCTGACTTAAATGATTTGTATAGGCGCGTAATCAATAGAAATAACCGTCTAAAAAGGCTGTTAGATCTAGGAGCACCTCGAATTATCGTTAATAACGAAAAACGTATGTTGCAAGAGGCCGTGGATGCACTATTTGACAATGGTAGACGGGGTCGACCTGTTACAGGACCAGGCAACCGTCCTTTAAAATCTCTGTCTGACATGTTGAAAGGGAAACAAGGAAGATTCAGACAAAATCTTCTAGGTAAACGAGTTGATTATTCGGGAAGATCTGTAATCGTTGCTGGACCTACTCTTAAGTTCCATCAATGTGGACTTCCTAAATTAATGGCTCTTGAATTGTTCAAACCCTTTGTGATGAAACGTTTAGTGGATGGAGAACTTGCTCAGAATATTAAATCCGCGAAAAGAATGGTCGAAAGACGAAAGCCACAAGTATGGGATGTTTTAGAAGAAGTCATTCAGGAACATCCGGTTATGTTGAACAGAGCTCCCACTCTTCACAGATTAGGAATTCAAGCCTTTGAGCCTGTTTTGGTTGAAGGTAAAGCTATTCGAATTCATCCTTTAGTTTGTACTGCTTTTAACGCAGATTTTGATGGAGACCAGATGGCAGTCCATTTGCCTTTATCGGCTGAAGCACAAGCAGAAGCTAGGGTCTTAATGCTTTCCGCTAACAACGTACTGAGTCCAGCTCACGGCCGGCCGTTAGTCACTCCAACCCAAGACATGATCATTGGTGGCTTTTACATGACTAGTGAAGTAGAAGGCGCCACAGGAGAAGGAAGAACATTCCGAAGAATACATGAAATTGAGCAAGCTTTAGATAGTGGCTCATTACATTTGCATTCGTTAATTGAATTCAGATCAGACAGTTATCCAGATTTAGCACTTGAATCAGAAAATGGAGACGGTCTCGTTTGGGAGAAGACTACTGCTGGGCGTGTTTTGTTTAATGAAGCTCTTCCTGCAGGTTTTGGTTATGTAAATTATCAAGTTGACAAAAAAGCTATGGGATCGATTGTTGATGATTTAGCACGTCATTACCCAAAGAAAGTTGTAGCAAATAGTCTCGACAGTCTTAAAGATAAATGTTTCCGTTATGCATCGCAGTCGGGGATTACTGTCTCTATTGAAGACGTGAAGACACCATCTGATAAACAGGCAATTCTAGACAAATACGAGAAAGATGCTGAAAAAGTAGAGAATCAGTTCCGGCGAGGAATCATTACAGACGGTGAAAGAAGGCAGAAAGAAATTGAAATTTGGAATGCCGCAACTGCTGAGATTACCGAAAGAATGGCTGAAGTTCTAGAAGAAGACCCGTTCAACCCCATTGACATGATGATGAAATCTGGGGCGCGAGGAAACATGATGCAAGTAAGACAAATTGCTGGCATGAGAGGCCTTGTAGCTAACCCTCGAGGTGACTTAATACCTCGTCCGATCAAATCTAACTTCCGAGAAGGATTGGCTATGTTGGAGTACTTTATTGCTACTCCTGGAGCTCGAAAAGGTCTTGTTGACACTGCATTAAGGACAGCCGATTCTGGTTATTTGACTAGAAGATTGGTTGACGTCTGTCAAGAATTGATAATCAATGACGAAGATGTTTTTGCTGCAGGAAAACCAGTACGTTCGGTTTGGGTAGAAAATATACGAGAAGACGAAACAGGCTTTCGCTCACACATTGAAACGAAACTATTTAGTAGAACCCTTGCAGAAGATGTGGAACTTTCTGACGGAACTGTTTATGAAAAAGGAACAATCGTTGGTGAAGACGAAATGGTCGCACTTAGAGATGACCCAGCAGTTGAACGACTTAGAGTTCTTTCGCCTTTAACTGACGATTCAGATCAAGGAGTATCTAGAGCCTGTTACGGAATGTCTTTAGCAACTGGCAAACCTATAGAAATAGGCGAAGCAGTGGGAGTAATCGCCGCCCAATCAATTGGTGAGCCAGGTACACAGTTGACTATGAGAACCTTCCATACAGGTGGTGTTGCTGCTGCTGGAAGAGACATTGCTGCAGGTCTGCCTCGTGTAGTCGAATTGTTCGAAGCTCGTACCCCTAAAGGCAAGGCAACTTTGTCAAGGATTTCTGGTGTTATCAGAATAGGAGAAGATGAAGGCCGAGGCCGAGAGGTTACTGTTGTCGCTGATGACGGAACGGAAGAGGTTCATCTAATCCCAGGTATTTCTCGTCTTGAATTCAAAGATGGAGACGAGATTTCCGCTGGTGATGCAATAGTTGAAGGTCCGAGAGATCCAAAGGAACTCCTTGAGATTAAAGGAGTTAGAGAAACTCAACAGTATTTAGTGGATGAAGTTCAGAAGGTTTACCGAGATCAAGGTGTGTCAATCCACGATAAACACGTTGAATTGGTTGTAAGACAGATGACTCGGAGGGTGCGGATTAGTGACCCTGGGGACTCAGAGTTTCTTCCAGGAGAACAGGTAGATCAGCCTATTTTTGCTGCGGCTAATAGAAACTTGGTTGAGGAAGGAAAGAAACCTGCTGAAGGTCGCCCTGTATTAATGGGGATCACAAAAGCTTCACTCGCTACTGATTCTTGGTTGTCAGCTGCGTCTTTTCAGGAAACCACTCGAGTTCTTACAGAAGCTGCAATAGAAAGCAGACAGGACAAATTGGTAGGTCTAAAAGAAAATATTATTATCGGTAAATTAATTCCCGCTGGAACAGGACGCGAAGAGTACGGGCGTGTTGGAACGCATGCTCCTGACTATAAGCCAATGGATTTTTACTCGTCTGCTGATGAAGAACAAGATTTGGCTGATTGGCTAGCGACTCAGGCAGATAGTGGCAATGAGAGCGATGAAAGCTTTGCCGGCGCTTATGAAGCTGATGTAATAGATTTAGCTAATGGTGCCATTGAAGAAGCCATTGAAGAAATTGACTGAGATACTTAGATTTCTTATTGCGACGTGAAGATGCCGACCGTAGACTCAATACTTCGTGTCTTAGTTAGTTCTGGACCGTGTTTCAATTTCAATAGGCAAGGTTTGAGGTAAGTCGTGCCCACAATTCAACAACTGGTCCGTAAGGGCCGTCAATCAAAGCGCAGAAAAGAAACTACTCCTGCTTTGAAGGGAGCTCCTCAGAGGCGCGGCGTTTGTACAAGAGTTTTTACGACTACACCAAAAAAACCAAATTCGGCTCTTCGTAAGGTCGCAAGGGTGCGTTTAACCAGCGGAATGGAAGTAACGGCTTATATACCGGGTGAGGGACACAATTTACAAGAGCACTCAATTGTTTTATTACGAGGTGGTCGTGTAAAAGATTTACCGGGTGTTCGTTACAAGGTTGTTAGGGGAACCCTTGATACTTCTGGTGTTTCTGAAAGAAGCCAGTCGCGTAGCCGATATGGCGCAAAGAAGGGTAATTAATCATGCCTAGAAAGGGACCAGCTGTTAGAAGGAGTCTTACTCCAGATCCTGTGTATCGTTCGAGTGCAGTTACTCAGTTGGTGAACAAAGTATTAAAGCACGGGAAACGTTCCACTGCAGAGCAGATTGTTTACGGAGCTTTAAAGGTAGTTGAAACAAAAACAGGTAGTGAACCTGTTGGAGTTTTAAAAGACGCTTTGGAAAGTATACGACCACAGCTTGAAGTGCGAAGTCGTCGCGTTGGGGGTGCCACTTATCAAGTGCCTGTTGAGGTTAAACCCCGTCGAGCGAACACTTTAGCTGTCCGCTGGCTTGTTGATTATGCACGAGAAAGAAGAGAAAGATCCATGTCTGAACGCTTAGCTAATGAGATAATGGATGCTGCCAATGGAATTGGTTCATCCGTTAAGCGCCGTGAGGACTTGCATAAAATGGCTGAAGCTAACAAAGCATTTGCTCATTATCGTTGGTAAAAATTCAGACAACAGGTAACAGGTAACAGGTATGGCTAATCGACACCCTCTTGAGAAAACTCGCAATATTGGAATTATGGCCCATATTGATGCGGGTAAAACCACCACTACAGAAAGAATCCTGTATTACACAGGTGTGAATTATAAGATCGGTGAAGTTCATGAAGGCACCGCGACTATGGACTGGATGGAACAAGAGCAAGAGCGCGGAATCACGATCACTTCTGCTGCTACTAGCTGTTTCTGGAACGATCACAGGATCAACATTATTGATACTCCTGGACACGTTGACTTCACAGTCGAGGTAGAACGTTCTTTAAGAGTTTTAGATGGTGCAATCGCAGTTTTTGATGGAGTTGCAGGTGTGGAGCCACAAACTGAAACAGTTTGGCGCCAAGCTGATCGTCATAACGTTCCAAGGATGTGTTTTATCAACAAAATGGATAGAACCGGAGCTGATTTTTTCTTTGTTTTAGGAACCATTAAAGAACGTCTTGGTTGCAAAGCTGCTGTAATCCAATTACCTATAGGAGCAGAAGCTGATTTTGCTGGCATTATTGATTTGGTAACCATGAAGGCTTTGGTCTGGGAAGGTGAAGACTTGGGAGCTTCGTGGAATGAAGTAGAGATTCCAGACGATTTGAAAGCCCAAGCTGATGAATATCGGGCAGAACTTGTCGATCTTCTTGCTGAGTTTGATGAAAATATTCTTGAAAAATTTGTTGGTGAGGAAGAAATCACAATTGAAGATTTGAAAACAGCAATTCGTAAAGGAACTCTTTCAGGGGATTGTGTCCCAATATTAACTGGTACAGCTTTTAAGAATAAAGGTGTTCAGCCTCTTCTTGATTCTGTTGTTGAGTATTTACCTTCACCACTTGATCTCCCACCAGTTGAAGGTGTTGAACCTCGAAGTGAAGAAGTCACTAAGCGTGCTGTAAGTGACGATGAACCATTTGCTGCTCTTGCTTTTAAAATCATGACAGATCCTCATGTAGGAAAATTAACTTATTTCCGTGTTTACAGTGGCACCTTGGAAAAAGGTGCGACTGTTTTAAATACCCGGTCGAGTTCTAAAGAGCGAATTGGACGTATTTTAGAGATGCATGCCAATGATCGGGAAGATCTTGACATTGTTCGAACTGGTGACATAGTTGCTGGTGTAGGCATCAAAGATTCAAAGACAGGTGACACTCTTTGTTCACCTGACCACCCTCTTATGCTCGAACAGTTTGATTTTCCTGATCCTGTAATTCATGTTGCGGTTGAGCCTAGGTCGAAAGCTGATCAGGACAAAATGGGTAAAGCTTTAGGAGCCCTTTCTGATGAAGATCCTACGTTTACAGTTAGAAGTGATGATGAAACAGGTCAGACGATTATTGGTGGTATGGGCGAGTTGCACCTTGAAATTTTAGTTGATCGAATGTTGCGTGAGTTTCGTGTTGATGCAAATGTAGGAAAACCCCAAGTAGCTTATCGAGAAACAATTACTAAAGCAGTCGAAAATTATCGTTACACCCATAAGAAACAATCTGGCGGATCAGGCCAATATGCTGAAATTGTTGCGACGGTGGAACCTCTGACAGAAGGTGAAGAAACCTACGATTTTGTAGACAAAGTTTCGGGAGGGCGTATTCCTAAGGAATATATTCCAGCTGTTAATGCTGGTATCCAAGCTGCCATGACTTCTGGTGTCCTCGCAGGTTTTCAAGTTTTGGGTATGAAAGTGACGCTTAACGATGGAAAACACCATGATGTCGATTCATCTGAAATGGCTTTTAAAATTGCTGCACAGGCTTGGTTTAGAGAGGTTATAAAACAGGCTAAGCCAGTTCTTTTAGAGCCAATTTTTTCTGTAGAAGTTGTAACACCAGAGGACTATATGGGTGATGTAGTTGGTGATTTAAATTCTAGAAGAGGCAAAGTCGGGCAAATGGAAGCAAGAGGAAATAATCAAGTAGTTACTGCAGAGGTACCGCTATCTGAGATGTTCGGTTATGCTACAGATCTGCGTTCGCGCACTCAAGGGCGTGCGACGTATACAATGCAGTTCGATTCGTATCAAAAAACTCCTTCATCAGTTCAGGAAGAGATTGTCACCCGGATTCGTGGTGAATAGGCTTAACCTACTGAGAAGGTAATATAAAATAATAGAAATAATAGAGAAACTCGAGGGAGAGTCATGGCTAAGGCCCAGTTCGAAAGAAATAAGCCCCACGTAAATGTGGGAACGATGGGACACATCGATCACGGTAAGACAACTCTTACTGCTGCGATAACCAAGGTATTGTCGGATTCAGATCCTGATAATACATCATTTACAGCATTTGAGAACATTGATAATGCTCCAGAGGAACGTGAACGTGGTATCACTATTAACGTTTCACACGTTGAGTATGAGACAGGTAATAGGCACTATGCACACGTCGATATGCCTGGACACGCTGACTACATCAAAAACATGATTACCGGTGCAGCTCAGGTTGATGGAGCTATTTTGGTGGTTTCTGCAGCTGATGGTCCAATGCCTCAAACTCGAGAGCATGTTTTGCTTGCGCGTCAGGTTGGAGTTCCAAAGATTATTGTGGCGCTAAATAAGTGCGATGTTGTTGACGATGAAGAACTTCTTGAACTTGTAGAAATGGAAGTTAGAGATCTTCTAAATGAATACGAGTTCCCAGGAGACGACACACCAATTGTTAGAGTTTCAGCTCTTAAGGCCTTGGAAGGTGATGGAGATTCCGCAGCTCAAATTATTGACCTCATGAGTCAAGTAGATGAATACATCCCTCAGCCTGAACGTGATGTTGATAAGCCATTCCTTATGCCGATTGAGGATGTTTTCTCAATTACAGGACGTGGAACGGTTGTAACTGGTCGTGTTGAACAGGGCAAAGTTAATACTGGTGACACAATAGAAATTGTTGGTATTAAAGACACAACAGAAACAACTTGCACTGGTGTCGAGATGTTCAGAAAACTTCTTGATGAGGGACTGGCAGGAGATAATATTGGCGCACTACTTCGCGGTATCGATAAAGAAGATGTTCAGCGTGGTCAGGTTTTGGCGGCTCCTGGTTCAATAACTCCTCATACCAAGTTTGAAGCTGAGGTATATGTCCTTACTAAGGAAGAGGGTGGACGTCATAAGCCATTCTTTTCTAACTACCGACCACAGTTTTATTTCAGAACAACTGATGTGACTGGAAGTATTGCTTTGCCAGAAGGAACTGAAATGTGCATACCCGGTGATAACACAACTATGACGGTTGAGCTGATCGCTCCAATCGCAATGGATGAAGGACTTCGCTTCGCTATTCGTGAAGGTGGCAGGACTGTAGGTGCTGGTGCTGTAACGAAGGTTCTAGAGTAGCTCGGATTTAACTTATGGCAGCCAGTCAAAAAATAAGAATCAGGCTTAAAGCCTACGATCACGAGGTCATTGACCAGTCAGCAAAAAAAATTGTTGAAACAGTTCGTAGAACTCAAGCAGATCTTCGAGGACCAGTACCTCTACCGACAGAGAAGCATCGTTATACAGTGATTCGTGGGCCTTTTAAGGATAAGGATTCTCGTGAACACTTTGAGATGAGAATCCATAAGAGACTTCTCGACATTCTTAACCCTTCTCCAAAGACAGTTGATTCTCTCCAGAGGCTTGATTTGCCAGCTGGCATAGATATTGAAATTAAAATTCAGCAAAATTAGTCGTCGGTTTTTTGTTCTGGAGGAATGTCTTCCAGTTTGTTTCTATTAAGAGATCCTTCTCTTTGTGTTTTTGTTGTAAGTAATTCTTCGGAAACTTCGTGTCGGCGGGCAACTGATCCTATTACGGATTGAATGGTTGCTGCTGCGGGAAGTGCTAACAGGGCTCCTACTACTCCAAGTATCGCGGAACCAGCAATTACTGAACCAAATGCTACGGCTGGATGGATTTGCATTGTATGAGAAGTGATTCTTGGAGAGATTAAATAATTTTCTATTTGCTGATAAACAGCAATTGTTATTAGTACCCATAGGCCATCAACAGGTTCACCTAGCAGTCCTACCACGAGTGGCAATACGCCGGCGATATAAGTTCCTACAACAGGTACGAATTGAGAAATAACTCCGACCCACAAAGCTAGAGCTAATGCAGAGGGAAGTCCGATTATTTCGAAAATTAACCAATGAATTGCGCCTGAAAGTACTGCAAGAACACTTCTTGAAAGTATGTATCCACCTGTTTTGGATACAGCTAGATCCCAAACCTCTAAAATTTGCCCTTGGCGTCGTGGAGCAAGAAAAGAACATACAAGCTTTCTGACTTTTGGTCCTTCAGCTACTAAGTAGAAAGAGAAAAGAGCAATTGTAAAAAGTTGGAATAGGACATTTGCCACGGTTGATCCGAAACGTGCAAGGTCATCAGCGAAATCACCGAGCCATTGTGCCAAAGCTCCAGAGTCATATTTTTCTTGCAAATCTGAGGTAGCGTTTTCAATTCCAAAATTATCATCAAGAAATTCGTCGATATCAGCTAGATAAGTTGGGATATTATTATTAAATTCAGTTACTTGATCAGCAAGAAGAGATCCGACTTGAAAACCAAAACCGCCTAGGGCGGCAACGCACACTAGAAAAGTTAACGCTGTTCCAATACCTCTCTTTAATCCTAATTTTTCAAGCCTGTTTACTGCCGGTTCTAGAGCGAAAGAGAGGAATAGAGAAACTAAAAGAATTATTAAAAGGGGTCTTAGTGCAGAAATAATTCCACGAAAATACCAAAGAAGGGCAAATCCCCCTAAGAGAGTTGCTATTGATTTAATTACCCACTTTGGTAACTTTTCACTGTCTTTTGCTTGATTTTCCAAGGATTTCACCTGTAGGAGTTTTTTTGTATTTACGACTAAACAGACGGTACTTCTAAAAGAGTCTTTGAAATGGGATATTTGAGGCAAAGTTCTCATTATTAAAGGGATTTTCGGTTGTGCGATGTGATTATGCGCCGTATCGTTATCAGTCGGTGTTTGTTGTTTTAACACCTAAAGCTGACGTCCATTGAGGCCCGCCAAAATAGGTTGGAACCGAATGGCACAACCGAAATCAGCGCTCCGCCGGGGTTTCCCGAGCGGAGCGTTTGCATGGAATTACATAAATACAAAATTAACGAGCATTCGTTTGGTGTGCGTAGGAAAAAAAATGGCTAGTAAAGCAATAGTGGGAGAAAAGGTCGGAATGACCCAAGTGTGGGATGAAGATAATTCCGTGATCCCTGTCACAGTTTTGCGCATCAGACCTAATCGTGTCGTACGAGTTAAAACTACAGAACGTGATGGATACAGTGCTCTCCAAGTCACCTTCGGAGAAAAGGACGAGCAAAAATTAACAAGACCAGAAGCAGGGCATTTTGCCTCGAATGGGGTTGATGCAGGGGTCAAGTTAGTAGAGCTTCGTTTGGACAATGTTGATGGATACGAAGTGGGGCAAGAACTAACTGTTGAAACCCTTTCTGAAAATTTAAGAGTTGATGTGACTTCGGTGAGCAAAGGTAAAGGTTTTGCTGGAGCTATGAAAAGGCATGGCTTTAAAGGGCAAAGAGCTTCCCATGGCGCTCATAAGGTTCATCGTAAACCTGGAGCGGTGGGTCAATGCGCAACACCATCAAGAATTTTTAAAGGTAAAAAACTCCCAGGGAGAATGGGTAATCAAAAAACAACTATTTTAAATCTTCAAGTCGTACAAGCTGACACTGAAAAAGAACTCTTGTTGATCAAGGGTTCAGTACCTGGTCCGAATGGTTCCACTGTTTTAATTAGAGACGCAGTAAAGGGAGCAGTTTGATGATTGCTGTTGATGTTAAAGATTTAACGGGATCTAAAACTGGCACAATTAATTTGGATCCTCAAACCTTTGGTCTTGATCCCAACGTTGCAGTTATGCACCAAGTAGTCACTGCTCAACTAGCCGCTAGACGTAGTGGGACTCAGAGCACTAAGACAAGAGCAGAAGTTAGAGGTGGAGGGGCAAAACCTTGGCGCCAAAAGGGCACTGGCCGTGCTAGGCATGGTTCAATTCGCTCCCCTCAGTGGCGAGGTGGTGGAGTTGCGTTAGGACCCAAGCCGCGTGATTATTCACAGAAAACCCCTAAAAAAATGGTTCGTTTGGCATTAAAGTCTGCTCTTTCTGATCGAGCAGCATCAGAACGTGTTGTCGTTGTTGATGAATGGAATTTTGAATTACCAAAAACTAAAACAGCAGTTGCGGCTCTTGAGGCATTGGATGTAGAGGGTAAAGTTTTGATTGTTGTTAACCAAAACGATTCAAACACTTGGAAAAGTTTTGCAAATCTAGATCGAGTCCACGTCATATCACCAGGCGAATTAAACGCTTATGACGTTTTAGTAAATGATTGGGTTGTGTTTACAAAGAGTACCTTGCCAGATGCTATCTCATCGGGGATTTCAGAAGATGCGACAGATGAAAGTTCACAATCATGAAAGACCTTAGAGATGTGATTATCAGACCGATAGTTTCGGAGAAGTCATTTGCTCTTTTAGAGAAAAATGTTTTTGCTTTTGAAGTTCATAAATCTGCTTCTAAGCCAGAAATTAGAGATGCTGTTGAAACGATTTTCGATGTGAGCGTTTTGAAAGTCAATACTTTGAATCGCAAAGGAAAATTAAAAAGAAACCGTCGCAAACCAACTATGTCCAAACGTCCTGATGTAAAAAGAGCTTATGTGACCCTTGCAGAAGGCGACTCTATCGAATTGTTTGAGGTCTGATCTATGCCCCAGCGACAACGTAAACCAACTAGCCCTGGAAGACGATTCCAAACGGTTGCAGATTTCTCTGAAATAACTAAAACTACTCCTGAGCGAACTTTGGTTGAGAAAAAAGTTTCAACCGGTGGACGTAATAATTATGGTCGTAAAACGTCGCGTCATCGTGGTGGTGGTCACAAACAGAAGTACAGGGTAGTTGATTTTAGGCGGAATAAAGATGGTGTTCCAGCAACTGTTGCTGCTGTTGAATATGATCCAAATCGAAGCTGCAGGATTTTGTTATTGCACTATCACGATGGGGAGAAGCGTTATATTTTGGCTCCACGTGGTGTTGAAGTAGGAGATGTACTGAGATCAGGACAAGGAAGTGAAATACGTTCTGGAAATGCATTACCTCTTCGTTACATTCCTGTTGGAACAGTTATTCATAATGTTGAGCTACACCCGGAGGGTGGGGGTCAACTGGCTCGTAGCGCTGGTTCCAGTGTTCAATTAGTTGCTAAAGAAGGAGATTTTGCAACTTTACGTCTGCCGAGTAGCGAGATGCGTAGAGTCAGAATCGACTGTCGTGCGACAATAGGAGAAGTCGGTAACCAAGAACATGAATTGATAAGTATTGGAAAGGCCGGACGTAATAGATGGAAAGGTGTAAGACCGCAATCACGCGGTGTTGCTATGAATCCGGTAGATCACCCCTTAGGTGGTGGCGAAGGAAAGTCATCTGGTGGTCGGCACCCTGTTTCCCCTTGGGGTAAGCCAGAAGGACGTACTCGTAAAAGAGGGAAACATTCCGACAAGATGATTGTTAGACGTCGTCGCGGAAGAGGACGGAGGTAGAAAGTTATGCCACGAAGTTTAAAAAAAGGCCCTTTCGTTGATG
>PBYV01000016.1 GCA_002729765.1 Acidimicrobiaceae bacterium
AGTCATTGCTTTCTTATGTTGGTATTTGTTACGTAATACAACTTTTGGTTTTGAAATAAAATCAGTGGGCCTGAATCCGAATGCTGCTAGTTATGCAGGTATCTCCGTTAAAAAGATTGTCATTATGACCATGGCAATTAGTGGTCTTCTAGCAGCTCTGGGTGGAGCAATTGAAACTCAAGGAGTCGTAGGAAGATACGAGCCGGGATTTAATGCCGGACTCGGGTTTGAAGGCATAACTATCGCTCTTCTGGCTAGAACTCACCCCCTAGCAGTAATACCAGCAGCAATTCTTATTGGAGCAATGGAAGCAGGAGGTTCAATGATGCAATTTAAAGCTGACGTTTCTCCAGAAATTACTGACATCATTCAAGCTTTGATTTTGATATTCGTTGCCACACCAATAATTGTCAGATGGTTTTTAAACCAGAAAGAAGCAAATGAGCTTTCCGTTTCGACCACTTGGGGTTCGTCGTGAGTGCTAATCAATCAAGAGATTTTAAACAATTCTTCCTTAATAAAAGGTGGTGGATTCTAACCACTGTATTTCTTATTTTTTTTACACTTTGGACGGCAGAATTTCAGCAGGCGAATACAACCTCTGTTCTAGTCAGCACTCTTAGACACTCAACTCCTCTAGTGCTTGGAGCCATGTGTGGACTTTTATGCGAACGGTCAGGCGTAATCAACATCGGAATTGAGGGACAGATGTTGATGTCTGCCTGGGGCGGTTTCATGGTTGCTTCGACCTCCGGCAGTCTTCTACTCGGTGTCTTTGCAGGAATACTAATTGGGATGATGATGGGGGCAGTATTAGCTGGCATTTCAGTCGGTTTACGTGGTGATCAAATAATTGCTGGAACTGTTATAAATATCGCCGCTATTGGAATCACCAGTTTCTTTTTCTCTTTAGGAAGAACACTGCCTTCCGGAAAAGCTCAAGTTATTAAACTCGGCCCTCTAGCAGATATACCAATTGCCGGAAGAGTTTTATTTTCAAATAAACCAATCACGTATTTAACACTCTTAATGATTCCGACTCTTTGGTTTCTTCTTTTCCGAACCAAATGGGGATTACGCACCAGAGCTGTAGGTGAACATCCCAGCGCTGCGGAAACTGTTGGAATCTCAGTAATAGGAATGCGCTATTTGAATGTCATTATGGGAGGCGGTATCGCAGGCCTGGCAGGAGCTTATTTAAGTCTGGAAGCCGTTGGATCTTTCGAACGCGGCATGACAAATGGAAAAGGCTTTGTTGCTTTGGCTGTTATGATTTTTGGTCGATGGAATCCTGTCGGTGCTTGGGGAGCTGCCCTTCTATTCGGATATTCCAGCGCTATCCAAACTCAATTCCAATTTAGAGATTGGCTAACAAACGACCCTCAATTTATTGGAATAATTCCTTTTGTCGTAACAATCGTTGTTCTAGCCGGATTCGTAGGAAGAGCTAGACCACCTGCATCTATCGGACAACCTTATTCAAGGGAATAACAAAATGTCATCAGACACTCTCGCACTTGAAGCAACTGACATTTCGAAAGCATTCGGAAGTGTCAAAGCTAACGATCAAATAAACCTTGAGATAAAAAAAGGCAAAATTCATGCTCTTCTAGGTGAAAACGGTGCAGGTAAAAGCACGTTGGTTAATATTCTTTTCGGTCTTTATAAGGCCGATTCAGGAATAGTCAAAGTAGACGGCGAAACAGTCGACCTTGGACGCCCTAAAGATGCAATCGACCGCGGAATTGGCATGGTGCATCAGCATTTCCAATTAGTACCTGTTCTCACAGTCGCAGAAAATATTGTCTTAGGTAACGAACCGTCCAACAAGGCCAGTGTCATTGACATCGAGAATGCAAAGGTAAAGGTCAAAGAGTTGGCCGAGAAATACCAACTCGACGTAGATACTGAGGCGACAGTCGAGGACTTACCTGTAGGAACCCAGCAGCGAGTTGAAATTCTTCGTTCCCTTTACAGAGAAGCGAACATTTTGATTCTGGACGAACCAACTGCTGTTTTAACACCCCAAGAAACCGACCACCTTCTACAAGTCTTAAAAAAACTTGCTTCGCAAGGCGTTGCAATAATTTTTATCACTCACAAACTACGAGAAGTTCTCGAAGTAGCTGATGAGGTCACTGTAATGAGAAACGGACAAGTAGTCGGCTCCACGACACCCGATGAAACAGATGAATCTGGTCTTGCAGAAATGATGGTAGGTCGCAGCGTGGTTCTTCGCGTCTCCAAAGAAACTGCATCGCCTGAAGCGACAGTACTTAAAGTAAAGAATCTTTGCGTCCAAGATGACAGAGGGCTTCTAGCCGTAAATGGGCTTTCTCTAGAAGTAAGATCAGGTGAAATTTTTGGCATAGCTGGCGTTGAAGGAAATGGACAACGGGAACTTGTTGAAACCATTACTGGATTGAGAACTACAGATACTGGAGAAATTCTTATTGGAGATACTTCAATCACAGAAAGTTCACCTAGGCAAATAAGTGAATTAGGTGTTGCACACATACCTGAAGATAGAGAAAAACATGGGCTGATTGGTGCACATTCAGTAGCAGACAATTTGATTCTAAACAGGTATTACAAGCCTCCTTTTTCTAATCGTGGCATCCGGCAGCAAAAAGCAATTGCCAACTACGCAAAAGAAATGGTTGAGAAATTCGACATACGTACACCTAGCATTGAAACTCCTTCGAGTTCATTGTCGGGTGGAAACAAGCAAAAAGCTATTGCTGCCAGAGAGTTCTCCCACAATGCAAAACTTTTAGTCGCTTCCCAACCCACTCGAGGTATCGATGTGGGAAGTATCGAGTTTGTTCATCAACAGTTAATTAGTCAAAGAGATCAAGGGTTGGCTGTACTTTTAGTTTCTGCAGAATTAGATGAGATTCTCAGCCTCTCGGACCGTATCGGCGTTATATATCGTGGCCAATTAGTAGTTACCGAAAATGCCACCGATCTTACTCGGAATAGAATCGGCAGAATTATGACGACTGGTTCAGATTCAAATTGAAAATATGAGCATTGAAATAGATCTAAGTGGAAATGTCGCATTAGTAACCGGTGCTAACAGTCCCATAGGTTTAGCCATCGCTTCTGAACTGAAAGAAGCAGGAGCAGAACTTATTCTCGCTATTCACAATAATGACAACGATGTAAAGACCTTAGCAAGTTCTATTCCAGCAACAATTTTGAGTGCAGACCTTCGAAATTCACGTGAGGTTGAAGGACTAATTTCTGAAACTTTAGAGGCAGGCAACCAGTTAGACATCATTGTCAATAATGCGGCACTTCAAAATGTTGAAAACCTCGTTGAGACAGATTCAGATAGTTGGGATGCTGTCTTAGAAACGAACCTAAGGAGTGTTCACCTTCTTATGCGTGCTGCAATACCAGTTTTAGAAAAAAGCGCCAACGCTTCAATTGTGAACATAGCTTCAATTGAAGGTCACCAACCGGCCAGAGGTCATTCTCATTATTCGACCAGCAAAGCTGGTTTGTTAATGTTGACTAAATCAGCTGCTCTCGAATACGCAGATTTTGGCGTCAGGGTAAATTCTGTTTCCCCAGGGCTGATTGATGATGGAAATCTAAAAGAACGTTGGCCTGAAGGACTCAATAGGTGGCTGGATTCTGTGCCACTTGGAAGAGCAGGATCACCTAAGGACGTAGCTGATGCAGTAATTTTTCTGTCATCTCCTATGGCACGTTGGATAACTGGATCAGATTTAGTAGTAGATGGTGGCATCTCAACTAATGCCACCTGGTAAATCAGTCGTCAGGTCAACTCCGAGTTAATTCATAAATTTTCTGCTCAATATCCGGCCAACCTTTAAGTAGTTCTTCTCTGTCTGCCAACTGAAACATTTCTTGTGAATAAGGAGGTGCCATTGTAGTTCCTAACAACGTCCACTCCCCTGTTGTTCTTGACCCTTGCCAAACTCCCGATTCAACAATTATCTGTGGTCGATGGCCAGAATCAAGATCCGCACCCAGAACTGGTTCCTCAATCTTTCCAACAGAATCCAACAAAAGCATCTGTGCGGGCGCACCTGCGTAGTAGTGATAAATCTCAGTTGCTTCCAACTTGTGCATTGCAGAAAAATTATTTTTACTCAACAGATAATAAATGCCTGTGGAATTTTTGTCTTTGAAAGTTTGCGTCCACATACCACCTTCCAAAGGTAAAGGTTCGAGATCAAGAATGTCCGATATCTCTTCTGCGGTCTTTTCTTTATCTAACATCTTTAAACCTCTGCGAGCCTGAAGGCTCTTTCCTTTACTTCTCGCAAAGCCCTTTCCTCATCAATTGTTACCAAATCTCCTTCAGAGAGAACTTTAGAGCCAGCTACCCATACATCTGTTACTTCTCTATTGGATCCAGACCAAACCAGATGAGCCAAAGTTTCATTCAGGTCAGTCGATGGCGTAAAAGTACTGTAGTTGGTATCAATTCTTATCATGTCCGCTTCCCAGCCGATTTCCAGGCTTCCAACCCGATCGAGGCCAATCGCGTTTGCAGATTTTCGGGTGGCCATTCCCAAGACTTCCGAAGGAGTTATCAAGGTTGCGTCGAGACTATTAACTCTTGCTAAAAGCGCTGCGATTTTAACTTCCTCCCATAAGTCGAGTGTGTCATTGGAAGCCGGTCCATCTGTTCCTAAACCAATTGTTAAACCTTTCTCAAGCATTTTTTCTATAGGTGCTATCCCAGAGCCGAGTTTCATATTGCTGACAGGACAATGAGCTACAGATACATTGGAATCAGCTAAAAGCGAAATGTCGTTGTCGTTGACCCAGACACAATGAGCAGCTAAAACGTTTCCTTCTAATATTCCGTTATCACTAAGAATTTCAACGATGCTTTTACCAGATTCGGACTCGATTTGAGAGCTTTCCTCTCGTGTTTCTGCAAGGTGAATATGAAACAGCAAGTCGAGTGATCTTGCGAACTCAGCCAATTCAATGCATGCTGGTATCCCCAAATCGTAAGCTGAATGAGGGCCTATACCCACAGTAATTTTTCCTTCTGGGTCGTGATGGCGATTATAGAAATCTGTGAAATTTTGGAGTCTTGCCTCTATTTCCTCTGAATACGAAGATTTAAAAATCCCTGGTGTCATGACCAGTCTTGCCTCTGAAGAATTTGCAGCTTCGACTAGAGCTTCCTCAAAGAGGTACATTTCGCAACTAGTCGTAACACCTGCTCGAAACATTTCAGCAGAGCCTAAAGTCATACCCCAATAAGCATCTTCTTCATTCATCTTTCCTTCGCGTGGCCACATTGCTTCAGTAAGCCATCTTCCTAATGGCAGTCCATCTCCCGCTCCTCGAACTAGTGTCATCGGCGTGTGACAATGGGCGTTAACTAAACCCGGCATCAGAAGCCCGCCTATTTTGTGAATTCGTATATCTGTTTCTTCTTCGGATCCTAGAGTGCCAACCCAGACAATTTTCCCGTCTTCGATATCTATTACACCTGGAGCATAAACGCTGTTATTAGCATCACAGGTGACAATAGTGTCGGCTATATAGCGTTGTGACTGCATAAAAAAAGGCTAGTTGAGAAAACAGATTTCTTTGCAAATTTCACTAGCATTCGTCTTTTTATCATTTAAGTACTATTCTTCGAAGACCTATTGAATAAGGAAAAAATGTCAGGCCACGAAGATAGTAATAAAAAGAGTCTTAGCGATAAGCCAAAGTGGTGGGACACATTCCCTTGGTGGGGAATCGCTATAGTCGCCATTCTTTCTTGGATGGGCTATCAGATAGTGACTAAAAATAGCTACGAACTGGCTTGGGACAGGGTTATACCGGGCATAAGTATTACCATCACAGCAACCCTTCAAGCATTTGCTATTGCTTTAGCTTTGGGGTTATTAGCTGGAATGGGTCAACTTTCTAAAAATGTAATCTTGCGGAATTTAGCCAGAACGTACGTTGAATTTATTCGCGGCATCCCAATACTTCCTCTTATATTTACCGTTGCTCTTGTCTTACTTCCTCAACTTCAAAATGCGTTGGGTTTCAAACTTTCATTTCAGATGAGGGCGACTGTGACTCTCGCCATTATTTACGGTGCATATATGGCAGAAATTTTTAGAGGAGGCATCCAATCTATTGCTATCGGTCAGGTAGAAGCAGGAAGGTCGCTAGGATTGAGCAGGCGTCAGACAATGAATTCAATCGTCTTACCTCAAGCGATGAGAGCGATTATCCCACCTTTAGGAAATGATTTCATTGCAATACTGAAAGACACATCGCTACTTTCTGTTCTAGGGGTTCTTGAAATCACACAGCGAGCAAGACAATTTTCAGCTAGCACTTTTAAATTTCGGGAAGGTTACTTTGTTTTAGCTTTCATTTATCTAATTCTGACACTTGGCCTTAGTCTGCTTTTGGGAGTTCTCGAAAGGAGAATGACCCGTGATGATAGAGGTGTTCGAAGTAATAGAGGTATTGACTAATGATCTCGATTAAGAACCTTTCAAAAACCTTTAACAAAAACATTCATGCTGTCAAAAATGTTGACCTGGAGATAGCTGAAGGGGAAGTTGTAGTTATTGTTGGTCCCAGCGGTTCAGGTAAATCCACAGTTCTTAGATGTATTAACAGGCTTGAGGTTCCAACTGAAGGGGCGATAGCTATCGATGGAGTCGAACTGACAGATCCTAAATGCGACATTGACGTAATTAGAGCTGAAGTGGGAATGGTCTTCCAGCAATTCAACTTATTTCCCCATTTAACAGTTATGGAAAACATTTGTTTGGCTCAAAGAAAAGTAAGAGGACGCAGTAAAAGCGAAGCAAACGAAATGGCCATGAAGCAACTCGTGAGAGTAGGAATTCCCGATAAAGCAGATTCCTATCCGCGTCAACTATCAGGAGGGCAGCAGCAAAGGGTCGCTATTGCTAGATCATTAGCTATGGAGCCAAAAATTATGCTTTTTGACGAACCCACTTCAGCACTGGATCCTGAAATGGTGAAAGAAGTTCTAGATGTGATGCTTGAGCTCGCTTCTGAAGGAATGACTATGGCTGTGGTTACACATGAAATGGGTTTCGCTAAAGCAGCTGGTGATCGTTTAGTTTTCATGGACGAAGGCATGGTGGTTGAAATAGGTCCACCAAGTCAAGTTTTCGAAAATCCTACTGAACAAAGAACTAGGGACTTCTTTGACAAAATCCTTTATTAACTTCTTTTCTTTTGTTTCAAACTCTTTAGATAGACTGAGGCATGACTAGTAAAGATTCGGACTTTGATCAATCTGATTTTTCTGAACTTGTAACCAGAGGTCCAAAAGTTCTTCTACATGACCACCTTGATGGAGGTTTACGTCCCTCCACGGTCATTGACCTAGCGAACATCTCAGGATATGAAAATCTTCCATCAAATAACGTTGAAGAGTTGTCACAATGGTTTCATGAAGGCGCTAACCGTAGAGACCTAAACTTATACCTGGAAACTTTTACCCATACTGTGGGAGTTATGCAAGATGAATATTCTTGCCACCGCGTTGCTAAAGAATGCGCTGAAGACCTTGCTGAAGATGGCTGCGTTTACGCAGAAATAAGATTTGCGCCGTCCCTTTTTACATCTAAGGGATTATCTGTCCATGAAGTAATAGAAGCAGTTTTGTCGGGTTTCTCTGAAGGTTCCTCTGGAAGCAATCTGACTATCAAAACAATCATCACTGCTATGAGAACCAGCAGCGATTCAAAGATGATTGCCGAAGCTGCTGTGCATTTTCGCGATAAAGGAGTGGTTGGTTTTGATATTGCTGGCCGTGAAGTTGGTTACCCTCCTACAAATCATTTAGAGGCATTTCAATTTCTCCAACGTGAAAACTTTCACTTTACAATCCATGCCGGCGAAGCGTTTGGATTGGCTTCCATTTGGGAAGCCGTCCAATATTGTGGCGCAGAGCGTTTAGGGCATGGAGTAAGAATCATCGATGACATAGATTTGGATTCGTCGGGAAACCATCGTCTTGGAAGTCTCGCTTCTTTCATTAGAGACAGAAGAATACCTTTGGAATTATGCCCGACATCTAATGTTCATACAGGCGCCGTTCAATCATTGGAGGAACACCCTATTGAGCTACTGAAAGATCTGGGTTTTAGAGTTACAGTGAATACTGATAACAGACTGATGAGTGACGTTTCGATGACTTCTGAGTTGCTTTCGTTGAATAAAACTTTTGGTTGGAATTTAGATGACTTTTCTTGGCTTACTGTTAACGCTATGAAAAGTGCTTTTCTTCCCTTTGATGAAAGGATCCATCTGATCGAAAATGTTATTAAACCTGGCTGGAGAAGCCTCTCCTAAACCCGTCTTATAGTCAGAGGAAACTGAGAATTTATTATGACAACTGCTTCAGAGTCAGAATCACGTCGAATAGTTGAAAATGCAGGAATTCCTGTTTCCAGGTGGAAGGTTGCCAGTAATCCTGATGAAGCTCTAAACGCAGCAAGGGAGATCGGCTTTCCTAGTGCATTGAAACTGAACGGCCCTTCTATCGCTCACAAAACTGAGCATGGTTTTGTAAAACTTAACTTGAAGACAGAACCTGATCTTTTAAATGCTGCTAAAGAGCTTCTAGAAAATGAGGTCAATGACAGCAATCTGATAGTCACAGAAATGCTCTCTGGTTCACGTGAAGTTATTGCGGGTGTGGTGAGGGACCCCCAGTTTGGTCCTTGTGTAATGTTTGGATTTGGTGGGATTTTAGCTGAAGCCATTGCGGACGTTGAGTTCAGACTCGCTCCAATTACTTCTTATGATGCAAGAGATCTTATTTCTTCACTGAAAACAAACGGGTTATTAGAAGAATTTCGCGGAGAAGAAGCTCTTGACATTGATGCAACAATTGATTTGCTCATAAAACTCGGTGAACTAGCGGAAGATGAACAAATTTTGTCGATTGATTTAAATCCATTAATAATTGTTGACGGATTACCCATAGCAGCTGATGCTCTTGTTGAATTAAAAGGGGAAACGACATGACTGTGGATCTTAAGTACTTGTTTGAACCTAAGGGTGTGATAGTTACGGGAGTTTCAAGCCATCCTGGAAAATTCGGCTCCGTGGCTCTGCATAATATTCTTTCGTGCGGATATGAGGGTAAAGTTTTCGCTTTTGGACGTGAAGAAGCAACAGTTCTAGAACAGAAAGTAATAACATCTTTTGACTCGATACCTTCAAATGAAGTTGATCTGATGATTCTGTGCACTCCTGTCGGGGTTAACGAAGAGCTGGTTAGAAGAGCTTCGGAAAAAGGTATAAAAGCAATTTTTTGTGCTGCTGGCGGGTATTCAGAAACAGGCGAAGAGGGTTTAAAGGCCGAAAAAAGACTCGTCGCTTTAGCAGCGGAATTGGATCTTGTTCTCGCCGGCCCTAATGGGCAAGGAATTGTTTCTCCACCCGCTAGTCTCTGCGCTCAAATTGTTGCACCTTACGCCCCAAAGGGACGTATAGCTGTGGTGTCACAGTCGGGTAATTTTGTTTCGAGTTTTCTCAACTATGCGAATCAAACCGGTATCGGGATAAGTAGATCAGTCTCAGCTGGAAATGCTGCAGCAATAGAAATAGTTGATTTTCTTGAGTGGTTTGCTATTGATCCAGCCACCGATGTCGCTCTTTGCTATTTAGAAGGTTTAGAGAAAGGTCGGGATTTTTTCGAAAGAGTAAAAGAAATAACAAAGAAGATGCCTGTTGTGCTTGTAAAGGGTGGAACTACTACGGGCGGTCAAAGAGCGGCTGCGTCTCATACTGGTTCGCTCGCTAGTGATTCGAAAATTTTTGAAGGAATGGCAAGGCAAGCCGGCATAACACGTGCTCCTAATATTGAATCAGCTTTCGAAATTGCCGCTACGTTTGCAACACAGCCTCTTCCTGACGGTCCTCGTGTGCTCGTTCTCACTACAGCAGGCGGATGGGGTGTAGTGACTGCAGATGCGATTAGTCAAAGTTCTGACTTGGTTTTAACTCCTCTACCACGTGACCTAGAGGAAACAATCAATGAATTGCTTCCTCCGCGTTGGAGTAAAAATAATCCGATCGATTTAGCAGGGGGTGAGACTAGAGACACAATTCCAGAGCTCCTTTCAACAGCTTCCAAGCATCCAGAGATTGATTCAATAATTCAACTCGGACTTGGGATACAAGGAAATACTGCGAATCTTGTGAAAAATGGAAAGTTCTACCCTGAACACGGTCTTGAAAGAATTGTCAACTTTCATGAACATCAAGAAAAGAGATACGCAGAGGCTTCCGTTGAAGCCTCTTTAGCTTCCGGTAAACCAATCTTAGTCGCTTCAGAATTAGCAACTACGCAACCAAATAATCCGATGGTAAGAAACATCCGCGACTTAAATCGTTTATGTTACGCTTCGGCCGATAGAGCTGTATCAGCTCTCAATCATCTTGTCAGATATTCAAGTTGGAGAAATCAGAGCAACTGACTTTTCCGAGACAAATGTGTTAGATAAATTGTCTACAGTGATTGACCACGTATTTTCCGATGCAATAGGTGCTTTGAGGGACTCTCTGGAATCTGCACGTCTTGAGAGACAAGACAAGGAAGAAAGTTTTTATAACGACCTTTTAATAGGCAATACGTTTTGGAGGGTCAGCTACGGACTGCCAGGTGAAGGAAAACCGCCTCGCATCCATTGTGATATTGCTCTCGAATGGCCTACCTGGTCGCAGACTTCTTATCGGCAATGGTGCCAAGATGGAGAATTAGGAGAACCCGTAGAGATACTCGTCGGCATAGTTCTAAGACTCCAACGTTTAGCAAGTCAGCCGGACCCACAGTTATTCGTCGATAATCTACCCTTGAGTAATCCAAAATTGGAAAATACTACTTTCGAAAAATCTGGAACTACTTTAGAAACTATCTACGAAGTTGATGATGAAAACACGGTAAACGAACCTGAGTGGGCAATCGAAGTATCTTATGAAGGAAGTTACGAGTTGAGTTCAAAGGTTCTTGAAGACATCTCGGAATTAGACCTACATTTCAGTCAACTAGGGACTTGGGTGTCTAGTTCTTTAGTAAATCTCGGGGACTTAAGTTTCGAATTTTTGAGCGATTAAGTTACTATCGAAAAACTCCTGTTTAAATCCCCTCTTCTAAACCTTTGTTAAGCGGCAACAAATCATCGAACTCTGAAGGTCGGTTTTCTGCCTTAGCTTGAAAAGCTTCTTTCATGTCAGCAGGTTGAAACATGCCAGACTGCCAGGTTGCAATGTAATTTAAAGAATCAGAAGTTGAATGATCTCTTGAATAGGTGATCATTTCCTTTGATCCCCAAATTGCTAGTGGCGATTTTGAAGCGATTTCTTCTGCGATTTCCATAACACCGTCCAAAAGAGATTCTTGGTCAGAAAAAACTTCATTTACCAAACCAACCGATTTTGCTTCATCTGCTTTCATTCTTCTTCCGGTGTATGCGAGTTCTCTACATACTCCTTCAGGGATGAGTTTCGGAAGCCTTTGAAGAGTTCCTACATCGGCTGTCATGCCGATATTTATTTCTTGTATGCAAAAGAAAGCGTCCTCGGACGCGTACCTCATGTCACATGCTGTAACCATGTCAACTGCGCCTCCTATACATCCGCCCTGTATGGCAGCTAAAACAGGTATCCGTGCTTTCTCTAAACAGTTGAAAGAGTCCTGCAAATGAAGAGCGTTTTCGCGGAGGTTAGCTCTAAGTCGTCCCACCTCTGCTTGTGACTCTCCTGAGCCCATTGAAAAAACCGCAAGATCCATGCCGGCTGAAAAATGTTTTCCCGTTGAAGCTAAAACGATCACTCTAGCTTCACCACTGGAATTGATTTCATCAATAACTTTTGGCAACTCGGACCAGAAAGCTGGAATCATGGTGTTTAGTTTTTCGCCTCTGTTTAAAGTAACAGTTGCGACACCTTTTTCTATTAAGACATCGAAACACTTGTATTCATTCATGTGACCAAGCTAGCTGACAGTCATGAACATCACGACAGTTGGACGCCTATAAGAGGTGTTCTACTAATTCTTTTGGATCATTTTCAATTCGTGGACCAAGACTAGTAATCACTTCTGACGCCATTAGAGAACCCATCTCTGCGCACTTTTTGAAAGGCAACTTTCGACTCATCCCGAAAATTACCCCACTAGCAAATATGTCTCCCGCACCGGTGCTATCAACCACACCTTTGACTGGAACTGCTTCAATTTCAATTATTTTAGAATCTTCCACCACTAATGACCCTCTGGACCCAAGTGTTATAAATGCAACATCTACGTTTTTTGAAACTTTTTCAATTGCTTCTCCTAAATCTTCAGTCATGTAAAGAGCACAGATTTCTTTTTCGTTACAAAAAATATAGTCGACGAATTCTTTTAAAAGTTCAAGCCAGTCCTCACGATGTCTCTCCACACAAAAAGTGTCTGATAATGCAAGAGCGACTTTACGATTTGAAGATTTAGAAATCTTCATAGCTTTACGTATGGCTTCTTTGGAGTCATCCGTGTCCCATAAATACCCTTCACAGTAAAGCAGTTCAGAAGAGGCAACTAATTCTTGGCTTACATCTTCTGAAGATAGGTATGCGGATACTCCCAGAAAAGTATTCATTGTTCTCTGAGCATCAGGGGTCACTTGAATTAAACAACGTGCTGTGGGTAAATCTTTATCAATGCCGAAGGAAAAACTAACTTCAGCTTTCGACATTCCTTCTCTGAATACCTGGCCAAGGTAGTCCTCCGAGATCTTGCCAATGTAAGCCGCCGATCCACCCAATTGCGCAACGCCCACCATTGTGTTTGCCGCTGAACCTCCTGGCATTTCTGTACCCGTTGGCATCTCTGCATACAGTTCAGCGGAACGTTCTGCACTCACCAGACTCATCGAACCTTTGACCAAATTTTGTTTTTCGATGAACGCATCTTCGACTTCGGCTATCACATCAACTATTGCATTCCCCACGCCCACAACATCAAAAAGTTGTTCATTTTCTTTATTTTGGCTCATTTCAACTTTCCAGAGAAGGCAGATGATAAGTGTAGAAGTTATACAGTTTAAAGATTCATTTTGTCTAACCTATTATTTCAAATGAACCATCGAAGTCAATAATTTTGGTTTGCAAATAGTGGAGTCCACCGTTCTGGTCAATTATTTCACATTCGAAAAGTTCTCCTGGATGAGCCACCCTAATTTCAGGTGCACATTCAATTTTATTTTCTACACCCAAATCGTCATCTAGTCTTCTCTTTACTTCTTGAGCCAACTGGATGGCTTTTACAATTTTTATTCTTGGATTGACAGTAAACGAATTTGTCATGTCAGGCCCTATTACCGAAACTGAAATCTCTTTTCCGGCAACTTGCAATGTACAGAAAACGGTACCTAGATCTCCATTTACATATTCGGGGCAACTTACTTCAGTTAGCAAATGAGGATGATCTGGAAGCAAAACTCCTGGAATAGCTTCCTCAACAACTTTAAATTCCAAATTATTAGAACCAGAAGCGCAGCTTGATAAGAGTATGAGAGTTGCAAGAATTTTTAATGACCAAGTCACAAAAACCGCTACCCGATTCCCTTAGCAAAGTCTAAAGCCTCTTTCCATGAAGCTTCTTCTTCCATCAAGGACTTGAACTGCATTACATGTCTTGGACGGTTGATTCCTAGCACTGCTTTTAATCTTCCTTCATTCCCATATATTGCCGTATAACGCCCTTCTTCAGGAGAATCCACTATTACCTCAAAGTCATCTCCTGGACTACTGATACCAGCAAGTTGAATTTTTCTATCAAACTGGTCACTCCAAAACCACGGGATTGGAGCATACGGCAAAGCTTCAGAATCTTTCTGCAATAGTCTTAATGCGGCGTGTTTTCCTTGTTCTGCTGCATTATCCCAGTGCTCCAGTCTTATGCTCTTCCCGTAACCTCGGTGATCCCAACGAGCCACATCTCCGGCTGCCACAATATTTGGCGCCGCTAAGCATGTTTGATCACAACAAACCCCATTTTCAATTGTTAAACCAGAGTCTTCTAACCACTCCGTGTTTGGAGTGGCTCCAATTCCAACGATTACAACATCTGCTTCTAATAGAGTCCCGTCCTTAAGGAGCACACCCTCAACCTGATTCTCGCCTTTAAACTCCTGAACCTCAACGCCACATTTCAACTGAACACCATTGTCTGTGTGTAATTTCGAAATAACTCTTCCTGCTTCCTCTCCTAATACATGAGAAAGGGGAACATCCTGAGACTCAACAATCGTGACTTCTATCCCAAATGCGGAAGCTGTAGCGGCAACTTCACACCCAATAAAACCCCCTCCTACAACTACAACTTTTGGGTTTCCTGATTTAAAAGAGTCACGTATTTCTATACTGTCGTCGAGACTTCTTAAGGTGTGGATTCCTTTAATTTTCTCGGTATTAGGTAATTTTCTCGCTCTGGCTCCAGTTGCGATTACAAGAGCGTCAAAACCTTCTACTTCTCCTTCAATCTCGAAAGTTTGTGAGTCGATGTCGAGTTTTGAAGCCTTGCTGCCCGTTCTAATTTGAAGTTCTAGTTCAGTGATCTTTTCTTTCGTCAATAAAGAGAGTCTTTCAGAAGTCATTGCTCCTTCTAAAAAGCTCTTTGATAAGGGAGGCCTGTCATAGGGAACATGTGCTTCGTCTCCTATAAGTTTTATTACCCCCTCAAAACCTTCAGATCTTAAAGCTTCTGCTGCTCTGACACCAGCTAACGAGGCTCCTACAATTGTTATAGAACTGTGCATCGTCAACTTTCTTTTGTGGTTAGGTCATTCCTCGATCGAAATCGCTTGTTTGGGACACCGTTGAACGCTTTCTTCTAGGTTAGATCTGCGATCTTCACTTGGTGTTTCGTCCAATACATAGAGGAAGTCGTCATCTCTGACTTCGAATATATCTGGGGCTATTTGCATACATATGGCATTGCTTTCGCAAAGGTCAAAATCTACTACCACTCTCATTTGAACTCCTTAATTTCGGTCAACCGGTAAACCGGCTTTCCTTCTCTGGGTGACTCCATATTAGACAATTTTTCACCCTAAGTCTTACCGTTAAGGTTTTTCAGCACCAACTATCCACATGGCAAAGTATTGTGCTCCACCGCCATAAGCATGTCCGAACGATTTTTTGGCTCCATCAACCTGGTGATCTCCTGCCATGCCTCGTACTTGTAAAGCTGCTTCAGCAAAGCGAATCATGCCGGAAGCTCCAATAGGATTTGAAGAAAGCACACCTCCCGAGCAATTAACCGGCAATTCACCTCCCAGGAGACTTGTTGTACCATCCTCAACCATTCTCCATCCTTGATCGAGTTCCGCAAAGCCCAAGCTTTCCAACCACATGGGTTCATACCATGAGAAAGGCACGTAGATCTCAACTGCATCAATCTCTTTTAGAGGATTTGTTATTCCTGCCTGCCTAAATACATCCGCTGCACACTGTCTACTAGCGAGAGGGTTAACTTCATCTCTTCCTGGAAAATTATTCGATTCTGAACGCATGGCCGTGCCGTGGACCCATGCCACTGGGTTCTCTGCTCTATCTCCTGATGCTTCGTTCCCTAAAACCATTGCACATGCCCCATCGGATGAGGGGCATGTTTCTGAATAACGGATCGGATTCCATAACATCGGAGAGTCAACAACTTCTTCGAAAGTCAAATCGTTTTGATGTAAGTGAGCATAAGGGTTTTTCAATGCGTGTTGCCGGTCTTTAAAGGCAACCATGCAGCCGATTAATTCCGGAGCGCCGGAGCGGCTCATGTACTGTCGAATAATTGGAGAAAAATAACCACCTGCTCCGGCATTGATTGAAACAGAAAATGGCTGCGGCAAAGAAAGCGCCCAAGTCGCATTTGACTCAGATTGCTTTTCAAATCCGATTGTTAGAACTTTTTCATGTACACGGGATTGTATTAAAGAAGCAGCTACCAAAGCAGTGGACCCACCTACTGAACCTGCTGTGTGAACTCTAAGAATTGGTTTTCCGACTGCACCAAGAGCCTCAGCCAAATATAATTCTGGCATCATCACTCCTTCAAAGAAATCCGGAGCTTTACCAATAACTACAGCATCTATTTCTTTCCAGTCTAAGCAAGCATCTTCTAAAGCTCTGTACGCTGCCTCGCGGCAAAGTCCTGCAATTGATACATCTCCACGTGTCGATGAGTATTTCGTTTGGCCCACACCTAGAACGGCTGTCAATTCTGCTGACATTATTCACCCTCCAAAATACAGACGAGGTTCTGTTGAAGACAAGGTCCTGAAGTCGCATGCGCTAAGCCTCTGTCTGCTTGACCAGAAATTATTCTTGAAGCAACCTCAGAGATGCGAATCAGTCCTGAAGCCATCATTGTGTCAGAAGCAAGAGAACCACCTGAAAGGTTGACCCTAGTTTCTTCATTCAAATCGAACTCTTTTTCAAGAATTAACTCCTGAGCAGAAGTCATTCCGTGAATTTCAGCCAAGTCAAGTCGGTCGGTATTTATTCCCGCTTTTTCGGCCGCTAAAAAAGCTGAAGGGGATCTTGTTAAATCTCTTACACCTAATGTGTGTGAATCGACCCTATGGTCAATCCCCTTTATCCAAGCTGGTCTCTCACAAAGTAATTTTGCTTTATCCCCTGCAGCCAAAATTATTGCGCATCCCCCATCGGCAATTTCAGAAATGTCACTTGCTCTGAGTGGGTCCACTATTGCAGGTTCATTCATGAGATTTTCGAATGAAACATCTTTAGAGCTTCTAACCGCATTCGGGTTATCGGATCCGTTCATTTGACTTCTCATCGATGTTTCGGCCATTTTTTCTAAAGTAATTAAGCCTTTATCAAGTAAAAGTCGAGCTTGCAGCGCTGCTATTGAGAAACAATCAGGCCAGAGCGGAGAAACATAATATGGATCTAGTTGTGTAGCTAAAACATCAATTATTGACCCTGCAGAAGGCTTTCCATAGCTATAGACAAGAGCGGTATCAACTTCACCTATTTGAAGCTTTACCCATGCTTCATACAGTGCGAATGCTCCATCCATTTCAACGTGACTCTCGGAAATCGGAGGAAAAGCGCCAACTGAGTCAAGAGTGTGAACGAATGAAAATGCTTGTCCGGCTAAAAAGTCACTACTCCCAGAACATGTAAAACCAATCTCTTCTTGTGTGACACCAACTGAATTTCTACAGTTACTAATAAGGTCGGCCATTAACTGTACTTCATTTACTTCGCTTAAAATTTTGGTCTGATGACTAGCGACAGAAACGACCGCTACATCTCGAAAACTATTACTTTTACTCATTTGTTTGATCCCATGCGCGGTTGCCAGCTTTTTCGATGGGAACTGCAGGTTCTCCAGTGGGTTTCCAAAAAAGAATGTTCTCAGCAGTATTACCTAGCTCTTCTTCTTTTTTCCATACTGCTTGGACGCGCATGCCGATGTGAACTTCATCATTTTCACAACCGGCGACCAATCCTAAAAACCCTACGCTTGCGCCATCTAAATGAATCCATGCACTGACATAAGGGGTGTCCAAATCATCTCTACCTGGAATAGGTAGATGCGTTACGCAGAAATTTCCCACATGCCCTCTATCGGAAAGTTCAACACTCTCTTCTATTAAGACACCATGTCGCGGGTCAACTCCCCTAGGTGGTACAAATACAGCGCCGTCAATAGGTGAACGATGACCTAGAATTTTCTTTTTTGAATATGAACGCAAATATTCTTGCACTGGTGGACTTGGCACAAAATCATAAACGAGCCTTATCGGACTTCTCACAGAACGAACCGGTTCTAATCCACTTATCGATTCAGGAATCTTTACTTGTTGTGACAACGACGCAGGTGGGGAATTTGGATCAGTCATATCAAGAATCAGTCTCTTCAGTTTCTTGTATAAATCCTTCCAAATCTGCTATGTGACCCACACGCTCTTCTTTCCACCGAGCAGTAACACGCATTCCAGTTCTCATCTCTGAAGGTGAACCCACGAGTACGGCGTGCAACATTGAGGTGTCTGCTCCATCGAGTCTTATTAATGCCAATGCATGTGGAGCATCCCACGGGGATTGTGGACGAGGAGGATCAATCCAAGTCCAAGTTTCAACTATTCCGCTCTGAGACACTTCTACCATTTCTGTTAATGGCTCACTTGAAACCGGGTCATACTCCAACGGGGGAACTAAAACACTGCCATCTGATCTCTTGATTCCAAATAGACGCTTTTCTCTCAAACCTGTCATAAAAGCACCGATTACTGTTCCAGTGGTTCGCGTAAATGGGTATTCAACAGTCAGTTCAGCTCTTAGCGGCTCTTCTAATTCACTCATTCTAAAGCTGCAACTCCTCTAGAAATTTAAAAGTCAATTACCTGTCTGATTACATCGGCATCACCCAAACTGCCCAATGCATCATTGACTTCATCTAATTTGATCCGTCGGGAAATCATTCCATCAAGATCCAACTTTCCTGACTTATAAAGACCTAGAAAACGATTAAAATCAGTTCTAACATCTGCGCTTCCGTACATGGAACCAATCAACACTTTCTCTGAGAAGAACATTTCAAAAGCTGAAAGCTCGAACATCTCATCTGGCCTACCTACTCCCACTATGCAGCAAGTTCCTCCACGGCGAGTCAAATCAAATGACTGTCTCATCGTTGAGGCGAAACCAATGCATTCCAACGTGAAATCAAAACCTTCTCCTGCAGTCACCTCAGCTAAAGCTGCTGGAACCTCATCAGGTGTTACCCCGTGAGTTGCTCCAAAAGCTTTTGCCCTCTCCAACTTTCCTTCGTGAAGATCAACTGCAACAATTTCAGATGCACCGGCTATTCTCGCCCCTTGTATTGCAGCGATGCCCACACCTCCAGCGCCAACGACTAGAACTGATGATCCTGGTGTAACTTTCGCAGTGTTTAAAGCTGCACCAACTCCGGTGGTAACTCCACAACCAATTAATGCAGCTATGTCTAGAGGTATATCGTTATCAATCTTCACAGTGGCTATCGATGGAACAATCGTCTCTTCGGCAAAAGTTCCACACCCACAAAAAGATCCGATAACTCTGTCACCTTGTCTGAACTGTTGGTTGACACCCATTGCCATTAACCCATTCATACATAAATTCGGTTGATGCCTACCTGTGCAATGAGGACAGGTTCCACAGGGAGGAGAAAATGCAATGATCACATGGTCTCCTTCTGCTACATGTGACACACCTTCACCTACTTCAAGTACGACTCCCGCTCCTTCATGACCCAATACTGTGCCTGGCTCAGTCGGAATAGTTCCGTTCATTCCAGAAAGGTCTGAATGACATACACCACTATGGGCTACCTTTATTTTTACATCGCCTGGACCGACATCTCTTAATGTCACATCATCAGCTATCACGAGCTGATCGGTTGGCACAGTTTCAAGGACTGCTGCAAGCATCATTTCTCCTAGCAAGTATTTTGTTTACGCAATGACCCTAACGGACTAAAGCTATATATATGAAGCCGATCAGTAAAAATTAATCGTTAAAGCGATATGTTTTTTTCAACACTCATTTATTAAAAGGAAGATGATGCTTCTAGATATTGGAATTACTACTGATTTGTCTTTGGTTCCGAATCGAGTAACCGAATTAGTGAACGCAGGATTTGATGGGGTCTTCACCGCAGAATCTAATCGTGACGTATTTGCACCTCTTGTTTTAGCAGCGGAACACAGTGACCTTTATTGTTACACGAACATTGCACTGGCATTTCCTCGTAGCCCCATGCTTCTCGCTTGCACTGGTTGGGATTTACAAAACTATTCACAAGGGAAAATGGCTCTTGGTTTAGGAAGTCAAATTAAACCCCATATAGAAAAAAGATATTCGGCAATTTGGCAGAGCCCCGTCACACAAATGCGTGAAGTGATCGAATCCATCAAAGCTATCTTTGAATGTTGGTCAGAAGGGTCAGAGCTCAATTATCAAGGAGAGTTCTACAAATTCAGTCTGATGACCCCTATTTTTGTTCCCGATTCAATGCCTTGGAAACCCCCTCCTGTATGGCTAGCTGCTCTTGGACCCTTAATGACGAAATTGGCTGGAGAAATATCTGACGGTGTACTGATACATCCCTTTAGCAGTCGTAAATTTCTTGATGAAGTAACTATTCCGGCTCTTACAGATGGTGCGAAAAAAGCTGGTCGGGAAAGTAAACCTAAACTCATTACAAATTCAATAGTGTGTTCCTATCGTTCTGATGAGGAATACGAAAAAGCAATCAAAGGTGCAAAATTCAACTTGGCATTCTACGGATCCACTCCTGCCTATAAGGTCACGCTCGACGTTCACGGCTGGGGAGATATGCAACCTGTTCTCAATCGTCTGACTAAAGAAGGTCGTTGGGATGAAATTTCTTCTGTTATAACTGATGAAGTCCTCCACACTCTGGCAGTTGTGGGCGAACCTTCAGAAGTTGCTTCTCAACTAGTGGAACGATTTGGAGATGTAGCAGACAGAGTAGGCCTATCTGTTCCTTATGATGCCCCTGTAGATCTTCTCGCAGAAATTGTCGACCATGTGAAACTTGATTCCTCTAAGCGACAAAAGAATGATTAAGGTTTTTACCTAGTTAATAAAATCAGCTATCCGGTCCTTAGGCCGTCCAATTATCGCTTGCAATGGACCGTTACCGTCAATTTTTCCTTTAACTAGTAAAGGTCTTTGTAGCAATGCTTTTTGATTAGAAAGTATTTCAACGACTGCTTTTGAGTTGTCTACGTAGTCATCAGCCTTAAGTTCCATTTTTTTAAACTTTGAATCTTTCCTAACTAAATCCTCAACCGGGTCTTCAAGTCCTTTTGTGATTCGAGTTAAAAGCTTCTCATCTGGAGGCTCTTTCATATAAAGAACTATTTCTACTTCTACACCCATTTCCTCAGCGACCGCTAAGGCATTCGTGGAAGAGTTTCAATGCGGGTTGTGAAAAATGGTTATATCGGTCATTTTTAGACCTTAGTCCACTCTATGTGTGTGCGTATCAACGTTCCATTATTTTCAGTCCAACCTTTTGAAGTTGCGTAATCAAGCATCTGAGCAAAACCCGTTTCCCATTTGTCATCTTTCACATCGAGTGCTAATTCTCTTACAAGTTCGTTACATAACCAAAGATGTTTTTCATCGATGACTTTATTTCCTTCTTGTAGCTGTTCTAATATTTCGCAAACTTCAGCTGCAGATCTAGATTCAGAGCACTGGACGCAAAACCCTTTGAATTCATTAGGGTCTACAAGTTTCACATTTGCAAGGTCATCAATTTCGATAATCACTGCTTCTTTAGTAACCTTTCCATTCCGGATTTCTCTTTTCTTGAAATGAAACAACGCCTTCTTTTGAATCATGTGTGGAGGCATTGACTTCAACTGCCCAAGCTTCGTACTCAGCTAATGTCATTCGATCTACATCTAAGGATTTGTTGAGCATCCATTTTGTAAACATGTAACTGCGGGATGGTCCTGCAGCTAAGCGTTCGGCCCATTCACGTGATTTTGTTTCAAGTTCTGATGCTGGGACACTACGGTTACAAAGGCCCAGTCGAAGGGCTTCTTCAGCTGAAACATCATCTGCAAAAAACATCAATTCTTTAGTTTTCTGGATTCCAATAAGCCGAGGCAAGATCCAAGCACCTAAGCCATCTGGAACAAGACCCCTGCGAGCAAAAATTTCAATAAAGCGTGCAGTTTCTGAGGTGATAACCAGATCGCTACAGAATGCTAAATGTGCACCTATACCGGCAGCCGTTCCGTTCACTGATGCTATAACTGGAATTTCACAATCTAAAACAGAGTTCATTAGTTTAATACTCCCGTCGAGCATCATTCTCCGGATCTGACCGGTGACAAGTGAGGGGGTTTTCTCAGAGCGATCATTATTTTGGCTTGAAGCACTCAGGTCTGCGCCTGTACAGAAAAACTTCTCACCAGCACCTGTTATTACTGCTGATCGAATTTCAAATTGGCCATTAAAACTTTCAAAGAGGTCTATCAAATGGTTTCTCATTTCAGGGGTTAAACCATTGCCTTTTTCCTGATTGTCTATAGTTATCCAAGCAACCTTGTTTTCGACTTGGAATTCAATGGACTTTTTAATATTCGATTCTGATTTTTCATCCATAAGTAAAAGATATCCGAGTAGGCCAAAAGGTGAACAGAATATTTTTAACTAAACTGCGTCGCTGTTTCGCTCACCAGTTCTAATTCTCACTAAAGATTCAACTCCGGTAACCCAAACTTTTCCATCACCGATTTTTTCAGTTCTTGCCGCTGCAACTATTGCGTCTACAACGCTTTCCACCTGATCGTCATCGACAACAGCTTCAACGCGTGTTTTTGGAGTAAACAAAACCTTATATTCAGTTCCTCTGTACGTTTCGCTGTGCCCTCCTTGTCGCCCAAAACCTTGAACTTCGCTAACAGTCATACCTTGTATGTCTAAATTGGCAAGAGCATCTTTGACGTCATCGAGTTTGAATGGCTTAATTACTGCGGTTACTAATTTCATGTTTTCTCCAAACGACTAGTAGTACAAATATGCTATGTATTAATCAATTTGTCCATTCTCAACAAATAAAACAATAGTTGCCGAACACTAACGTGATCCATAAACCGACTCTGGCGGGGAAATTTTCTCCATTAACCTATTCACTGTTTCAGAAATTTCATTAACTTCAAACTTTCTTCCTTCTACCTCTTCTGAAGGGCCGTGTCTCCAACCGTCACATAGGTTTATTTTCCCACCTGAGACCTCAAATATTTTTCCTGTAACGTTGCATTCCTTGCTCGATAGCCAAACCACAAGCGGTGAAACATTTTTAGGATCTTTTTC
>PBYV01000017.1 GCA_002729765.1 Acidimicrobiaceae bacterium
AAGGAAAATAAAGAAGCAGCAACGATACTTAAATAACCTAAACGTCGAAGAATCGACCGTGTCATCCCCTACCGGCCAACACGGCTTCCCCTTTATAGAAGGCGGATTCATTTAAAATCTCTTCTATTCGTAACAGTTGGTTGTACTTTGAGACTCGATCACTACGTGCAGGTGCTCCAGATTTGATCTGACCACAGTTCGTGGCAACCGCTAAATCTGCTATCAAATGATCCTCTGTTTCTCCTGAACGGTGAGAAATTATGGCTGTGTAGCCGGCACTCATCGCTGTTTCAACTGCTTCTAAAGTTTCAGTGAGCGTTCCTATCTGGTTCACTTTTACCAAAATTGAATTAGCTACACCGTTTTCAATTCCTCGCTCAAGCCTTAGAGAGTTAGTAACAAATAAATCATCTCCAACCAATTGCGTCCTGTGACCTAACTCCTCAGTGAGTTGTGACCATCCGTCCCAGTCTTCTTCGGCCATACCATCCTCAATCGAACAAATCGGATACTTGTCACACAACGCTGCGAGATAAGCAACCATTTCCTCTGAATTCAAAGAGAGATCTTCGGCTTCAATTCGATAAATACCTTTTTGAAAGAATTCCGTAGAAGCAACATCAAGAGCTAATGAAATCTCATCACCTGGAGTACGTCCTGACTTTTCTATTGCCTCTAAAAGTATTTGTAGTGCTTCTTCGTTTGAAGAAAGATTCGGTGCAAAACCGCCTTCATCGCCAACTGTCGTTGACATCCCTCGGTCATTCAAAACCGCCTTGAGAGAGTGGTATACATCCACGCCCCATTGCAATGCTTCACTATATGAAGCTGCACCTAAAGGCATGATCATGAATTCCTGAAAATCGATATTATTGTCAGCGTGCATTCCGCCATTTATCACATTGAACATCGGAACTGGCATCAGGTGAGCATTAGTACCTCCTATATATTTAAAAAGAGGCATTCCTGAATCTTTAGCTGCTGATCTGGCCACTGCCAAAGAAACTCCGAGAATTGCATTAGCCCCAAGTCTGCTTTTGTCATCGGTGCCATCTAGGTCAATCATTGTCTGATCAAGCACTCGTTGATCTGTGGCATCTAAACCCAAAACGGCATCCGATATTTCATTATTTACATGACTTATAGCCTTCTTTACACCTTTTCCTGACCAGATTTCTCCTCCATCTCTCAGCTCCATCGCTTCGAACTGACCTGTGGAAGCACCACTCGGAACCATTGCCCGTCCAGTAGCCCCACTGTGAAGTAAAACTTCCACCTCGACAGTTGGGTTTCCACGAGAATCTATTACCTGTCTTCCGGAAACAAATTTAATTCTGCTCACAGTCACCCCTTAAGTAATACTGCTATTGAGCTCCGCCTATTACCAAACTACCTCTTCAGAGCTACCCAAATAGGACGGATAAGAAAAAAATTGAGATACAAATAGTCGTTAGTCAGTGAAATCGCGGTTTCTGATCTCTGCTTTTAATTCTTTCTTAGCGTGACTATCTGCAGAAAATAAATCCACATCTCTAGTCTCAGCAAGTGCCTCAATGTTTTTGATAAAAGCAACGAACCTAGAATTAGCTATTCGTAAAGCTCGCTCGGCTTCAAAGTTATTTTTTGCAGCCCAAAAAACAAGGTCTAAAAGAATATTTCCAAGCTCTTCGTCAGTTTCAGGAAGAGGTCTCTCGTTGTAAGTTTTTTCGTCGAGAAGGTCTAATGTTTTTGATTTTTCAAATACTTTCTGTGCATAAGCAAGCGCTGGAAGAGTATCTGGAATTCCATCCAAAACTGAAGAACGTTTCTTTTCCTCTTTTTTAAGTTCTTCCCATCTTTTATGAGCAGAATCCGGATCATCCCTCAAAGGTGACCCTTGTTCAGATGTAAATATTCTGGGATGTCTCCTGCGGAGCTTTTCATGTATTCCTTTCGTTACATCAGCCAAATCGAAACGGGCATCGTCTGCCGCTATACGCGAGTGGAATACAATCTGAAATAATAAATCACCAAGCTCTTCTTCTAAATCTTCAGAACCTTCCCCTGTCTCTTCATTAAAATTCTCAATAGCTTCCAGAACCTCATAAGTCTCTTCTAGTAAATGTGAAGTGAGTGAAGAATGGGTTTGTTCAGAGTCCCAAGGGCATTGGATTCTTAATACTGCTACTAAGTCGACAAATTTTTGCAATTCAGATGCAATCGGCGATTCCAGATGCGGAATGAAACACGAAGTTAAATGATCCGGTTCAACTTTTTCAATTAAATCTTCCCATTGAAGTTCCTGCATCTTCTCATCCTCTAGGCCTAAACGTTGCAATACAGTTACTGATTGCATCGGCGGAGAGTCAACTGCCGCAACTATGTCCGCTAATATTTCTCTACTGTCTATTTGAGTTACTAGTAGTGGGCCTCTGTCCCCAGCTGCTTCGGTTGCAAATCTGTGAGCATCAACAATTCGCACTCCGCTTTCCATGGGATCAATCTTTAAACATCTCCACGCTAAATCCACAAAAGAAAGACACGGAAATACTTCTACCTCAACCTCAGTTTGTTCAGTTAACAGCTGAACTGTTCTTTCAGCTAAAAATGGAGAACCCGGAACTGCGTAGAGTATATTTCTATTCTTTTTAGCAGCTGCTATCAATTCTTCAACGATAGTTACGTAAACCTCTTCGAAATAATCTGAGGATTCATAAATGTGATCAAATGAAACAACATCAGGCCCTAGCAAACAACTGGATGGATGTCTGGTCGTTCTCACATAACGGAATTCGTGTTCTTCTATAAGTTCAAGATTTTTTGTACTACAAAAAGATGGCTCCCCGGGACCTAAACCTATGACTGTCACCTTAGGTAAAGGTTTCAAATCAAGAACCTTTTCAAATTCATGTAGGTTCTATCTGTCCGATTACAGAATCCCACGTGCCATAACGACTATCCACGTCAACTTCTCTCGTAAGAGAGGAAAGGTGCATGATCGACATAAATAGTCTCTCACCTTGTTGTTCAAACGGTATTGGTTCCACAGCATTAATTTTGTCAACTCGTATCACGTGATATCCGAACTGACTGCCAACGGGACCTACTAGTTCTTTTGAAGCTTTAATAGCACCGAGTACAGCCCTTTCGAAAGATGGAACGAAGGCTCCTAAAGGCACACACCCTAAGGAACCGCCGTTAGCACCGGAACCCGGGTCAATCGAGAATGTTAAAGCCAACTCTTCAAATTTCTGTCCTGATTCAAGAAGTTCGAGCACTTCTAAAGCTTCCTGCCTTGTATTTGTAAGAATGTGGCTCGTACAAAGCTCATGCCCGAGGAGTTCTTTATTAGCTTCGTAAGCTGCTTCAACTTCTGAACTGCCCTCTGCAGCGAAATTACGAATAGTTTGCCATTCACTGTAAATACCGAGACGTGGATCTGAATCCGCTATCCCTGCTGCTAGAAGTTGATCCCGTGCTTTCACAACATCCATTTCGTCAATGACAACTCCGTATTCATTCAAAAAATCAGCTAGTGCCTGATTCTGTATCCACTCGTTAGCCGTTTCTATGAGAAGTGACATCGAAGGATCAGCTACACCGGTGCGTTCTTGATTCCATTTAATTAAGGAGTCCCTATCAATTTGTGTTTCACCAACCTCAATGTCAACTTGGGAACCACCGCAACTTAATAAAAGGCACACAAAAAATACAGTTATAAAGCCTTTTACGCTTTTCCTAAGTAAATCTGTCCTTATTAAACTCACTCCAAGATGCTACGTGATTGAAGTGGGAACAGGAACCAAATCTTTTAAGTACTCACTTAATACCTCAACCGGATTCCTCTCTGGTATAGGAATTTGCAACTCTGCAGAGCTCTCTTTCAAATAAGCTTCAGGATGCAATCTTTCTAAACGGGTTTGTTTGCTGAGCGGTAGCAAAACAGGTGAACAACGAGCTAATAAACCTGAACTCAAATTTTTTCTTTTGGTGACCGTGACTTCTGTTATGCCGCGTTCAACACAGAGAGTCCGCAAATGACCTATTGCTAGAAGTTTTTCTGCTTCTTCTGGGATCGGACCGTATCTATCTTCCCATTCTTGTCTTACTTCTTCGACTTTTGAAGGGTCTGAAGTTTCTCCCGCCGAAGCAAGTTTCCTATACGCTTCAAGTCTTAAATCGCCACGAGCCACATAACTCTCAGGCAAATACGCGTCTACAGGCATTTCTACTCTAATTTCAGTTGCAGCAACTTCTTGAACTCCTGATGCTTCTGACACTGCCTCGTTCACCATTTGACAGTAAAGGTCATAACCTACTGAAGCCACATGTCCACTCTGTCCAGTTCCTAAAAGGTTTCCTGCACCTCTTATCTCTAGGTCTTTCATTGCTAAACGAAACCCAGAACCCAGTTCCGTTGTCTCACCGATTGTCCGCAACCGTTCGAAAGCTTCCTCGCTGAGTGATCGATCAATAGGCGTAAATAAATAGGCGTAAGCCCTCTGACCTGACCTACCAACCCTTCCGCGCAACTGATGCAATTGACCAAGTCCTAAAAGATCCGCTCTATCCACAACCAACGTATTTACGGTCGGCATATCAATTCCAGATTCAACGATCGTAGTGCAAACCAATACATCATATTTTCGTTCCCAAAAATCTATAATCACTTTCTCCAAAGTAGATTCATCCATCTGTCCATGAGCGACCGCTACTCGTGCATCAGGAATCAGCTGTTTGATACCTGCGGCTGTCTCTTCAATATCGTGGACTCTGTTATGTACGAAAAAAACCTGTCCCTCGCGCAATAACTCTCGTCGTATCGCTTCCACCACTGCACTTTCGTTATATTCACCAACAAAAGTAAGTATTGGTTGCCGATCTGCTGGAGGAGTGTCAATCAGACTTAGGTCCCTGATTCCCGTTAATGACATTTCTAGAGTTCGAGGGATTGGAGTGGCTGTCAAAGTCAAGATATCCACTTGCGCTTTCATGGCTTTAATGGCCTCTTTATGACTTACCCCGAACCTCTGCTCTTCATCAACGATCAATAAACCAAGATCTTTGAAGGAGACATCCTGAGAAAGAAGTCTGTGCGTTCCGATCACTATGTCCACGGACCCGTCCTCTAAACCTAAAAGAACTTTTCGCACCTGAGTTTGTGTCAGGAATCTACTGAGAACTTCCACTCTGATCGGATAAGAAACTAGGCGCTCTTTAAAGGTTTCTCCATGTTGCTGAGCTAACAGTGTTGTGGGCACAAGAATCGCTACTTGGCAGCCATCTTGAACCGCTTTGAATGCTGCCCTAAGGGCAACCTCTGTTTTTCCAAATCCGACATCTCCACATATGACACGATCCATCGGGAAAGGTCTTTCCATGTCAACCTTTACTTCTTCTATGGCTCTTAATTGGTCAGGGGTTTCTTCGAAGGGAAATGCCTGTTCTAGTTCTGATTGCCATGGTGAGTCTTTTGCGAATGAGCGGCCTTCTGAATTGATTCTTTTTTTGTATAGCTCTACTAAATCGGAAGCTATTTCTGAAATAGCAGATCTCACCCGAGATTTAGTTCGTTCCCATTCAATTCCGCCCATCCTTGAAAGAGTAGGAACATCACCAGCGCTATAAGGTCTTATCACTTCAATTTGGTCTGTAGGCAGGTAAAGACGATCACTACCTTTGTATTCCAGTAACAAATAATCCTTCTCTGCTCCACCTAGTTCTTGGCTCACTAAACCCGCAAAACGAGCTATCCCATGATGTTTGTGAACTACATAATCGCCAATTGAAAAATCCTCAAAAATACGTACCGTTTCTTTTCCACGTTTCCTTATATGTCTATGTGTTCTGCGTCTACCTGTTATTTCATTTTCTGTAATTAATGCAAAATTTGAATTTTCTAGAATAAAACCTCGTTCAAGAGACCCGATTGTGATGTGAATTCCACTAAACCCATTAGTGGGGTTTTTCTTATTTACTGAAACTGTTAAACCTTCTTTTTTTAGAATTTCTTCTAATCGATTTGCACTTCCCTCACCGTCTGCCGCTACAACAACGAAATAGTTCTCATCTAATAACTTTGATATTCGATTTATTTTTCCGGAAACATCCATATGAAATGTGTCAGAAGTTTTAGTCGACTCCCACGTACTTGCTTTTACTTCTGTAATATTTGTGACGTTGCGAGTGGAGTCGATAAACCAAATAGGTGCTTTGCAAAATTTCATCGACCTGTCAAAAGAAACATGAAGTTCTGGAAGTTCTGATCCTTCAAAGGACCATGTTTTAGCTAATGATTCAGCTAGTTTTTTTTCTTTTTCTAATAAATCTTTTACTCTGGAATCAAGGCGGTTTCTGTCTATTAACAACAACAAACCGTCCCTTGGAAGAATGTCAGCCAACACTGTGTCTTCCTTCAGAAGCCATGGCATAAACGATTCCATACCATCGAATAACTCGCCATTAGCGAGTCGCTCCCATTCTGTGGAACCCCAGTTCTGTCGGTCAACCATCGATTCTGCTGTCTCTATCATTTCAGAATTCAGAACCAGTTCCCTGCAGGGAAATATCTCGACTTTGTCTACAGAGTGTTTTGTTCTTTGATCTGCTACGCCAAATTCACACAGTCTTTCGACCTCATCCCCCCAAAGATCTACTCGGATAGGAGAATCAGTTGTCGAAGGCCAAATGTCAATTATTGAACCTCTTACAGCCACTTCGCCACGATGCTCAACTTGATATTCTCTTTTATAGCCAAAAGCAATCAGCTTCTCTAAAAGCTCCCTCTGATCTATCAAATCTCTTGTCTTTAGATAAATAGGTAATATTTTCTCTTTGTTGGGTAACTTCTGCACGAGAGCTCGTGCTGAGGTAACAATTACTTCTAGGCTTTCATCACAAGTAAGTAATCTGTGAAGAACCCGTAATCTTTTACCCATTGTCTCCACCCCAGGGCTGATTCTCTCGAAGGGCAGTGTTTCCCATGAAGGGAAAAAATCTACTTTTTCATAACCGAGAAACATTTTCATATCATTAAAAAGTTTTTCAGCTTCCACATTCGTAGGAGCCACAACCACCAATGGTTTTCTTTCGCTTGAACGTGAAATAGTTGCTGAAATAATTGCATGGGCACATTCCGGTACGAAAATTTCAGCGTTAGGAAGCCCTAACGATTTAACTAATGACGGTTCTTCTTTTAAAAGTTCAGGCAGGGTCTGATAAATCTCATGGTTCATATGTTTTTAAGTTTTTTTATTGAAGATCTGCATTGCATTATCAAAATCTGTTTCAAGAATGCTCTCTACCGAATCTGCTGCATTAATCACAGACAATAATAGTTCTTGGCTTTCCTTTTTTCCTGGCTTGGAAAGAACATACTGAGCACCTTTTTGATTTGGAAAAGGTTTTCCAATGCCAATCCTGATACGACAAAAATCTTGATTTTTTATATGCTGTTTCACGGATCGTAAACCATTGTGCCCAGCTAAACCTCCACCTTCTTTTAGGCGGATAGCTCCGACTTCTAAATCTAGTTCGTCATGAACTATCAACAGTTTTTCTACTTCGCTTAGTCGGTAACGTCTCATTAATTTTGCCACTGAGATTCCTGAATCATTCATGAAATTCATCGGAATGGCAAAAACTATTAACTTTTCGTTATGTCTAATTTCGGAAACAAGTGCTTGTTCTTTTCCCGCTTTTAAACTTGAATTCTTACGCTTAACTAACTCATCTATAACTTCTCGACCAACATTATGTCGGGTACCGGCATACTTCGACCCTGGATTTCCAAGCCCGACTACAAGCAACTCTGCTGATTCACCCCTGCGTGTTAATGAAAGACGCTCGCCCCGTACTAATCGGGACATGCAAATACCTACTACCCGTCTTCAGCGGCATCTTCAGACTCATCACTGGCACCGCCTTCCTGTCCAGCAGACTCGCCACCTTCACTTCCGTCAGTGCCAACTCCTTCTTCACCTTCTTCGAGAGATGCAAGCTCAGCGGCTTCATCTGCAGCAATCGACTCAAGTGTTGAACGAGTAATCATTCCTACTGCTATCGGATCTTCAGGATCACCTTCAGAGGTGACGCCCTCCGGCAAGTTAAGATCCCCCACTCTTACTGCATCTCCAACAGTCAAGGCGGAAATATCGACTTCGATCTCTGTTGGTATTCGATCGGGAGGAGCACTAACTGTAAGCGAGAACATATTCTGATCGACCATTCCGTCCGCTGCCGACACTTCACGTGCTTCACCGATCATTACTAATGGAATGTCTACAGTAACATTCTTATTTGGATCGATTCTAAGAAAATCAACGTGTAGGACGTCACGCTTAACGGGATGACGTTGGATGTCTTTAACGATGGTCATTTGTTTTTTACCATCTACTTCTAATTGAATAATTGCATTGATTCCAGAATCTGTAGTTAATGCACGCCTCAAATCAGGCCAAGCTACAGACAAAGATATAGATTCTTCATTCAGGCCGTATAAAACACCTGGAACAACTCCGTCTTTACGTACACGACGACTTGAACTGCTCCCGATCTCTCTCGTTGTATTTGCGGTTAGAAGTATTTCTTCCATAAGATTTTTCCTCAAGTTCAAGTATTGTGGCCCGACAGGCGAGTCTAACCACTGATTTCACAACCCAAACGGCTATCACTAGTCATTTGTTTTTAAACTGAATTATTTCCACCAAATATCTCTGAAACAGAAGTGTCTTCAAATACTGCTCTAATGGCTTCAGCAATCAGAGGAGCTACTGAAAGCACTTCAACTTTATCCATCTGCATATTTTCTGATAGAGGGAGTGTGTCTGTAACAATGATTTTTTCTATCGGAGATGCTAAAAGTCTTTCCGCTGCAGGACCTGAAAAAACTCCGTGGGTAGCAGCTGCCACAATTTGTGAAGCTCCTCTTTCCGCTAGCTGTTCTGCAGCTGCACAAATCGTTCCAGCAGTGTCAATCATGTCATCTACTAACACACAAACGCGACCAGAAACGTCACCCACAACCTCCCTCGCCTCAACTGTGTTAAAAGAACTGTGACTTCTTCTTTTATGAACGATTGCTAACTCTGCCCCTAAAGTCATCGCATAACGCTCAGCTACTTTCACCCTGCCAGCATCAGGTGAAACTATGGTCAACTCTCCTTTGAGAGAAGCAAGCCTTTCAACTAAAACAGGCATAGCTGTTAAATGATCAACTGGACCATCAAAGAAGCCCTGTGTTTGACCTGAGTGAAGATCCACGCTTACCAACCTGCTGGCTCCGGCTTCTTTAAACAAATTGGCAACCAACTTAGCGGTAATCGGTTCACGACCAGACGCCTTTCTATCTTGGCGCCCATAACCAAATGATGGGCAAACGACTGTAATTCGTTTAGCAGATGCACGTCTTGCTGCATCAACCATTATCAACTGCTCCATTAACGAATCGTTTATTGAAGCGTTATCTGATCCGCTATGGGTCTGAACTATAAATACGTCACATCCACGTATGGATTCTGAAAATCGGCAATGAACCTCTCCATTAGCAAACTCAGCCAAATTGGGATCTCCTAAAGAAATTCCAAGCTCATCTGCAATTTTTTCTGCTAGTGGTTCGTAGGTTCGACCTGAAACTAAATACAGTTTCTTGTTAGTCACCAATTCCATATATCAGTTCTCGCCTTCCATAAGAGTTGTTACTTCGATCATAGGTTGCCTAGAAGCAGGATCGTGCATTTATAAAAATTTTGGTCAACAGACATAAATGGGAGTAGGTGGGATTCTGTAGTCATCCGTACCAACTGTTTCAATTTCCGAAAAAGTCGACTCAGTATCCACAGGGTCAGCTGGTGTCGTGCTTTGTGGTGGAACTGTTGTGCATGTGGACGGCACAGGCAATGTCGTGGTTGTAACGTTGTCTATTTGAGTCGTAGTCGTCGTACTTTCAAGTGGAGCTTGAGTCTGTGCTTCGAAAATTAGAGATTCTGACATCAAACTCATACCTGCTTGGTTGATTGCAGAAATCTGAAATTCTTTTGAAACATCAAACTCAAAATTAACGATGTTGTGAGTCGTAAATGCAAAACCCGTATTCGCTATTTCGACTTTCCAAAAATCTGAACCTATCTCACGACTTTCAATCCGGTAGCCGAAGACTGGGGATCCCCCATTGAATCCAGGAGCATCCCAATTAAGAACTAAGACACCATCCATGGTTTTCGCACTCAATGAACTTGGTGGGTTAGGCGAAGTGTAAGGAACACCTATAACCGTTTCTGTTGAACTCCCTACACCATTTGAATTGATTGCTGCAACAGATAACGAATAACTAGCGCCATTAGTTAAGGACTCAAGCACCGTAGAAAGAGAAGAAATTATTGCCATTCCACTTCGATCAACACCATTCCAGTTGAATTGATAACCAGTAATTGTTGATCCGCCATTATTTAGTGGGACACCCCAATTAATTGTGAGAGTTTCGTTTCCTCCTATGGCTTGGAAATTGGTAGGAGAATCGGGGGTATTAGAGCTTTGAGCAGAAACTTTCCATACGTTCAAAAAGGTAACTAATAGAATAAATCCGATCGTAAAGAACCAACTTTTAACCACTTATGAAAACTAGCAATCCTTCAAGTGGCATATGAAAACAGAAGAAATAATTGTTTGATGAGAATTTCAAACGATGTTGTGATCGGGCCCATAGGGAAACTTTGTAAAGTTCTCATTCCCATCTTGAGTTATTAAAAGTATGTCATGCTCGCGGTAGCCTCCCGAACCAGCCTGACCCTCAGGAATCATTATCATCGGCTCCATTGAGATCACCATATTGGGTTCTAAAACTGTCTGTATGTCTTCTCGCAGTTCCAAGCCTGCTTCTCTTCCGAAGTAGTGAGAAAGAACCCCGAAAGAATGTCCGTATCCAAAAGTTCGGTACTGTAATAAGTCATGCTCTGCGTATATACCATTTAGTTCTTTTGCAATTTCACCACAAACAGCTCCAGGTTTTAACAACTCCTTACCAGCATCATGTACTTGACAGTTGACTTCCCATAAGCGAATGTTCTCTTCTGTTGCTTCACCGCAGAAAAGCGTCCTTTCTAAGGCCGTGTAGTAGCCAGAAATCATGGGGAAACAATTTAAACTCAATATGTCTCCTCTCTGAACTTGTCGTGAGGTAACCGGATTATGAGCTCCGTCCGTATTTATTCCCGATTGAAACCATGTCCATGTATCCATAATTTCTACGTGTGGGAAAGTTTTGGCAATTTCTTTAACCATTGCTTGCGTGGAATGTAAAGCCACTTCGTACTCAGGAACCCCTTCGAAGATTGCTTCTACACATGCAGCACCTCCTATGTCGGCTATTCTGGCTCCTTCGCGAATTAGTTTTATTTCCTCGTCTGATTTAATCATTCTCAATTCCATGCACGCTGAAGAGATATCAACAAATTCAACTTGTCTCATCGCATCTTTTAATTTTTCTAAAAGATTTAAATTTATGTGATCAAATTCGATACCAATTGTTTTTGCATCTGTTGCAAGTTCAACTACTGCTCTGAGATAGTTGTCTCTTCTCCAGTCTGTATAAACCAAATTTTCACCAAAAGTTCTTCTGTAAGGCTGACCCGCATCTATATTCGCGGAAATCGAAGTAGCTTTCTCTTGCGTTACGACAAGACCATAAGGGCGTCCAAATGCACAGTAAATAAAGTCGCTGTAATAGTTGATGTTATGAATGGAAGTAAATAGAGCGGCATCCAACTCGAGGTTTTCCATGACCCCTCTTAATGAATTGAGGCGGTTGCTCATTTCATTTTTCGAAAAAGTTCCGACTGCTTTTTCTCCATTTGGAATTTCTTTCAAGTCAGATTGGACAACGTCTTCTCTACTCATAATAAATTCTCCCTTTAACAGCTGGCCGGGGAGGGCTCGAACCTCCAACCTCCTGGTCCAAAACCAGGCATTCTGCCTATTGAACTACCGGCCAATTACCCCCTAGAGTATCGTCGTCTTTTGCTAGGAGGTCGGGAAATGCAAATAAGGCGGTTAGTGTGTCGTCGACTATGGGATCTTTAATTAAAAAACGTCGAAAGAGAATGCGCAAGAAAAAGCATCGCAAGATGCTTAAGAGAACTCGAGCTCAGAGAATGAGGGGACGCTAGTCACCTAGTTATCTTCGAGGGCAGGAATTGTGGAAAAGACATGATGTCCTTCCTGTGGAAAGGAACCTTCGACAAACCAGGTGCTTCCACTGCCAGCTAGTCGCGGGCGAACTCCTGTAGCTTCACCAAGTTGATCTCTCCACTTTCGTAATGCTGGATATAAATCCAGTGCCGCAGGCTCCAAGTCATTGCCATTTTCTCCTCGTGGTCCACCTATCCGATCCCAATGATCATAAACCTCTAAAGTCGAACACGAAAATGGTGGTATCAACAAAGTAAATGTCTGTTCGAGATAAGCAACTGGAGTTATTTTTTCTCCTATTCCCGCAACAATAGCCCTACCACCCTGCAAACAAAATGGAACATCCGCCCCTAGACGCGATGCAGCTACAAAATCTTTAAACCCACCCCAACGTAGAACTGCAGCGGCGTCTGCTGACCCTCCTCCAAGCCCGGCCCCTGGTGGGATCTTTTTGCGTATATGAATTGACTTTTTAACGTTTAGGAGATTTAAAGCTTTCGATACAAGGTTATTTTCATTATCTGGTACTGAACTTTCAGTGTCGAAACCCCAAGGCTGGTCAAGATACTCAATGGAAACCTCTATAGCTCCGTTTCCTCTATCATCACTAACTTCCAACTCATCCATTAAATCCAACGAAACCATTTCAGCTTCTATCAAGTGATAACCGTCATCACGTATTCCCATAATCTCCAATGAAAGAGTCAGTTTGGCTGGAGCATAAAGACTAATCATTGCTATTTATGGCCTCTAGAAACAATCTGTTTTGTCAACAATTCCCACTCTTTTAATGTAAGGTTTTCCGCTCTTTTAGTTGGATCAATTTCCGTTGCAGTAAAATCATCCGTACTGAGAATTCCTTTCAAGGAACTACGCAACATTTTCCTTCTATGTCTGAAAGCTGACTTAATCAAACTGAAAAGTATTTCATAATCTTCGGAAATAATGGGATTATCACGTCTGACGATCTGAACTATTGACGATTCAACTCTTGGTTTCGGTATAAAAACCGTCGGAGGTATATCTGCGATTATTTTTGCTTCAGCAAAATACTCAATTTTAACTGAAGGCAACCCGTAGGCTTTATCCCCAACTTTTGCAATCATTCTTTCTGCAACCTCTCGTTGCACCATTACAGTCATTTTTGAAATTAATGGAGCTTTCTCAAGGAAATCGCAGATCATTGGCACTGCAATGTTGTAAGGCAAGTTTGCTACTAAATTCCAATGATTGCTCCGCTCTTCTAGGACTTGTTTTAAGTCCAGCGTCATAACATCCGCATGGATAATCCGAAGCTTATTTTCTATTTGCTCTCCCGTTACTTCTTTCAAGATTTTGACGAGTACATCATCTACCTCTACGGCTGTTACATGTTCACAGGATTCCAATAAAGCAAGAGTTAATGATCCGAGGCCCGATCCCACCTCAATGACAAAATCCGCAGGATCTAAATCAGCGAGCTTAATTATTTGGCGAATTGTGTTCGGTTCAACAACAAAATTTTGACCCAGGGACTTTTTAGGATGGATCTCGTATTTAAGAAGCAAATTTTTTACTTCTGTGCGAGTCAGAGACACTTTTTTTCTATGGTAGATAACGTCCGCATACTGGCCACTGTCCTCTTCCTCTCAACAAATACAAAGACTGAGCCATCCGATCCTGATCACTTGGTCTAGCTTCTGCAGGGTCGACCCCTACTAAATGCTCGTAATAAAGACCCGCAATCCAGTCCCAAGTTTCAACACTAAATTGATAAGCACCTCTATACATCCCCGTTGGACTAATTGCTTGATAATTCTCGGTTGATTCGCAATAGCGAAGCGCTTCCCACTGCACATTGGTGGGACCGTTCGGATCGGGTTCAGTAGCTACGATCGTCGTTGTCGGTCCAGGAGTCGTTAAGGCTCTTTCACGCCTTGTATCTTCTTCGGCAAATAATTTCCTTCTCAGCTCTTGTTCTTCCTCGAGTTTCATCTGTTTCTCTTTTTCAACAAACTCTGCATCCGATATTTCGCGTGCCATCTCCATGGCTTCCTCTTCATATTTCACAGCAGCAGATTGAAGGCGCTCAACCATGTTCCACGTAGTACGTGCTGAATGCCAATTTTCAGCTCTATTCAATAAAAATAGCTCCCCTTCAGCGACTCTTTGATCATTTGCCGGACCGTTCAGCTCCAATAACGCGCTTGTGCCTGGCGCGGCTGTAGTTCCCGCACCTGCAACGCCTGTGAGGGAACCTGTCGAATTTGGATTTTCGAACAAGAAAAGTGGCAGCGCTGCAATTGTGGCAAGAAGTACCACAACCAGTCTCCACCTCTCGATAATAGGATTTGTTTCCAGCACCCTTCCTCCTATTGGCTGCTGTAGCAGACAAGATAAATACACGCTAGAAGCATCATTTGGTGCCTGCAAATCGGGCATTTGAAGAAGTAAACTTATCTTAGTTTTAACGTAATCCGTAAAAATCTAAAGCATTTTGTGTCGTAGCTAAGGCTATTTCTTCTGATGATTTATCTTGCAGATACGCAAGTTCTTTCCCTATCAAACCCACATTTGCAGGTTCATTCTTTTTACCCCTAAAAGGAACCGGAGTCAGATATGGAGAATCGGTTTCAATCATTGCACGATCCAGTGGGCATTCTGAAGCCGCCTCTCTTAGAGACTCAGATCTTTTAAATGTGATTATTCCACTGAAGGATAGATAGGCACCCCGCTCTAAACATTCTTTGGCTTCTATCGGTCCTCCTGTAAAGCAATGAAAAACTGTCGATTTAGGAACTCCTTCAGAATCAAGAATCTCAAAGGTCTCTTCCCATGCTTCTCTTGTATGTATAACTAGAGGGAGGTTGGACTTGTTTGCCATTTCGATTTGTTCCGCGAAAACTTTTCTTTGATCCTCTCGCGGAGAATAATCATAGTGATAGTCGAGTCCTGCCTCTCCAACAGCAACCACATTCGGATCTCCTAGTAGGTCTTCAATACCTTCAATACCCTTTTTCGCTTCGTGTGGATGCACTCCGGCTGTCGCCCATACATCTGGAAGCATTCTTGCCTTTTCTATAGCTTCGCAACTAGTTTCAAAGTCTGTGCCTACGTTTATAAATCCGACAACTAATGCTTTGCGTGCTTTAAGAATTTCTTCTTCAATATTTTCAGAAAGATGACAATGATTGTCAAACCATTCAATCATCTAAATCCAGCAAACTTATATCCACTTTTTTGAAAAGCGGTTTTGGTTTTTCAATCTTCTTTCCATGCTCAGGCTCTTCTCGTTGCCAAGAATTAATAGGACCGAATATGTCATTGAGCTCCTCGGTCGAAAAAGGCAGATACGGCGCTAAACAAACACGCACACCAGCGATTGCCGACAAAGCTGTACCTAATACAGTGGCAGCTCTTTCCGGGTCTGTCTTTGAAAGTTTCCATGGTTCCATAGAGTTCAAGTAGGCGTTTACTTCAGCTGCCCCTGACATTCCTTTCTGTAAAGCAGACCTCAACTCCACTTTGTCGATCTCTTCCGCTACTAGTTCCACGATCTGATCAATCCTCTTAAGCAAGGCCATATCCTCATCATTCCTAAGTTCAGGCGAAGGAATTTGAGCATCACAAGAGTTGTATATCATCGATAAAACTCTGTTAACCAGATTTCCCCATGTAGCTACTAGCTCTTCATTAATTCGCCGACAAATCTCTTCAACTGTCATTTCGGTGTCGCTTTGCTCTGGGAAGGAGGCTGCCAGTGCATATCTAAGAGAATCCGCTTCAAAAACTTCAAGGCTTCTAGTTATTGTTAAACCAATTCCCCTACTAGCAGAAGCCTTCCCTCCCTTAAACGTTACGTACTGGTTTGCTGGAACGTTACTGGGCAAATTCAAATCCCCATAACCCATAAGCATTGCAGGCCAAATAATGGTATGAAAAGGGACGTTGTCTTTGCCAATAAAGTAAACCGAACGACTATCGGGATTGGACCACCACTTTTTCCAATCGTCTTCCAAGCCATTATTTTTTGACCATTCTTTAGCAGCTGAAAGATACCCGATAACTGCTTCAAACCAGACGTAAATTTTCTTACCGTCACCTATTCCTTCAACAGGGACTTCAATACCCCAGTCCAAATCGCGTGTTATCGCACGGTCGTGCAAACCTTCCTCAATCCAACCTTTTGAGAAATTTAAAACATGATTACGCCAGCCCTCTCTGCCCGAAAGCCATTCAGAAAGCGGTTCTTGAAAGTCCGACAACCTTAAATAAAAGTGCTCAGTTTCTTTAAGAGTAGGTTCACTTCCGCTTATCTTTGAAATCGGTTTGATCAACTCTTCAGGGTCTAAAGTTCTTCCACAGTTCTCACACTGATCGCCTCTAGCTTCAGAATATTCACAATGTGGACATACTCCTTCTATGTATCTATCTGGCAAAAACCTTCCAGCGTCTTGGTCATAAAACTGTTCCGAAGAACGTTTGTCTATATAGCCTTTTTCAAAAAGTTTCATGAATACATCGTGTGTGACATCTGAGTGATTGTCAGTTCCAGTGGAGGTGTACAAATCCCAACTAATCGCAAGTTTTTCCCAATTATCTAAGAACTCTTTGTGGTATCTGTCAACAATTGCGCCTGGTGTGGTTCCTTCTGAGTCAGCTCTAACGGTTATCGGAGTGCCATGAACATCAGACCCACTAACCATCAAGACTTCATTACCTACAAATCTTTGGAAACGTGCAAACACATCAGCTGGTAGATATGCACCTGCCAAATGTCCTAGATGTCGAGAACCGGAGGCATACGGCCAAGCAACCGCGACAAGGACTGGTACTGAATCATTTTTGTTTGTCATCAGTGCCGAGACTACCTCAATCTTTGGGATAGCCCTTGACTAATCCAAATCTATGTATAACTTGTAAGCCCTTCTTTGGGAAACACCTAATTGTTTTGAGACTTGACTTGAAGCATCTCGTGCAGACAAACCTAAATCCTTTGCTTCGCGAAGAGTTTTAACGATCTGATCATCAGGGATAGAGGTTTCATAATTAGAACCTTCAATCACTATGACCACCTCACCTTTCGGTGACGATTCATAATGCTCTGTCGCACTTTTTAATGAGCCTCGCCAGACCTCTTCGTGAAGTTTTGTCAACTCTCTTACAACAGCAACTAGGCGATCTTCTCCTAGATATTTTCTCAAATCTTTAAGTGTTTCTGGAAGACGTTTCGGAGATTCAAATAAAATGATGGTTCTTTCTTCAACCGCTAACTCTTTGAGGATTTCTTCTCTTTCTTTCCCTTTGCGTGGAATAAAACCTTCCATCACCCATCGCCTCATTGACATGCCGCTTACAACCAAAGCAGCCAACACTGATGATGCGCCAGGAATCACAGAAACTTTGAAACCATTTTCTATAACTGTTCTTACCAATTCTTCACCTGGGTCTGAAATGCCTGGAGTTCCTGCATCACTAACTAAAGCTACGATGAAGCCATTCTTAATTTTTTCAACAATCTTCGATTTTTTTTTGAATTCCGTATGCTCGTCAACTCTGATCAATTTTTTGCTTTCGACTCCTATTAAATGCAAAAGCTGACCTGTCCTTCTCGTATCTTCACAGGCGATCAAATCCGCAGTTTCAAGAGTTTCTATTGCTCGTTTTGACAAATCAGAGAGATTCCCTATGGGGGTAGACACCAAAAAAAGTGCCCCTTCTTTAGTGTCAGACATTAAAACGGAATTCCATTACGTCGCCGTCCTCAGGTTTGTACTCTTTACCTTCACTTCTTACAAGGCCTGCTTCTCTTGCTTTTAGCCATGAACCTTGTTCAAGCAATAACTGCCAGCCAATCGTCTCAGCTCGAATAAACCCTTTCTGGAAATCAGTATGAATCCTGCCAGCACATTCAGGAGCATTTGAACCTTCCCTGAAAGTCCATGCTTTACTTTCTTTCTCGCCAGTTGTAAAAAATGTTCTCAAACCTAAGAGGTGATAAGCCGAACGAACGAACCTTGCTAAAGCACCTTCGCCTAAACCGAGAGCCTCCAACATTTCTGCCTGTTCTTCTGGAGTCAGTAAAGCAGCTTCAGACTCAAGTTGAACACACATTCCTATAACCTCTTGTCCGGATAATTCTGCAATGACTGGTTCCAATATTTGATTTGCTTCCTCTACTTGGTCTTCACCCAGATTTACAACAGCTAGTACCGGTTTGTCTGTTAATAAGAAAAATTCAGACAATAACTCTCTTTCTTCAAATGTTAAATCGCTTTTATAAATAGGGATTCCTTGATCAAGCTGTTCTGAAGCATGTTTCAAGGAGTCGAGAACTTGTCTAATCGATTGGTCTGCTTTCGCTGCCTTTTCTATTTTTGATAACTGTTTTTGTGTGGTTTCTAGATCAGCTAGTGCTAACTCCACCTCTACAATTCTCAAATGCTCTACCGGATCTGTTGGTCCTGGCACATCTGTGTCTGAAAATGCTCTAAGGACAAAAACAATTGCATCAACTTCCCTTATGCCTGCGAGGAAACGATTTCCTAAGCCTTCACCCTTGGCTGCACCTTCCACGAGTCCACCAATGTCAGTAAATTGAATAGTTGTCGGTACTATTTTTTTTGAATCACTCATTTCTCCTAAGAGACTCAGTCTGCTGTCCGGAACTCGTGCTACTCCTTCATTTGGATCCGTGGTAGCAAAAGCATATGGTGCCGCCAAAGCGCCACCTCCGGCTAGAGCATTATAAAGCGAAGACTTACCTGCATTAGGTAAACCAACAAATCCAAATCTTTCCATTTCAAACCCTTAAAAAAATACAAATCAGATAATTAGACTACGGCAAGGATAAGGTCTCTGCGCCCTAATGAGGTAACCTGCCGTTATGTCGAAACGTACAAGTAAAAAGAAAACCAATGCAAGACGTAAAAAAGCCAACCATGGTCGTAAACCAAATGTGGGTAGAAATAGCTAATTGAAAAAATCCTCCATCAATAAATTCTTCATCTGATGAACAACTTCCGCTCATTTCTTATGCCAATCTTTGCAGTAGCGCTTGCTATTGCAACAGGTGCAATAATAATCGCCCTCTCAGGTTCTTCTCCAATAGATGCCTATAAAGCTCTAATAGACGGATCATTGAGTGACTCAAAAAGTATTGGAAGAACTCTAGAAAAAGCAACACCTCTAGTAATGGGAGGCCTTGCCGTCGCTTTTGCTTTCAAGGCTGGACTTTTCAACATCGGTGGTCAAGGACAGTTGGTCTTCGGAGCTTTAATTGCTGGTGCTGTTGGATACGGAATTACCGGCCTCCCATGGATAATCCACACACCCTTAGCTCTCTTAGCTGGCGCAATTGCTGGGGCTATGTGGGGGGCTATACCAGGAATTCTTAAAGCAAGCCGAGGTGCTCATGAGGTAATCACGACCATCATGTTGAATTTCGTTGCCCTGAACATGACTGACTGGCTCGCATCAAAAGTCTGGAGAGAAGAAGGTGTCATAGTTAGGACTCCTCATATCGAAAGCAGCGCCGAGATACCTAGATGGGG
>PBYV01000018.1 GCA_002729765.1 Acidimicrobiaceae bacterium
AAAATACGGAATTAAAGTTTTATCTACTGCGTCATCAGATCGTTCCAATGTGGCGGTTAAGCCAAGTCGTTCTTCGTATTCATGGAGGAGTGACTTCCTTAGAACACCTCCGCCGAAACCGTGACACTCATCAGCGACTATAAGTCCACTCATATCATCAGGCGGGAGTGGTTTCTTTGCACTAGCTGAGTGCCTAGTCGTGACTAAAACATCACAGTCATCGGAGCGATCGCTAAAATTATCTCCCAGACGCCCCACTCGAGAGTCAGGAAGCGATTCAACAAGACGCTTGGTCCACTGTTCCATTAAGACTCTACTTGGAACTACTACTAGAACAAAGAGTCCACGTCGACGAGCGTCTTGAATCGCTGCAATAGCAACGTTAGTTTTACCTGAACCAGTTACTGCTTCAATTATCCCGCTTCGACCACATCTAAGCCATGAGGAAAGTGCTTCTAGTTGCCATGCATATAAATAGTTGTTCAATTTCTACCGATCTTTCGAACAATTAAACATAATCGCTAGAAAACGATTATGGAACGTATTGTGATATTTGCCACTCCTCGTTAGAGTGATAGGACATTAAGAGAGGCGCATTTGCGCCCGGCAACCTGGGAGGACACCCAAGGTGCCTACTTGCTTAGCAAGGATGCGGTTCCGTTGGAACAATAAAGTGTCCGAGTTTTTGACTCGTAGGTATTGGATTTCTCCCATAAGGAGAATTATGAATACTTATACTGGTTTCGAAACACTTCAGATTCATGCTGGCCACGAGCCAGACATTGAAACTGGAAGTCGAGCGGTGCCGATTTATCAAACAACTTCCTATGTGTTCCGTGATACGGAACACGCAGCAAATCTGTTCGCATTGTCAGAAGTGGGAAATATATATACACGGATCATGAATCCGACTCAGATGGTTCTTGAGGCACGATTAGAAGCTCTAGAAAAGGGTACTAAAACTGCTATAGGAATACCTGGGGCACTTGCAACCTCTTCAGGGCAAGCCGCTGAAACACTTGCAATTTTAAATCTGGCAGAAGCGGGAGATCACATTGTTGCATCGTCATCGTTATATGGCGGAACGTACAATCTGTTGCATTACACGCTTCCAAAAATGGGAATCAATACAACTTTTGTAAAAAACCCTGATGATATTTCAGAATGGGAGTCTGCAATCAAACCAGAAACGAAATTGTTTTATGGAGAATCTATTGGGAATCCAAAAAATGATTTTCTCGATATCAAAGGTATTTCGCAAGTTGCACACAATTCCGGAATCCCGTTGATTGTCGACAATACTGTAGCGACGCCCTACCTGCTGAACCCACTTACTTTAGGAGCGGATGTAGTTGTCCATTCGATGACTAAATTCATTGGCGGCCATGGAAACTCAATCGGTGGAGTAATCATCGATGGTGGAACGTTTGATTATGGAGAAAGTGGCCGGTTTAGTAATTTTGTCGATCCGGATCCTAGCTATCACGGGTTAAGTTATTGGTCAGCGCTTGGGCACGGTTCTTACATAGTAAAGGCGAGAGTTCAATTATTACGTGACTTAGGTGCCTCTATTACTCCGCAAAACTCTTTCAATTTTTTACAAGGACTAGAAACACTGAGCTTGAGAATGGAGAGACACTTTACAAATGCTCTTAAAGTTGCAGAATTTCTTTCAAATCATGAAATGGTTGACTCTGTTCAATATGCAGGCTTGAACTCAAGCCCATGGCATGAGCGAGCGAGAGAATATGGATCAGGAAAGGGTTTCGGATCTGTACCAGCATTCGTAATTAAAGGAGGGGTAGAGGCAGGCGAGAAATTTGTGAATTCACTATCGCTACATAGTCATGTCGCTAATATCGGCGATGTAAGAAGCTTGGTTATACACCCTGCATCAACTACCCATTCACAACTCTCAAACGAAGAACAAAAATCAGCAGGTGTTGAACCTGGTCTTATTAGGCTTTCTGTTGGCCTGGAAACAGTTGAAGACATTATTTCTGACCTCGAGTTTGGTTTCTCAATGGTTAAAAATATGTGAAACTATTTCAAATGAGTTCTAAGGAAAATACTGATGAATTTAGATGAAGCTAAAAGTAGTATCTGTTCTTATATAGATGATATTTCTGAAGAGTTAATAGCGGTTTCTCATGCAATACACGAAAACCCTGAGCTCGGCTATGAAGAGCATTTTGCCCATGAACAATTAACTAAGGTATTAATTGACAAAGGCCTGGATGTACATAAAAGCGCCTATGAAATTGATACCGCCTTTGAAGCAACAGCAGGCAAGGCAGGACCTGTAGTAGCTTTATTGTGTGAATACGATGCTTTGCCGGGAATCGGGCATGCCTGCGGCCACAATATTATTGCAGCAGCAGGTATCGGTGCGGGTTTAGCTGCTTCGACCTTGACGGAAACTTTCAATGGACAGTTGAGAATTCTCGGGACACCAGCTGAAGAAGGTGGAGGCGGTAAGGTTCGAATGTTAAATAGAGGAGCTTTCGAATCAGTAGAAGCGGTTTTGATGATTCACCCTGCTGATGCAGATTTACCAAACATAAGTAGCCTCGCAGTTCAACAACTCAAAGCAACATATACCGGGAAAGCAGCTCATGCTGCCGCTGCGCCTGAGAAAGGCATTAATGCACTAGATGGAGCAGTGCTTGGATACATGGGAGTGGCAGCATTAAGACAACATATTGCACCGGATGAACGTCTTCATGGCATTTTCACTAACGGAGGTCAAAAAGCAAATATTGTGCCAGAAAGAGCGGAGAGTACATGGTATGCGCGCTCTTCAACTATGGATCGATTAGAAGTTTTGAAAATTCGTTTGGTTGAAACACTTAACGGAGGAGCAAAGTCTGCCGGGTGTGAGATACAAATTGAATGGGTAAATGAGCCATATGCTGAGGTGCTGGATAACACACCAATACTAGATGCGTATATGAAAAATTCTGAATTAATCGGCAGAGTTGTTAAAGCGCCAATCGGTGATGGGGTAGTAGGTTCAACAGACTTAGGTAACGTCAGCCATGTCGTTCCATCAATCCACCCAATGGTAAAGGTAGCCCCCGAAGGTACAGCGATTCATACAATAGACTTTGAAAAATGTGCAAAGAGTGAAGAAGCAGATAAGGGGTTACTGGATTCGGCAAAAGCTATGGCAATGACAGTAATCGATTGCTGGTATGACCCATCGTTGCTTAAACAAGCAAAAGAATTTTTTCGACCATAAGAATCCGCGACTCCATTAAAAAAAGCATCTACGATCGTCAAAATGACTTTTTATGCTGCTGAACAGTTCGACCCTAACGAAGAAGACATTCTTCGCCGGTACTTTACAAATTTAGATCAACCTGTATTCGCTCTAGTCAATCTTCCAGAAGTTGTTAAAGGCGCCTTATTTGCTCGGTATTCTCGCTCTCCGAAAAGTTTAAGACGCTTATTCCTCGATGAATTTGTTGGTGAACTCGACATTTCAGGTGATGAGACTATTGACGCGACAGTTGGTTTGAAGAGAGCAGAAGAATTATATGATTTGGTTTTCTTCGAATATGGCGACGATAGCGTTGCACAGTTAGGTGGCGTCCACTTGGCATGTGAACAGGCATCTAACCTTTTAACGAAAGTTCTTGAGTGGGGCAGACTAATGTCCTATCTGGAACAATCAACTCGATACATTGCATACAACGCTCGTTTAGACGGGCGATACCGTTATTACCGAGACCCAGAAATAATGGGATCACCATTAGCCGCTCGTTATGTAGCTGATATGGATTACCTCTTCGATACATATTCAAATTTAGTTGAGGCAATGCGCGAATATTTTACGAATTCGATCCCAAAGACAGAGAGTGATTCTGACTTTGCGTACATGCAAGCAATAAAAGCAAAAGCACTTGATTCGGTTAGAGGGGTGTTACCCGCAGCTTCACTTTCAAACGTAGGGATCTACGGAAGTGGACAGGCATACGAGGCACTCTTATTGAGAATGCGATCGCATCCTCTACCTGAGGCGCGTGAATACGCAGAAATGATTTTATTGGAGTTGCGTAAAGTGATCCCATCGTTTTTAAAACGAGTCGATATTCCTAATAGAGGTCAACGAACCTCCGAATATATGAGTGATAGTTACGAGAGACTTACTGATCTGTCGGAACATTACTTCCCAAAGACTAATTCCCCGTTGCCTCACCCGACAGTGGATCTAACTGACTATGATCCTGACGCAGAGGTGAAACTCGTTGCGTCTGCTTTCTATCCCCACACTGACCGCTCCGACAGAGACATAGAAGATCGTGTGAGACGTATGACTGTGGACGAACGAATACAAGTTCTAAAAGCACTAGAAGGTGACCGCGAAAACCGGAGGCAGAGACCAGGAAGGGCACTAGAAAGACCATCTTACAGGTTTGATATTCTTGCCGACTATGGGGCATTCCGAGACCTTCAACGCCATCGAATGCTGACAATTGAATGGCAAAAACTTTCCCCATACCATGGATTTGTCTTGCCTGAGGAGCTAAAAGACGCCGGAACCGCTCAAGAATTTGAATCTACTATGGAGAGATCTATGAATTTACATGATGAGCTAATCGACGCTTTCCCGGAGCAAGCCCCCTACGCTGTTTCCCTCGCATATCGAGTTAGATTTTTGATGCATCTCAATGCTCGAGAAGCTATGCACATGCTCGAATTACGAACCACTCCTCAGGGGCATCCCGCGTATCGACAGGTTTGCCAGGAGATGCACACCCTTATTGCTGAAAAAGCCGGACATTTCGCTATCGCTGAAATGATGAAATTTGTTGACCATTCAACAGGCTCTGATTTAGAAAGATTGGATGCCGAAAAGAAAAGTAATTTGAAACGTACCGAAAGAATGAGTAATAATTCAAAAAAATCCTAGGAAAACTACCACTTAGTGCGAAATTGTGTCTAATATCCGGCGCGGGATGTTTTTTTCATCCCTATTGCTTTGTGAGGAAAAATGCCTGAAGAAGAAGAAAATACAGAAGATGAAAATCCTGCGGATTTCGAAGAAGAGGAATTCCCGGACGATATTGAAGATGACGAGGATTTAGAAAGCGCGCCTCTAGATGCTGATACAGATGAAGACGATGAAGACGATGAAGACGATGAAGACGAAAATGGCCCCGCTCCCACCCCAGATTCAAACGACGACGACGACGACCCAGCGGACGTAGAAGCTGATCTTGACGCGATCCTTAAAGATAGAATCGCTTCTGGGGAAGACGAGGATGACGAAACAGGTGAAAGCGCCGCCCCAAAAAAAGAAGCAGTCGTTCAAGGTGACGATGACTCAATTGAAGCGCGTCGAAAAGGTGAAGTCACTTGTCCAAGTTGTTTCCTTATTATTGAGTCACAGATAGCTAAAGAAATTGGGGAGTGTCCTCACTGTGGGGGAAGTGTTTAACTTCAGAGGAATGAAATACTGAAAGAATCCTCACGCTTGGCGTCAATCGACGATCTGGAAATTCTTACTTTCTTACGTAAAGAAGCAATTTTAGAAGTTGAAAGCAAACGTGGCGGCCAAGTACTGCTCAATCTGGACTCCTTTTCCGAAAATTCCAAAGAAAACTTCTCTAACTGGTTTAATTCATCAGACCACTACATCTTTACTGGCTTATTTGGGGATGCAGTTGTTGCTTATGGTGTCTTGGAGTTTTCGACAACAAATGACACTCAAAGGATTGCTTCCATAAAGGAAATTTTCGTTCTAAAAGATGCACGTTCCGTGGGCGTGGGGGAGTCTGTTATACAGTCGATGATTAAAGAAGCAATTAGGCATAATGCTGTTGGAATAGACTCATTTGCCTTGCCAGGAGATAGGGAAACTAAAAACTTTTTTGAGACTCAAGGGATGGTCGCCCGTCTAATACATGTTTATAGACCTCTCGAATCAAATTAAAAGTCATTTACCTTTCCAGACAGGAAGTCTCTTTTCGATAAAAGCTAACGGACCTTCTTTATAATCTTCACTTCCGATTAAAGCAGCTGTTTCTTCTATGGCAAATTTCATGCCATCATGGTCGTTTAATGTAAGTGATTCTAAAAGCGAGCGTCGCGTGGATCTAACTGCTAGTGGTGCATTCTCATTAATTTTCCCAGCTAGAGAAATTGCTTCTTCCAAAGCTTCTCCGGGTTCAACCAAAGCATTGACCATTCCAAATCTGTATGCTTCTTCAGCACTTATTGGTTCACCCGTAAGTGCCATTTGCATCGCTATGTTCTTGGGTAACACACGTGGAAGCCTAACTAAGCCACCTGCTGAAGCAATTAGAGAACGTTTGACTTCTGGCAGTCCAAATCGTGCCGCGGTGCTAGCAACAATCAGATCGCATGCTAAAGCTAATTCTGTGCCACCTGCCAATGCAGGTCCGTCTACCGCTGCAATTAATGGTTTTATTCTTTCACGTGCGACAATCCCACCGAAACCCCCTCTTTTAGTTGCTAAATTTAGTTCACCAGCTGAAATCGCTTTAAGGTCTGCACCCGCGGAAAATGCAGGACCATTTGCACACAGAATTCCTGTCCAGAGATTTTCATCATTCTCAAATTCGTCTAGAGCATTTTCAATACCTTCCGCTACTTCATGGTTAACAGCATTTCGTGCTTCAGGGCGGTTCAATGTTATTAGAGCAATACGCTCTCTTTTTTCAAATTGAATAATCATTACAAGAAGTTACATTGAAAATTCACTAGCAGTAAGTTGTGTGAGATTTTTATTACTTAATGGATGAAGAATCAAACTTATTTGCAATTGAAGGGGCTCTTGATGAAATTCGGCGAATAATTTTAAGCAACTCGTCGTTTGGGTTTTTAGGGACTCCCGCTGGAATAACTCGTTCATGAATAGGCGAGAAAGCCGCAGCTTCAGCTATTGTTCCCCAGCGAGACTGCGTCACGTCTGCTGATAATGCCTCATTCGTTGCTTCGGTTAAAGAATTCAGTAAATCTTCTGGAAGCGGGAACCCGGCCTTTGGGGGACGCGAAGAGAGACGCAACGCTCTAACAACTCGTCCCTCTTTAAGTGTCGAAATTACTTCTTTAAGCCAATTTTTTTGGTCATTATCAACTCTCTTATTGAAACCTTCTTTTAACTTTTCAGCTAAAGATCTCACAACGTCATTTTTTTGAACGTTTTCAGAAGCAACTATTACCGACCTTATATCCCGCAAATCTACAGTTGCGATTCCCCGTAAGGCTCCATCTGCTCGATCAAGCCATTCTGCAGTTCGTAGGTCTGGGTATACCCGTTCGGCTAGTTTTAACAGAAGTTCCTCTGGTATCTCAGGTTCTCCAGCTTTTTTCGCACTTTCATTTTGAGTACTGATGGAATCACGTAGACCAGGAATTCCCTTTTGTAGGAGGATTTCTCCAAGTCTTTTCAGGTCATCCGGCAAATTCTTAACAGCTTCATTACGATGATGCTTCTTCGCTTTTAATCTTTTACTTTTTGGGAACTGAGAATCATTATTTTTCCGTTCGTTTCGGGGCTTTCTTTTCTTGCTGGAAGAGGCCTTATCCTTTTCAACGAAAGTCTTATTACTCTTATTACTCTTATTACTCTTATTACTCTTATTACTCTTATTACTCTTATTACGTTCATCTGCGCGTGAATTAGAAGAAGGGGAGCGTTTCGAGGACTTCCTCCCTTTTTTACTCTTTGCTAATTGTGTAGTTACTAGATCCATTTGCTTTCCGGACCCTAATATTTCAAGAGTTTCACCTTTTTCGGATACCTGTTTTTGGTCGAAAACCTTTGTAACTACTATGCCATCTAAAAAATATTCTGTTTCGACAGAAAATTTCGCTCCGATACTTAAATTATCCGGCAAAAGAGATGCTTCTACAGTTCCTTTGGGCTCGCGCGCTCCAACTGCTCTCCAAGTCCAGTCACCGTTTTCGCGTTGACTTGTAATCTCTACATCAATTTTCGCCATATAAGAAATCTACAGGAATCTTATTCATGGATTACGTATATGACAGATTGAAAAGAAAATGTTATGTTTTTAGTAGTTGTTAGGAGGAACGATGAAAACGTTTAAAAGGTCTTTTGGCCTATTTTTAGTATTGGCTTTAGTTTCTACCGCCTGTGGGGGTAGTGACGATGATGGTGCGAGTAGTTCGGCTAGTAGTTCTGCTGCTGTAGCGACGACTGCTGCGCCTGCGACGACTGCTGCGCCTGCTTCTGATGGGTTGGCTGGCACTTCGGTGACGGTTTTTGGTCCT
>PBYV01000019.1 GCA_002729765.1 Acidimicrobiaceae bacterium
GGTCGATTCTTCGACGTTTAGGTTATTTAAGTATCGTTGCTGCTTCTTTATTTTCCTTAATGCTTTTAGGGGTTATTCCGATACAAGAATGGTTCGAAGTGAGGGATACCAAAAATGATTTACTGGTGGAACTTGCAGAGATTGAAGAATTAAATGAAACCTACAGAGTTTCTGTAGACGCTTTAAAGACTGATGAAGAGATAGAGAGAATTGCAAGATCGGAATATAATCTGGTCAAACCACACGAAGAGGCATACTATGTAGTCCCAGTTTCTTCTGAAGATATCGAAATCCCTGGAATCTGGCCTTTTTACAAAAGTTAACCATCCATCAATTTTTGCTTCATAAATTTCCGCTGGTTGGAACACTAGAGAGACGATCGGGCTACAGTCTTCTTAGAAAATAACCAGGAGATACAAATGAGTATTTTGGGTAATCGTGTACTTAGAAGAGAAGATGTTGGGTTTTTAACCGAAGGTGCTTGTTACACAGATGATTTAAATGAGCCAGCTCTTGAGGGAGCGCTTTGGGTGACTTATGTGCGCTCAACAATGGCACATGCAAAGATCATGGTGGATGCTTCAGAAGCATCAACCATGCCAGGAGTGGCAGGAGTGTTCACCGCCGCTGATCTGGATGGTCCTACGATTCTGCAAGGTCAGGTTCCAATGTTTCCTGAAGCAATGTTGAATCGACCAATACTAGCCATAGACACAGTCAGATTCGTTGGAGAGTGCATAGCGGTAGTTCTAAGTGAAACCCCTGAAGAAGGAGCGGATGCAGCTGAAGTGGTTTCCATAGATTATGAACCACTACCAGTAGTTGTAGATATGGAAGAAGCGGCGACTGATTCAGTTTTGATTTATGAGGAAATAGGAACAAATATCGCTGCTGATTTTTCTGCTTTAGGTATGGCCACTGGAATTACAGACGATTCATTTTTTGAAGATTGCGAAGTTGTACTGAGTGGAAGAGTGGCTCATCAACGCACAGCACCAGCCCCTTTGGAACCTCGTTCAACCGCAGCCACTTGGGAAGGTGATAAGGCAATCATGTGGATGTCTAATCAAGCCCCACATGGTGTCAAAGGTGCGCTAGAACCTCTTTACGCAGAACAAGCAAAAGGAGGATTCCAAGTAATTGTGCCCGATGTAGGAGGTGGTTTTGGTGGGAAAATCCCCCCATATCCCGAAGACGCTCTTCTTCCCTGGTTGGCAGCTAAAGCGGGTAGACCTGTTCGTTGGTTCGAGACTCGTACCGAAAATCTTCTGGCTATGGGACCAGGAAGAGCTCACGTACACCGTTTTACCATTGGCGGCAATAAGGAAGGTAACATAACCCATTATCGTCTTGAAGTTTTAGCAGACTCTGGTGCGTATGCACGCCTAGGTGCTTTCTTGCCCATGTTTACATTGATAATGAGTTCTGGAGTTTACGACATACCAAATATCGAGACAGCAGCCCGAAGTGTTGTCACTAATACAACTCCAACTGAAGCGTACAGAGGAGCTGGTAGACCCGAAGCAGCTCTTACGATCGAAAGAGCAGTTGACATGTTCGCAGCTGAAATTGGAATGGATACTGCAGAAATAAGAAGGAAAAATTACTTACAAGCTAAAGATTTTCCAGTTTCAACCGCTGTGGGAACAGAATATGACAGCGGAGATTATGAAAAAAGTCTAGAACTGGCTCTTCAAGCAGCAGGCTATTCAGATTTAAGAACTGAGCAAACAAAGCGTAGAGAAAATGGGGAAGTAGTTCAACTGGGAATCGGTATAGCAACTTATGTCGAAATTACAGCTGGTCCGGCTCCAGGAGGGGCTGAATACGGAAAAGTTGAAATCACTTCTGAAGGAAAAGCTCGAGTTTACTCTGGTTCACTTTCGCACGGACAAAGCCATCAGACCACTTTCGCGATGATCGCTGCTGATCAATTAGGAATGGACATTGAAGATATTGAACTCATCCAAGGTGACACGGACAAAGTTGCCGAAGGGGTGGGAACATTTGGATCAAGATCAACTCAGCTAGGTGGCTCATCCATCCATCGAGCAGCTGGTGAAGTAGTCGAGTCAGCTAAACAAATTGCAGCTGACTTGCTCGAAGCTAATCTCGATGACATTGTTTTAGATCATTCGAATGGAACCTTCCATGTTTCAGGTACTCCAGCAGTCAACAAGACATGGGCAGATATAGCCGAAGAATCAGATGATCTATTTTCAGAATCAAATGAACAGACCAAATGCAGTTATCCATTTGGAACACATGTGGCTGTTGTCGAAATTGACACAGAAACAGGTGGTGTAACTCTCGACAGGATGATCACTTGTGATGATGCTGGAACAATAATCAATCCTATGATCGTGGAAGGTCAAAGGCATGGGGGAATAGCGCAGGGGGTTGCCCAAGCCCTCACAGAAGAGGTTGCTTACGATTCTGACGGAAATCCTCAATCAGCTAATTTTGCAGATTACGGAATTATTTCAATGGCAGAACTACCCTCATTTGAACTTGTTCCTATGGAAACCCCAACCCCTAATAATCCACTAGGTTGTAAAGGCATAGGTGAATCAGGAGCGATTGGTGCCACTCCCGCAGTTGCTAATGCTGTAGTGGACGGATTGAGTCATTTAGGAATTAGGAATATTGATTTACCATTGAGTTCCCGAAGGGTTTGGGAATCAATTCAAAATCAAAAAGGCTGAAAAGACGGATTTGATATGAAAACGGTAATAGAAACGCGCGATCTCGTAAGAAAATTCGGAGAGATAGTAGCGGTAGATGGTATTGACCTCAGTGTGAGCGAAGGGGAAGTTTTTGGTTTTTTAGGACCGAACGGTGCCGGGAAATCGACAGCAATAAGAATGCTTACGACGTTACTGCATCCGACTTCCGGAGAAATTTATGTATCAGGATTTAATGTCGTAACTGAAGCGGCTGATGTGAGGAAGGTAATAGGGGTAGCTCTTCAGGATGCAGCGATTGATCCACTAATGACGGCAAATGAATTGATCAGATTGCAAGCAGTTTTGCATGGAATTTCTCGTTCGGAAGCAAAGAAAAAAGGAGGTGAGTTACTCGAACGCGTCGGACTTTCAGGGGCAGCTGCTCGACGTGTCAGTACTTATTCAGGAGGTATGCGGAGACGTCTTGACCTAGCTTTATCTTTGATTCACGAGCCTAGGATTCTTTTCTTGGATGAACCGACTACAGGTCTTGATCCCACAAGCCGTGAGGCACTTTGGGATGAGGTTAAGCGTTTAAATACTGAGTTGGGCACAACTGTTTTTTTGACCACTCAATATCTTGAAGAGGCGGATCAACTGGCTCATAAGATAGCGATAATTGATGCTGGAAGGATTGTTCGCCAGGGTATTCCAAAAGAATTGAAGGAAAATATCAGTTCTCCTACACTACGCGTTGACGTTGAAGAATTGGACCTTATTCGGGCACAAGATGTTTTAGATTCTTTTGGTGATAGAAGGCCCGCTCGAGAGGGGCGTGCAGCAGTTGGGCTGGATGGAGGAGCAACACGGTTAGCTGAAGTCATAAGAGCGCTTGACGAAGCTGGAATCTCGGTAGAACATCTAGAATTGGATGCTCCGAGTCTCGATGATGTTTTCGCTGATGCGACAGGGAGAAGATTAGAAGGGGTTGAGGAGGGGAATGAATAAAGTCGATACGGCTGCTTCTTCGACAGTAATTAAAAACTTTTTCTCCCAAACTATTGTCCTAGCCCAACGTTCCTTAGTGAGTGAACTGCGTCAACTCGCTACCGTTTTGCCAGGATTGCTTTTCCCTTTACTTTTGGCTTTTACATACACAGAACAATTTGAGCGAGTTTTGAGTCTTCCAGGGTTCCCAGAAGTTGATTCTTTTCTTGATTTCCTCCTCCCCGCTACGGTCCTTCAAATGGTTTCATTCGGTGCTAGCAATTCTGGAACAGAGCTGGCATTAGATATAGAGAACGGTTTCATGGACCGACTATTAGCTTCGCCAGTAGCAAGAGTACCTGTTCTGATCGGCAGAGTTGCCGGTTCAGCTCTTCTGGCCGGAATCAAGACTGTGATAATAGTTTTAGTATTTTTAATTGCAGGAGCTCAGGTATCTAGTGGTTTCGCTGGGTTTGTTGTTTTGACTTTGTCAGCCTGTCTTCTCGTCGTTGTCATAGGTGGATTAAGTCAGATATTGGCTATCAGATCAGGTTCTCAAGAGGTAGTGGGGGCTACGTTCCCGCTTATATTCGTGATGATTTTTATGAGTTCAGCTTTTTTTCCGACGGAACTTATGAGCGGCTGGTTTAAACGATTAGCTGAATTTAATCCTTTGACATGGGTAATCGACCCCCTTAGAAGATTGATGATTGTGGGTTGGTCTTGGTCTGATGCAGTTACCGCTTTAGGTATTTTATTATTGGGAGCAGTTTTGGTGACAGGTGGCTCGGTCTTGACTCTGAACAAAAAACTGGGGCGGCCATGACAACACAAACATTCTCCAAAGCGGCTAGCGGTGTTTCCTTATCGATAGCTATGGCGGTCTGTCGAAGAGGTGTTTTAAGAGTTTTAAGCAGGCCAACTTTATTACTGCCTATTGTTTTTATGCCGGTGATCATGTTGATTAGTTTTACAGGCGCTTTTGGTTCATTAACAAGAATTGAGGGTTATGGAAGTGAAAATATTTATGACTGGATGGCTCCATACGTAGCACTACAAGGTTCGGTTTTTGCTGGCGTTTTTGGCTCTGCATCCACTGCAGAAGACTTTGAAACAGGTTTTTTTGATCGTCTCCTTTTAACACCAGGTAGTCGAAGTTCAATTTTGCTAGGGACTGTTTTGGTGAGCGCTATACGCTCATTATTTCCCACAGTGGGAGTTGTCGTTGTAGCTTTGCTTGGAGGTTTGAATCTTTCAGGCGGACTCCCAGCCATTTTACTTTTAGCAGCAGCTTCCGCTCTTATGGCTTCAGTTTTTTGTCTTTTCAGCCTTGCGATTGTTTACCGCTTCAAAACGATTCGTTCTTTGATGATTGTCCAACTGGTGGCATTCACCAGTTTTTTCATGACTATTGGTCAAGTTCCTTTGGAATTTATGACTGGATGGTTGCATCAAGTCGCACGGTTTAATCCAACAACAAACGTGCTACGTTTCGCGAGACAGGGCTTCCTAGATGGAATAACTTGGGATCTGACGTGGCCAGGTATCGTGGTTTTTGCTGCAGCTAATATCGTCGGTTCTGTTTTAGCGTTTCGTTCTTTAAGGCGGATAGGTTCATAGATTGAAAAACAGGCTAGTTTTATGGCTATTGTTAAGTTCATTATTAAGATTTGAAAATTTGAGAAATTTACAAAGAGGGGGAAGTCGTTGAAAGTTTCTATGACAATTAATGGCACGGCAGTTTCAGCCGAAGTGGAACCACGGACTCTTCTGGTTCATTTCATAAGAGAACAGGCGAGTTTGAAAGGAACCAACATAGGATGTGATTCATCTTCATGCGGAGCCTGCACAGTTCACTTAAATGGAGAATCTGTAAAATCTTGTACTGTTTTGGCTGTTCAGGCAGATGAACAAGAAGTCACAACCATTGAAGGTTTGGCAGATGGTGAAACTTTGCATCCTATGCAGGAAGCATTCCGTGATTGCCACGCACTTCAATGCGGTTATTGCACTCCAGGAATGGTGATGGCGGCTGTTTCACTCTTAGACGAAGTTCCCACGCCTACGGAATTGGAAGTTCGTGAGGGCTTAGAGGGCAATTTATGCAGGTGTACGGGGTACCACAACATCGTAAAAGCCGTACTTCAAGCTAGTGGAAGCAAGTCATGATTCCCGCCGCTTTTGACTATCAGAGAGCTGACTCAAAAGAACAGGCAATTTCTTTACTGTCAGAACATGGAGACGAGGCAAAACTTTTAGCGGGTGGACACTCTTTGATACCGCTCATGAAATATCGGTTAGCTGCACCCGGAATAGTGGTAGATGTCGGCCGGGTAAATGAACTCTCTTATGTGCGTGAAGAAGGAGATCATTTAGCTATTGGAGCTTTAACACGCCATCGGGAAATTGAAACAAGCGAGTTGGTGTTAGCCAACACAGGGCTCTTAGCGGCTGCTACAAAACAGGTAGGTGATCCGCAAGTCAGACATCGAGGAACAATCGGCGGAGCTTTAGCGCACGGCGACCCTGCTTCAGATATACCTTCTGCAGTATTGGCTTTGAGAGCATCGTTCATTATCGAAGGCCCTTCAGGTGAGCGTGAAGTTGAAGCTGACGATTTCTTCACAGGTTTCCTTGAGACAGCTTTAGAACCAGAAGAACTTTTAACTGAAATTCGTGTTCCGAAATTACCGAATTCAACATGGTCATTTCAAAAATTCAATCGCCGAGCGCAAGATTGGGCAATTGTAGGAGCTTCGGTTTTAATCGCTGACAACCAGTGCGGTGTCGGGCTCGTCAACATGGATTCTAAACCTGTACGTGCTGCAGCTTTAGAAGAAGCTATCGAAAATGGTGCTTCAGCAGAAGAAGCTTCTGAACTAGCTGCAGAAGGGCTCGAACCTCCTTCTGATCTAAATGCTTCTACTGAATATCGCTCCCACCTTGCTCGTGTTTTGACTAAACGAGGTCTTCAAGAATCAGGAAAATAAAGATTTTTTCTGACCGCTGAGTAAATAAGACATCTAGTCTTAATCTATGGGTTTAAGAGATGTTTCTTCGGTGGAGAAAGTCGTAGAGGAACTGTCAGCACAGAACTATTTAGCTGATCGTGGTTTAGCTACGGCTGTTTTTCTTTCTCTAAGACAGAATCGACCCCTTCTTTTAGAGGGAGAAGCCGGAGTAGGAAAGACGGAATTAGCAAAATCTCTATCAAACTGGGTAGAAGGCGATCTGATAAGACTTCAATGCTATGAAGGCATAGATTCGAATCAAGCAGTTTACGAATGGGACTACGCACGTCAACTTCTTCATCTTCGAACAGCAGAAGCAAGTGGTCGGGCTGAAGATGTCTCAACAGATACTTTAGAAGGGGAACTCTACGACGAAAGATTTCTGATAAGGCGTCCTTTGTTGCAGGCGCTTTCTGTAAAAAATGACCCACCACCTGTATTGTTAATCGATGAGATAGACAGAGCGGATGACGAATTCGAAGCTTTTCTTCTGGAGATACTGTCGGAGTATTCGATTACTATTCCTGAACTAGGAACTTACCGGTCAGAAGTTAAACCAATTGTCGTTATCACTTCAAATAGGACTCGAGATCTACATGATGCATTGAAGAGAAGGTGTTTTTACCACTGGGTTGAACATCCAGATGTAGAGAGAGAAATTGAGATTATTAGAATTAGAGCACCTAAAGTCCCACTTCTTCTTGCTGAAGAAGTGTCAAAAGCCGCAGCTCTTCTAAGAGGAATGGATTTATATAAACCACCCGGAGTCGCTGAAACTATTGACTGGGCAGAAGCATTAGTGACTATTGGAGTTGATGACCTAGACGAAGATTCAGTTGATGAGACTTTGGGAACTCTGATCAAGTATCGAGAAGATCAAGAAAGGGTGCGCTCGAGAGGTTTTGATGAAATCCTTTCACTGGTGCGTCAAGGATAATTGAATCAAGTTATTGATGGGCAGAAGACTCTCGATAGGCATCTGATTAATTTTGTCGATCTGTTGCGAATTACGGGCGTAAAAATTTCTTTAGGAAGTTCGATAGATTTCGGGCTAGCTGTTGCAGAGATTGGAGCAGGTTCTTCTGAGGATATTTACTGGGCCGGACGGTCAACTCTTATAAATAGGCCTGAAGATATATCAATTTACAACAAAGTTTTTAAAAGTCATTGGTTAGGTGTTGACTCTTTAGTAGATGAAGTAAACAAACTTCCAGCATTAGATTTTCTTTTTGATGATTTACCTGATGATTCAGAATTTGAAGATTCTTCAAAATCGGAAAATGATTTTCTCAGTGTCAAGTACTCAAATTTGGAGGTTCTTTCTTCAAAAGATTTTTCAAATTGCAATAGAGCAGAACTTCAAGAACTCTTTCAGTTGATGAATGAGATCCGCTTCATGGGGGAAAGAAAGAAATCTCGTCGAATGATTAAAACTAAGAAACACCGAAAGTTTGATTTCGAGAAAAGTGTCAAATCCTCTTTTAGAACCAGTGGTGAGATCGTCAAAAAACACTTTCAGGAAAGCGGTGAAAGAAGAAGACGACTGGTTCTTTTACTGGACATAAGTGGTTCGATGGAAGTGTATGCGAGAGTTCTTATAAGATTTGTTCACGCTGTGATGCTGGGTAGATCAGATGTGGAAGCCTTCACTCTGGGAACCCGTCTCACGCGTTTAACTAAAGAACTTTCTACACGAAATCCTGATGCGGCACTGGAGAGAGTGTCCGACACTGTGGAAGATTGGTCAGGTGGAACACGACTAGGGGAAGGTATAAAAGATTTCAATGACCATTGGGGAATTAGAGGAATGGCCAGGGGGGCGACTGTTTTGATTCTTTCTGATGGTTGGGACCGTGGCGATTCGGAAATAGTTGCTGAACAAATGAAACGCTTGCATCGTGTGACACATAGAATTGTTTGGGCTAATCCGCTAAAAGCAACTCCGGATTATGAACCGCTAGCAAAAGGGATGGCTGCTGCTTTGCCTCATATTGATAATTTTGTGGAAGGCAATTCTTTTGATTCACTTAAAGATTTGTCAACACTGCTAACAGAATGAAGTGCCGAGTCATAATGAGAGAGAGTTAATTTAAAGATGAAAGAAATTGTCAAAGATATTCGTCGCTGGCAGAAGCAGGACAAAAAAATTGCTCTTGCGCGAGTCATCGACCTTGACGGTTCTGGACCACGTTTACCAGGAGCTGCGATGGCAGTAACTGAAGAAGGGGAAGTGGCAGGTTCTGTGTCTGGAGGATGTGTGGAGGGAGCTGTTGTCTTAGAAGCACTCGAAGTTATTAAGAATAACGAACGACACATTGTTTCCTTTGGGTATAGCGATGAAGAAGCCTTCTCGGTGGGATTGACTTGCGGAGGCACAGTACATCTTTTTATTGAACCGCTTGATTGGTAAAAAATGAACAGAAAACCTCAAAAAGATATTTCGATTTTTGATCGTGTAGAAGAGCTTCTTAATGAAGAGGAATCTTTTGCTTTGGTCACTGTAGTAAAAGGCCCACCTGTAGGGGAGAAAATGATTGTTTTCCCTGATGAAAAAAGTGGAGTCGGTTTTGAAGGTTCATTGGGAAACAGTGACTTGGATCGAGTGGTTTCGCGTGATGCAAGAGGAGAGCTTACAGCTGGACGTAGTGGTGTCAGGAACTATGGCGAGTCCGGTGAAGCGCGAGAAGAAACAGTTCAAGTATTCGTAGAGTCTTTTATACAACCCCCGCAACTACTTATAGTCGGAGCGGTTGACTTCACGGCGGCTTTGGTAAAAATAGGTAAAGTCCTTGGTTATCGGATAACTGTCTGTGATGCGAGAGAAATTTTCGCTACGACTCAGCGTTTCCCTCTTGCTGATGAAGTCATTGTTGAGTGGCCAAATAAATTAATAGAGAAAATAGGTCAGACTTTTGGGCCGAGGGATGCTGTCTGCATTCTTACCCATGATGCAAAATTCGATGTTCCAGCAATAGTTTCAGCGTTGGCTACAGATGTTGGTTATATAGGAGTGATGGGATCACGTAAAACTCATGAAGATCGTATAAATCGTTTATACGAAGTTGGTGTTGATGATGAAGGAATGACAAGACTCAGGTCACCGATTGGCTTAGACATAGGGTCCCGAACTCCCGAAGAGACAGCTATTTCGATAGTTGCGGAGATGATCGCTTTAAGAACCGGACGTTCCTCGATTGCTCTATCGGAAACCAAGGGCCCGATTCATGATTGATTTACGGTTAAGTAAATGACGGTTGCGGCAGTAATCCTTGCAGCTGGAAGAGGGGAGCGTTGGGACAAAGAAGGACATAAGCTGCTCGCAAATCTCAAAGGAAAACCTGTTGTTTCGTGGGCTATTAGTTCGGCTGCAGGCGCTCACTTGGACGAATTGATAGTAGTTACAGGCTCAGTAGATATCTCAGACTTAATACCGCAAGAAGCTACCCAGTTGCACAATCCCGACTGGAAGTCAGGTCAATCGAGTTCATTGATTGTCGCTACCAGATGGGCAAAAAATAGAGGACATGAGGCCGTTGTGGTAGGGCTCGGAGATATGCCGGGAGTTCCAAAAGAGGCCTGGATCTCGGTAGCTGAGTGTCCTGATCATTTAGTTGTAGCTACCTTTGATGGGCAAAGAAGACCTCCAACGAAAATTTCTTCAGAGTTTTTTGAATATTTACCAGCAGAAGGTGATGTCGGAGCACGACCCCTGTTGAATGGAGGTAATCACAAAGTTACAGAAATCGTTTGCTCAGGGAACGGTAATGACATCGACACATTTAAGGATTTGGAACAATGGAGTTAAATAACGATTTTGAAGTATCGGCACCTATCGAGAAAGTTTGGGAAGTTATAAATGATGTTGAGTTGATTGCTCCTTGTTTGCCTGGTGCTCAGTTGGAAGAAGTTGAAAATGAGGAATATAAGGGTTTCGTCAAAGTCAAGGTCGGTCCGATAACAGCACAATATAAAGGTGTCGCAAAGTTCGTTGAGAAAGATGAGTCCAACCATCGTGTGGTGATCAGAGGAGAAGGACGCGATACGCGTGGTGCGGGTAACGCATCGGCTGATATAACAGCATCTTTAGAGTCGACAGCGGATGGCACTCGTGTGAATGTTGTTACAGACTTGAAGATAACGGGCAAAGTAGCTCAGTTCGGACGAGGTGTTATGGCTGATATTAGTAAAAAGTTGATGGGCCAATTTGCTGATAATTTAAGTGAACTAGTTCTATCCGAAGGTGGAGATTCTCAGGATAGTCAATTAGAAGATTCAAGTAATCAAGATTCAGAAGCAATAGATTTACTCAGTGTTGCTGGTAGCTCAATTGGAAAGAAGTTAGTGCCGGAGTGGATAAGGAACCGACAAAAGAAGACCTAGTTTTTGTAACAGCGAGTCTCGGTCGCAAGCCTGAAGGTTTATTTACGGTGGCTGTTAGAGACGACTTGGGTAATCCGCGTGTTATCCGTAACAGCCCTTTGTTGCCTAACGGAAGACCTATGCCAACGCTGTATTGGTTGGTCGACCCTCTTATCAGGAGCAAAATTGGAACGTTGGAATCACAAGGTGGAGTTAAACAAGCAGAAAGAGAATGTGATTCTAAGTCCATCAAAGATGCACACGATAGATATGGCAAGGAAAGGGATTTACAACTTCCTGATTCTTATAATGGCCCTCAACCATCAGGTGGAGTCGGTGGGACGCGTAAAGGTGTTAAATGCTTGCACGCCCACTATGCGTGGTTCCTTGCAGGCGGAGATGACCCTGTAGGTGTGTGGGTTGATGAAGCCTTAAAGGAAGTCGACTACTGAGGCAAAAAATGAAAGCATGCAGATGAATGACCATAACTATGCAGCTATAGATTGTGGTACGAATTCGACCCGTTTGTTAATCGGTAACAAATTTGAGATTTTAGATAGAGAAATGAAGATCACGCGTTTAGGTGAAGATCTAGATAAGAGCGGAAAACTTTCAAACCAGGCAATGTCGCGTGTGCTTGATGTTCTTAAAGATTTTCGTCGGAGTTTAGACACTCATAAAGTCTCAGAAGTACGTATGGTCGCCACATCTGCAGCACGTGATGCCAGCAACAGTGAAGAATTTTTCAATCAAGTCGAATCAACAATCGGTGTAAGGCCGGAGCTATTAACAGGTGAAGAAGAGGGACGTTTGGCATTTGAAGGCGCAATTGCTGAGTTGGAACCTGCCAAAGGACCCTTTTTGGTTTTGGACATCGGGGGAGGGTCTACTGAATTTGTTTTCGGGAATGATAAACCTGAGAACGTCCACTCTTCTCAAATTGGATGTGTGCGTCTTACAGAGGAGTTTTTTGACAATGATCCGCCATTACCGGAAGAGTTGCACACCTGTTTGAGTGTTATAGGAGGACATGTCGATGATGCTTTAAGAGAAATTCCTGACATTAGAAATGGGATTACTTTAGTGGGATTAGCTGGAACTGTTTCTTGTATAGCAGCTATCGAAATAGGTTTAGAAAAATATGACAGAGAAAAAATTCATCATTTTAAACTATTAAAAGATGCAGTTGAGGATGTTTTCAGAACTTTAGCTACTGAAAACAGGCTTGAAAGAATATCTAATCCCGGTCTTGAGGAAGACAGGGCAGATGTAATTGTCGCTGGCACTGCAATTCTTGTCAAAGTGATGAGACAACTAGAGTTAACAGAATGCCTAGTATCAGAGTCAGATATTTTGGACGGTATTTTGTATTCAATGCTTCATGGTTACAACAAGTAATTATCTCTGAAGTAATTTACAATAATAATCCATAGTTTTTGGAATCTAAAAGGAAGGCTAATTTTGCTATTGAAAGGCCGTCGTGTAGAACTTAGACCATTGTCTCCTGAAGATTTTGAATCTTGGCGTGATATGAGACTTTCTAATTTTGATTGGTTAGTCCCCTGGGAACCGAAACAAAATTTAAAGAAACCTGACTCGTTGGAAGATAGGTATTATTTCGAAAGTCGCTGCACAAATAGAGAAAGAGAAATGAACTTAGGGTCAGCTTGGTCATTTGGCATTTTTTTATCTGCAAAATTTATAGGTGAAATTAATATCTCAAATATTACGCGCGGAGCTTTTCAAAGTGGTCATGTAGGTTATTGGATTGATGAGAATTGTGCCGGAAATGGCTATACGCCCGAGGCTTTAGTGGTGGTACTCAAATTCGCCTTTGAAGAGTTGCATCTTCACCGCCTTCAAGTATCAATTGTTCCTCGAAACAATTCTTCGCGCCGTGTGGTTGAAAAACTTGATTTGAGGTGTGAAGGTTTAGCGGAGAAGTATTTAGAAATAAATGGAATCTGGGAAGATCACCTTAGGTATGCAATGACAGTCGAAGAGTGGGAAATGCGTAAAAAGGAAATGGCTTTAAACTGGTTGGAGTAAAAGTGATTTATTTTTCGCTAGTGATCTTTTTCTTTAAACCTGCGACCATGTCTGTAAAAGCACTTTGTTGCATAGACAATCTTTGAGGACCAACTTCCAGTTCGACTGAAGAAACCGAGTCGAAAGTTTTTGAAGTTTCACTAAAAGTATTTTTCGTTGAAGCAACTAATTCAGATGGGTGAGAAGCGGCTTCAGATGCAAAACTTACAGCTGCTTCAAGTAGTTCGTCATCAGGAACACATTCCCATGCCAATCCACGTTTCGCAGCTGCTTCACCGTCAAGAATTTGATTGAAAAGAACCATCGCTTTGGCCGTCTGTAGATTAGTGATATTCCTGAGACGCCACGTATGTCCTCCTCCTGGATGGAGTCCAATATTTAAGAATCGTGTGTCAAAACGCGCAGAGACTCCAGCAATGACAAGATCGCAGGCTAAGACCATGTTCATCCCTGCTCCAACAGCAGCACCATTCACAGCAGCAACAGTAGGAAGGGTGCTATGAGCTATCCGTAAAAAACCGCGATAAATATGTGGGAGCGATGCCTCGTCTCCTTGTTTTTGCATTTCTCCCGCATCTAGTAAGTCATCAAGTATCGCACCAGCGCAGAATGCGCGTCCCTCACCCGTGATTACAACTGCACCTGTGTCATCACTTTTTTCCAATTTGTCAAAAGTTGACACCAGTTCTTCGTTTAATTCGTTACTTACAACATTTCTGCGTTCAGGGTCATTTAGTGTGAGCAGTGCGACCCTATCTCTGTGTTCTAGTTTTAAATATTTCATATCATTAGTCTTCCATGAGTATTGTCAACTCCCACTATAAATAAATTTGATAGATAAGGTCAGACGGTGCCCATTTCTTCTTATGGAATTTTCGATTCATTAAAAGTAAAGAATTTTCGCCTGTATTGGATCGGAGCGGTTCTAAAAAACAATGGTCGATGGGCGCAGTATGTGGCGACGTACTATATCATTTTCAAACTTACAGAATCTGCTTCATGGGTTGGGATGGCTGCGTTTGCAAATTTTGTACCGATGCTTGTAGTCAATCCATTAACAGGTTGGATTTCAGACAATCTAAATCGTCGAAATGTATTGATTGCAACTAATCTTGTTGCTTCATTTATGGCAGGATTGATGGCAATCGCGTGGGGTTTGGGTCTCAAAGAGCCTGGTGTCTGGGTGGCTATCTTTTTTCTAAATGGAATAGTTTCGGGATTATTGATACCTGTTAGTCAGGCATTTGTAGCTGAATGCGTACCACAAAGTCTTCTGCGAAATGCAATTACATTGAATTCCACACAGTTCAATGCTGCACGTGCTTTAGGTCCAGCGATTGGAGGTTTAATCCTTGGGTTTTCTGGACCTGGTTGGACTCTCGCTGCTGTAGTTTTCTTTTACGGGCCAATGCTTGTGTGCCTTTTTTTGATGGAAGCAGATTCGTTAATGAGCTCACAAGAAGAAAGTTTCAAAGCTGGTCGCGAGCGACCAACGGTCATTTCTGATTACAGAGAATCAGTTAGGTATGTCCGTAATTCACCGGGGATTTCAGCCGCCATATTGACAATAGCGATTGTTTCTACTTTCGGATTTCCTGTTGTGCAACAAATTATCGTTTTCTCAGAAGAAGTTTTTGAAGTTTCACCTTTCTTATTCGGTCTTTTAGGTTCCGCTCAAGGCATTGGAGCAGTATTGGTAGTCCCTGTTGTGACGGGTTATGTAAGTTATCTGAAACCTTCTGTTCAGCAGTTAATAGCAACGGTTGGATACGGCTTAGCAGTCATTCTTTTTGCGGTAGCTCCTTCGTATGCGGTGGCTTTTTGTGCTCTAGGTATTTTAGGAATCATGCATTTAACCTCAGCTTCGAATTTGAATTCAGTAGTTCAATTGCAGGTTGATGAAGAGATGAGGGGAAGAGTTATGGCAATTTACCTTGTGGGAGTTTTAGGCCCCGCACCTTTCGCAGGTCTTGCTATGGGCTGGCTGATTTCCGTATTCGGTCCACGTCCAGTCGTTGCTTTAAGTGGGTCTATCTTGGCGCTTTCGGCGATCGTCTTATGGGCTCGGGGTAAATTTAGTAATTTAAACACAGTAAATTAGTTGTTACCGTTAGCCTCGTTTATGTATTTTTGTCCGGTATCACAATCGTCTGAAATTGGACACCACCTGCACGAGGGTCCTGGTTTCAACACTGGAGTTTTTTCCATGTGGGTAATTTCAACTATTCGTTCGACTCCTTGAGCTATCCGTCTCACAGTTGATTCGAGAAGCTCTTCAGTGACTTTTTCAGGAACGAAATCCCCTTGATCTAGATAGTAGGAAGCTACAAGTCTGGGTGGTATCCCTATCCTGAGTGTTTCAACAAGAGCGTAGTATCTGAGATCTTCATGGTGTGTTGCATTGAAACCCCCTGTCTTAAAATCAACAATTACCTTTCCTGCTTTTTGACCTTCCGCTACTCCCAAAGTTAAGTCAACCTTTCCAGCAAGTATTAGGCGTTCGTTACAAAGGTCAGCTCTGACGCGACTTTCAGCAACAGGTCGCCAGGAGGGTTTTAAGGTTGGCCAGCATTCTAAAAACTTGGTGAAAGTATCCACTGAGATTGATCGCAGTTCGGCTCTTTCTATTTCACTGCAGCCACGCAACCAGTGGCCGAGACTATTTGAGTCTTCTTCGAATCGTGCGACTGCTTCATCCACAATGACAGCAGGTTCTATTTCTTTGCGCCAGTTAACGGAAAGTTCGATTGCCTTATGGACAATCGTTCCTCTGGCTGTCGCCACCTGCCATTCGAAATCTTCATTTTCTTCAGCTAAGAATTTTTCTTCACATCCATGGATTTGGGCTAGTCGATGTTTTGATAAGAAAATATTTTCATCATTTGGAAGTTCTTCCATACAATGAGCGACTGCAGTCTCTAAAGCTCTTCTTAAGTGTTGTTTAAGATCAGTTTCAAAAGATGGTCGATCTTTCGACGGAGCTCCGAGGTGCTCAATTACTTCTTGTTGTGCTGGGTTTAAAATATTTTCAGAATCGGACACAACACATTCTCTCTCACTATTGTCACACATGCTTGAGATACTGGAAAAGTATGAAAAATAGAGAAATGACAAGTTTTATATTTGCAGAAACTGCCAGAGTTTTAGGTCAGGTGGCGCGCAACCATAAATTGGCAGTTCCGACTTTTCGTAGTCCTCCGCGAATAGAGGAAGTTCACAGATCTATAAGACGGGGGGTCGACTTTTCAGTCGTTTCAGTTTCTTTTTCCGGACGTCCGTATAGTGCGGTTATTTCTGACATGATAGAAGGCGTTTTAGTAGCGAATAGTCTCGACAGGAATCAATCAGATTTTTTCAGAGCTCTTTTATGGTCCTCGGTAGATGCCTGTGAGGAGGCAGCGTAGAACTATAAAACAAAACTTTTCTATTTTTGAAGTGTTGTTGCAAGAGTTTAGCTAGCGTATCCATTGATAGAAGCCCGAGTGGCGGAACGGCATACGCAGAGGACTTAAAATCCTTGGATTGAAAAATCATGTGGGTTCGACTCCCACCTCGGGCACTCAGATTAATTTCAGCAAGGTGAGGAAATTATGACAGAAATAAATGGTGAAGTTTCACAAGGTTACGAAGCGGTAGCTGAAGCATTTTCAAATAATTTTGAACAATTCGAAGAAATAGGAGCAGCTTTTTGCCTTTATGTGGAAGGTGAAAGTGTCGTGGACGTTTGGGGAGGAGTTGCTGATGTCAATTCTGGACGCTCTTGGGAGCGTGACACTTTACAACTCCATTTCTCAACCACCAAAGGCTTAGCTGCGATTTGTGCAGCAATGCTCTACGAGCGAGGAGATCTTGATTACGAAAAACCAGTTTCACATTACTGGCCCGAATTTGCTCAAGGAGGAAAAGAGAATATAACAGTCGCCCAGTGCATGAATCACCAAGCTGGACTTGCTTCAGTCGATACTGAGCTTACGTTAGACGAGATATGTGAAAAAGAACCTGTTCTAAGAGCGCTGGAAGAGCAGGTTCCACTATGGGAACCAGGCAGCAGCAACGGTTATCACGCTCTTACTTATGGTTGGATCGTAGGCGAAATAATCAAAAGAATAGATGGAAGACCTATAGGCAAATTTTTTGACGAGGAGGTCGTAAAACCATTGGGCGTTGACTCTTTCATTGGCTTACCAGAATCACAAGAACACAGGGTTGCGCCTATAGTCGAGGCTTCTGCAGTAGATGACCCGATGGTTCAAGAGCTGGTTGATTCAATAATTGGAACTGGAACTCTCGGCTGGCGCGCTTTGACTTTGGACGGAGCAATGCTTAAAGGAGATGCATATGACCCTTTCAACCCGAACGCACTTGAAAGTTTTAACAGCAGAAAAGTTCACGCAGCCGAAATACCAGCAGCAGGTGGCATAAGTGAAGCACGCGCATTGGCTCGTATCTACGCAGCCTGTGTAGGAGAGGTTGATGGTGTAAGACTTATTAACGATGAAACAGTTATGAAAACAAAAGAAGAAAGTTCGCGAGGTCCTGACCTTGTGCTAGTTCTCGATTCAGGTTGGGGGATGGGATTCATGAGATCTTTGGAAAGTAGCCCGATGCTCACGGAAGAATCTTTTGGCCACTCAGGAGCAGGAGGCTCTCTAGCATTTGGAGATTTAGATCATCAGGTCGGTTTTGGTTATGTCATGAACCAAATGGGCACATCAGTAATGGGGGACCCTCGAACAGCGTCACTGATTGCAGCTATACGTTCCTGTCTGTAGTTTTCAGAGGCTATAAACGAGGGAAGCTGTCCCATTGAACATTGCTAGTTTTTCAGAATCTGAAAAGTGTGAAACCATTTTCTTGAAAGCGTTGTACAGAACGTGGTAAGAGATAGAAAGTCTGTCAACGGGGAAGTTGCTTTCAAACATGCACCTGTTGGGTCCGAAACATTCAATAGTGTGTTCGTAGTAGCGTTTCTGTGCTTCCACTAATTGATCAGATGTCGGAGGTCGGTCTTCAAGGTGCCAGTTGAATCCGTTATCTGGCATCGATAAACCCCCTAGTTTGGCGTACACATTAGGCAAAGTTGAAATTTCAGCAATGTCTGAACACCATTGTTCAAAAATTTCTTCTCGTTCGTTTTCGTATGGACCTACACCTAGTGGTGTTCCGAAATGGTCAAGAATTATTGTCGTCTCAGGTGCTGAAGCAGCTACTTCAAGGAATTCTTTATTCTGATAGTGATAGTGCCAACTTTCATATGTATATCCAAGGCGCCCCAGAGTGCGGACACCTTCTTGGAAATTTTTGTTTTCATAAAGAGCAGCTGGAGATCGCCCAACAATAGTCATATGCTCAGGATGTTTAGAATGCGCTAAAGCATGCCTGATACCACGAAACAATCCTCGACCCGCTGCTTCGTGAGCTTCGAGAACTTCTTCAACATTTGCTCCCAGTGTCAGGTCTGCGTGGGCGACTATCCCAGAGATTAAAGGTTTAGCTTGTTCTTTTGACTTTTCAGCCATTTCAGCTACAAACTCTGTTTCACCAACAGGTTTGAGATGCTCAGGACCAGATTCCCGATACGAGGCACTGCATTCAACGAAAACAGTTTTTCTAATATCATGACCTGATTGAGTGTCATTTTGTAAATTCTCTAACAGATAATCGAGTCCGGGAATTCTCCACAGATGATGATGAGGGTCAACAATAGGAATGTCAGGCTCCAAAACTTCTTCTTGTATTTGTTCATACCAATCTGGTCCAGGGGGAGTGAAGCGATTTGCTTGCATAAGGGAGCACTCCTTTCTTGAAAGTTAGAGATTTATTGGGTTATTTGTTGGTTCATTGCAAAACGTCTGGATAGTCATCAGAATTGAATTCTTCGACGCATTTTAAGTTCCATTCGTATTTTTCTATTAAAACTAACAGTTTAAATTTGTAGGGTGACGAATTGCGTGTTTCTATGGTAAGTGAGAAATATATTATGAAAGGGTTTAAATGAATATAAACCTGAATTATTCCTTTCGCTTGCGGTCTTTTACAACTTTGCTAGGCACTTTTGTTGTGCTGAGTCTGATGACTGTTGCTTGTGGTTCCAGTAGTGAGAACTCTTCTACGACTGTTGCTCCGACTACGACTGTTGCTCCTACTACGACTGTTGCTCCGACTACGACTGTTGCTCCGACTACGACTGTTGCTCCTACTACGACTGCTGCTCCTACTACGACTGCTGGA
>PBYV01000020.1 GCA_002729765.1 Acidimicrobiaceae bacterium
TGTTGAAGCATGTGGTGACGATGCTCAACACACTTTTGCAATAGCTACGGCAGGACGTGGTTTTGAAGCACACATCTCAACCGAATTTGATGTCGAGTTGCCAGATTCTGCTTGTGTTTACTGTGGTAATTGCATAGGGGTTTGCCCTACGGGGGCTCTTGTTTTTAAAACTGAGCATGATATGCGAGAAGACAATTCTTGGGATCCTGATAATCAAAAAGTTACTGAGACTATTTGCGGTTTTTGTGGAGTTGGTTGCAACTTAGAATTACATACTCAAGATGAGAAAATTGTCAAAGTAACATCGCCATCAGATCACTCCGTCACAGAAGGACACCTGTGTATTAAAGGTCGATTCGGTTGGCAACACGCTCATCCAAAAAACTAAGAAAGCGTCTCATTCTCTAAAGAAATAACGACTGCACAATCCTCACCATATTTTTTTGAAAATTGACCAAAAAAGCCAACCACCAAATCTTGGATTCCGTATTTTTTACGAATTGCATTTTTAATTAGTGTGTATTCTTTTTCGCCTGCATCAACTACTCTTGCCACGCCCACACAACCTTCTGAATCCTTATTAAGTGCACCTTTAAAATTGCAGGGTTGAAGCTGAACACTCGGATTTCGAAGGATCCGTCTTACTTTCCAAGTCTTATTACCAGTTATAAAACCGACTCGCCCGTCATCTAATAAAGCGACCCAAACCGGTGCTCTCTTACGATTTTCTTCTTTTGTCCAAGTTGAAAGACTCACATAACGTTCGTCTGAGATCAATTTAGAAATCCATATCTGGCATACCTGCAGCAGCTTCTTCTGGGACATCAGCAATTACTGCTTCTGTGGTGAGAAAGAGTGCAGCTATAGATGCGGCATTTTGTAGAGCTGAACGAGTTACTTTCGCTGCATCGATAATTCCTGCAGCTATAAGATCTTCGTATTCACCTGTAGCTGCATTAAGACCATTTGGACCTTTTTGATCTTTAACTTTTTCAACTACTACTCCACCTTCCATGCCAGCATTGACAGCAATCTGAGTTAAAGGTGCCGCCAAGGATCGTCCTACGATGCCTGCTCCAGTTGCTTCATCATGTTCCAGTTTTGAAGCAGCTTTTTCTACTGCAGTTTGTGCTCTTAGAAGAGTTACTCCTCCTCCAGCTACAACACCCTCTTCAATCGCTGCTTTTGTAGTGCTTACAGCATCTTCAATACGATGCTTCTTTTCTTTTAGCTCTACCTCTGTAGCGGCACCTACTTTGAGTACAGCTACACCGCCTGAAAGTTTCGCTAGTCTTTCTTGCAATTTTTCTCGATCATAATCAGAATCTGTATTGTCTATCTCAGCTTTGATTTGAGTAATTCGTCCAGCAATAGCATCCTGATCACCTGCTCCTTCAACAAGAGTGGTTTCATCTTTTGTGACTACTAATTTTCTAGCGGAACCTAACATGTCAATTGTTACTGAATCTACCTTCAATCCGACCTCTTCGGAAATAACTTGTCCTCCAGTAAGGATTGCAATGTCTTGAAGCATTGCTTTTCTTCGATCGCCAAAACCAGGAGCTTTTACAGCGACTGATGTGAAAGTTCCCCTAATCTTGTTGACAACTAAAGTTGCGAGTGCTTCACCATCTATGTCTTCAGCGATAATTACCAAAGGTCTACCTGCTTGCATTACTTTTTCTAATGCAGGAACCAAATCTCTAACCGCAGAAATCTTTGAACCTACGAGTAGAAGATAAGGGTCTTCTAAAACTGCTTCCATTCTTTCTGGATCAGTCACGAAGTAAGGCGAAATATATCCTTTATCAAAGCGCATTCCTTCCACGAGGTCCATCTCTAAACCAAATGTTTGTCCTTCTTCAACTGTTATAACTCCATCTTTTCCTACTTTGTCTATGGCTTCAGAAATCATTTCACCTATTTCAGAATCAGCAGCCGAAATTGATGCGACATTGGCAATTTGTTCCTTATCACTTGAAACATCTACAGATTCAGAAAGAATGGCTTCAACAGCTGCTTCAACGGCCGCTTCAATTCCTCGTTTCAAAGACATAGGGTTAGCTCCAGCAGCAACATTTCTCAAACCTTCGCCAACCATTGCCCAAGCAAGTACTGTCGCCGTAGTGGTCCCGTCACCAGCGACATCATCAGTTTTCTTAGCTACTTCTTTAACTAACTCTGCTCCGATTCTTTCATACGGATCTTCTAGATCGATTTCTTTTGCAATTGACACGCCGTCATTTGTAATCGTTGGGGCTCCCCATTTCTTATCTAAAACGACATTTCTTCCTTTAGGTCCCAAGGTGACACGTACAGCGTCTGCCAACTGGTTCATACCTTTTTCAAGCCCTCTACGAGCCTGTTCATCAAAAACAATATTCTTAGCCATTAAGCAAGCCTTTCATCAAAGAATTGAAGCAGATTTAGTGTTATAAGTGCTTTGGCACTCTTCTACTTAGACTGCTAATCCAATCATGTTAAGGAGAAAAAACCAACCCTTTTCACTCCAAAACACCTAGAAAATCAAGTTTTTTAACATTTTTCGAAGAAAGCCGTTATTGGGGTAATAACTCCATGCGTTCAGTTACCAGTCTCTCAATACATAGTTCTGTTTCTGAAAAAGCACGCTCTTCACCAAAAGCTTCTATTAAAGAAACACAGTCAACTCTTTCGGCTACTTCACTACTAATTGCACCTGCAATTACAAAAACTGGAACTGAAGCTGCTTCTGCATAACGACATACACCTGAAACAACTTTCCCTTCAAAAGATGTCTTGTCGAGATGACCTTCACCTGTAATAACCATGTCAGATTTCATGATCATTTCATCAAGACAAATTTCTTGAGCAATAAAATCAAACCCATCAACTAATTTAGCTCCAGCAACAAGTAATCCACCTGCAAGCCCTCCGGCCGCTCCACCTCCTGGTATTTCTTCAACTGAAACTTTATATTCTTCTTCATAAATCTGTACGAGTCGTTGTAAACGCCGGTTAAGAAACTTTATCTGTGTGGAAGTGGCTCCTTTCTGAGCAGCGAAAGAGTCAGCTGAAGAAAGAAAATCTGTTCGAACATCACATGCTGCTATGAGCTCAATACCTTTATAGCGAGCAAGTGACCCCATAGCTTTTAAAGCCCCTAGTCCCCCATCTGTACTAGCGGAACCACCAAGACCAACTATTATGCGTTTAGCGCCTTGTTCCAAAGCACAGCGAATCAACTCGCCGGTACCTTTTGTTGTGGCTTCTAAGGGGTTATTAGCTTCAGGTCCTCCTGCTAACGTGAGACCCGATACTCTAGCCACTTCAATTACTGCTGTTTTATCCGCTAATCTCCATTCTGCTTCCACCGGTTCACCTGAAGGTCCAGTGACAGTCGTTGTACGATTAGGTCCTCCAAGGACTTCCAGAGTGCCTTCACCTCCGTCTGCCATCGGAGCGCCTGTAGGAATCCCGCCGGATCTATTAACTGCTTTATTAATTGCATTAGCAACTTCTAATGCAGTTAAAGAACCGCGAAACTTATCTGGAGCGGCTAAAACCCGCAACTTTACGAACCGTAAATCTCTTTATCAGATCCCAAAAATACGATTACGTCTGCATTTGAAACCCTGTCCATACTTCCTTCGGGTACAAGAAGTCCATTAGTTGGAAAAGAAGTAAGCAAATCAGGCATTATCTCAAGAACATCCGTTACGCCTTTTGCATCAGGTGAGAATTCAGGTTTGTAGTAAACCCAAGACTTTTCATCTTTATTCCCGTTAGCGGGTGACAAAGTTGTATACCCATGAGGTTTAAGAAGGTTTGTAACTGCTCCCGCTGCTCCCCCTACACCCGAACCATTCAACACAAGAACCTTTACTGTACTTGGAGGTTTAGTCGGCAATGGTGGCTGACTTGTTGTGGTTGTTGTTTCAACTACCGCAACAGTAGTTGTTGAAATTTCCGGAACGTCCAAAGGTGGTAAATCGGCAGGTTGTTCCTCGGTCATCTGCGCCGCCTGGCCTGATGAATCTGAAGTATTTGAAACGGCGTTCTGTAGGTCGTCGTCTAAACCTTTCCATAAGAGTACGAGACCAAGAACAACTGCTACAAAAATTAGTAAAAATGCTCTGGGCGCGGCAGATGCGTTACTGGGTGCTATGCCCTTTCCTCCCAATGGTGATTGCATACTCATTGTCTGCCTTTATGGTCGATTGCTTTCTGCTGACGACTAAGACTTTTTATAATCACCATTCTCTTCTCTCTTGAATCTAAACCTATACCAAATCATCCTCCGATAAAGGATCATAATCAAGTACCCCCTGATAGTTTGCTAACTTAGCTCTAGATCAATAATTGCCCGAGTAGCTCAGTTGGCCAGAGCAGCCGCCTTGTAAGCGGCAGGTCATCGGTTCGAATCCGATCTCGGGCTCAAAAAGCTACCGGTGTCGTGAAACTTCAAAAGCAGCGATAGCTGCTGCTGTGGACACATTCAGTGAAGATAGAACCCCTTGAAGTGGTATGTGAACTAATTCATCACAACGTTCTCTAGCTAATCTTGACAAACCGCGTCCCTCAGAGCCCAAAACCAATGCAATTGGCTGATCGGCAATTTTCAGGTCATAAAGGGGTGTCGACCCTCCCGCATCTAATCCTACTAACCAGATTCCTGACTCTCTTAAACGTCCAAGCGCTGCTGGTATACCGCTTGCTGTGGCAATTCTAAGATGCTCAATCGCTCCTGCAGCGGTCTTAGTGACAGCCGGAGTCACTCTGGCCGAACGGTGTCGCGGAAGTATCACTCCCGTGATACCTGCACATTCAGCCGAACGTAAAATAGCTCCTAAATTTCCAGGGTCAGTAACTCCATCCACAACAAGTAAAAAAGGTTTTGAATCGCTTTCTTTTGAATCAATCAATTCCTCTATTTCATAATTTGGCAAAGGAGCCGCTAGGGCAACAACACCTTGCGGGGATTCCGTCTTTGCCATTGATTCAAAGCGTCCTCGAGAAATTTCTTTTATCGGCACTTTTGCTTCGTCAGCTAAATCAATGATGTCGTCAAGTATTGGTGCATCATCAAGATCTCCAGCTAAAAAAACTTCTCGAGTTTTACGCGTTCCTGCGATCAGTAACTCGCGCACAGCTTGGCGACCTTCAACTTGATCTCCTGACAACACCTTTTGTTGAGATCTATGATTTCGTACAGGGGTCGTGCCCCTCTGACCTTTGTTGCCTCTTGAATTGCCTTTATAGTTACGTTTCTTATTCATGATTTGGATATAAGAGCAACTACTAGACAAGCAGCCCCTTCCCCTTTTCCTATAAAACCCAACCCTTCCGACCTCCGACCTTTAACCGTGACAGGAGCATTTAAAATTTTTGAGATTCGATCTTGAATACTATTTTTATATTCTGACAATTTAGGAGCTTCTATAATTACATTGCAATCTACATTGCATATCTCCCAGCCTTCTTCCTCCAGTGATTCAACAACGTTTTTAAGCAATTCCAAGCTATTCGCATTTGAAAAAGAAGGATCTGTATCAGGGAAACGTTGACCTATATCATCCAAACCGGCAGCTCCTAATAATGCGTCAGTTATTGCATGAGCTAACAGGTCGGCGTCACTATGTCCATCTAAGCCGGGGCCAGGCAAGATTTCCCCTCCAATAATTAAAGGACGGTCAGAGTCTTCGGAAAAAGGATGAACATCAAAACCTTGTCCTATTCTAAAAGTAAACATGTCCATCCTCTCTAATTGGATTTTTTAGAAGTTAAAAACTGCTCAGCAATTAATAAATCTGAGCTAACTGTAATCTTTAAATTGCTTACATCACCATCAACAAAATCAATTGTTCCACCTGCTAATTCGACTAGTGAAGAGTCATCAGTAGCATCTTCGCTACTTAAATAAGCTTCACGTAACAAAGACGCAGTGAACGCTTGCGGAGTCTGGACAGCAACCACTTCATCTCTATTTATCTGCTTGCCATTAACAGATCTCAATGAATCGGCTATTGGCAATACAGGCACTACAGCTTCCGCTCCATCTTTGATTTTTTCAACAACCAATTCGAATAGTTCTTGAGAAGCAAGGGGTCTCGCACCATCATGCACTATCACCATCTCGCAATCATGCGGTACCTTCTCGAGGCCACATCTAACAGACTCGGACCTAGTTGCTCCTCCTTTTACTACTTCATGAACTTGACTGATGCTTTTAAGGCAACTTTTAACAAATTCAATGTCTTCCTCTGAAGTTACGACGACTATCCCATCAGATACAGAAGAAGCATTAATAGTAGAATGAACTAGGACTGGCATTCCTGCAAGCTCTGCTAACTGTTTTCTACTCCCAAAACGTAACCCTTCACCTGCAGCTACTAAAATCGTCCAAATTTTCATATACCGACCCTTTATAGCTGAAATAAAATTTAAACAAGTTCCTTGCTTCGTCTAAATAGTTTCTAGGTATTAGCATGACCTGTGAAATGATAGATCACACCCTTTTTGTTGAATCAATGCTTTTTGGCAAATTAGCCGAAAAAGAACTTGAAGTAATAGTAAAAGCTTCGGATAAAAGAGACTTACTAAGGGGCGATGTGTTATTTCACGAAAATGATAAACCAAATTCTCTTTTTCTCGTCGAATCCGGTCGAATAGCCATAGTAAATAAATCATTTATAGGCAAGGAATCTGTGGTGGCTCTTATGGAAAACGGTGATCTTTTCGGCGAAATGGGATTATTTGACAACAGAGGGAGATCAGCGGAAGCTCGCGCACTAGAAGAATCATGCGTGATCGAAGTCCCTTTTGAACCCATAAAAAAACTCTATGAGAAAGACCCATCCCAGCTTTGGGAAGTCGTAACAATGCTTGTCGACCGTTTAAGAAATATGGATGAAGTCTTAGCTGACTCTGTTTTTCTAGATGTGACTGGAAGAACAGCAAAAAGACTTCTTGAAATTTCTGATAATGAAGATGAATTTTCGTTACCAGTAACTCAAGAAGAACTGGCCGGAATGGTTGGAGCATCGAGAGAAAGGGTCAATAAAGCAATAGCTTCGTTCATTAAACTCGGGTGGATTGAGCAATTCGACCGCACATACAGAATTACTGATCGCGAGCAACTTACGATACGTTCACGTTAGCTGTTGTCCAAGATCCAGTCTTTCGCTTTCATCCATGCATCTGCAGCATCTGATGGGCGATGGGCAGGTCTCGATGAATCGTGTGCAAACCCGTGATCAGCTCCTTCGTAACTGGCCACTGTGACTCCTGTTGATGACAAGAGATCTACATCTTCTTTTGGGGTCCAGGTATCCTCGCTTCCTACAATCGCTAAAACAGAATTAGCATCACCTTCCTGTAGACAAGAAATAGGCTCTGATTGACTTTCCGATTTCCAAGCTTCCGGCACTCGAATCATTCCATAAAAAGAACAATGTTTAGAAAATTTCTGAGAAGAAACAGCTTTCAATGTGTACATTCCTCCCATGCAAAATCCCAAAATCGCAACTTGATCACTTTGGATTACCTCAGCAGCTTCTATTGCGTCACCTATCACTCGAGTATCTTCCAGTCTGGAAGCTGCTCCAAGTCTTTCTTCTACGTTTAAATGCTCTAACTCAGGATAAAGCTCAAAAGAACACACGTTTATATCCCAGTCAGCAGCTAAATGCTTAACCATGTCGTAAAACAAAGGGCGTAGACCCATGACGTCCGGGATAACAACAAGACCTAGTCCTCTTCTACTTGAAACAGATTTTTCGATTACTGCATTTGTGCCTGAAGGGAGTGTTATTTGCATCTATTAATCTTATTAGTAGGAAAAAGAATTAGTTTTATTTACCAAACAGTTCAGCGAAACCTTCGATCTTCGGATGCGTAAAACCGCTTGGGATCGGTACCTGACTTTGCATCAAAACTGTTGACATTCCAAGACCTCGAGCGGCCTCTAAAGTTGCTATGTCAGAATCCACAAGAAGCATGTTCGAAAAAGAAACACCTGTTAAACGTCTTAGAGCTTCAAATATAGAATTACTCGGTTTTCTGACACCGTATTCTCCACTAACAACCCAGTGTTGGATCTGGTCTTCAACACCCAGCCGTTCACGCAATTGCTGTGACCATGACAGAACAGAATTAGTGATACAAGCGACTGGAATCCCACGCCGCTTCATTTGATCCAAAAATGGTAATGCATCAGATCTAAGGCGAACAAGATTTAAATACTGAGCATCAATATCATCTGTGTTGCCTTGGAGTCCAACACTTTCCCAAAACTCTTCAGAACTTAGTTGACCTAAACTCGCCGACCTGTAGCGATCAGCGATTTCATCCGCATCAATTAATCCACCATTCTCGCGAACGAAGGGAACTAATAACCCTTCAGGGTCAGCTCCTCCATCCCAAATAA
>PBYV01000021.1 GCA_002729765.1 Acidimicrobiaceae bacterium
ACAGCAGTTATTAAGCCCTCCGAGTTTGCGCCCGCTTCGGGACAATTTTTAAAAAAATTGGTGGAAAAAACTTTTTCAAAAAACGAGGTTGCTGTTCTTTTGGGGGATCAAGAGATTGCAAGGGAGCTTTTATCTCATCCCTTCAATCATGTTTTCTTTACTGGAAGCCCCGCAACCGGAAAACTTGTTATGTCTGCTGCTGCCAAACATCTTTCTAGTGTTACCTTGGAGTTGGGCGGAAAGTCTCCGGTGGTTGTTGATGAAAGCGCCAACATAAAGGAGGTTGCCTGGAAACTCGCTTTTTACAAGTTTGCAAATGCCGGACAAACATGTACGGCGCCGGACTATATTTTGTGTCACGAAAACAAAAAAACCGCCTTGTTGGCAGGCTTAAAAGAAAATTTTGAAGCCTTCTTTTCCGAAAAGGGTTTTGGGCCCTCTCCGGACTATTGTCAAATTGTAAACCAAGCCCACTTTGAGAGAGTTTTGGACTATCTTGAGGACGCAAAAAGCCTTGGAGCAACTGTTGAGATTGGCGGAGAAACGGACAAAGATCGCCTGTTTATTTCTCCAACTGTTTTGTCTGGCGTTTCTTTGGGTTCTAAAATAATGAAGGAGGAGATTTTTGGCCCACTAATGCCCATCATAACCTACAAAGACCTTGATGCGGCCATTGCTTTTATAAAAGAAAGAGAGAAGCCTCTCGCTCTTTATTTGTTTAGTTATAATAGGGCGGCACAAAAAAGAATGACAGAGGAAACCTCTAGCGGTGCCCTGCTTTTTAACGACTGTCTTATACACCACACAAACCCAAACCTGCCTTTTGGCGGAATTAACAATAGTGGCCTTGGGAGTTATCACGGAAAATATGGGTTTGATTCTTTTTCTCACAAAAAGGCTATACTAAAGAGTAGTTCTTGGTCGCCCTTCAAGTTTATGCTTCCGCCCTACACTAAAAAGAAACACTCTTTAGTCAATATGATAAAAAAATTCTCTTAGAGAGTTCGTTTCTAAAATCAATAACCACATTGGCATATTTATCTGATCTGTTATATGTTCTGGCGCTTCTCCAAATTGGAGATCTAAAAGAAAAATTGTGGTTGTTTTCGGGATATCCGTTTTCTGTTAAATAAAATGCTATGCTCCCAAGAACGTCCTCCCAGCCATATGGGTTTTTGATTCCATTTTTGTCATAATCAATAGAAAGCTTGTTGAAGCTCGAAGGAATAAACTGGCCATAACCAAAGGCTCCGGCATATGATCCATAAAGGTCAAAGGGGTTTGTTCCCTGTTCTTTGCTATAAACAAGAAGCTCATAGAGTTCTTTTGTTGCCCATGAGGCTCTTTTAGGAAGATTTATTGTTTGTGTATAAAGAGAGTTAAAAACCGAATATTCTGCATACCTTTTGCCGTAGTTTGTTTCTATCCCAACAATTGAAACCAATATTAGTGGGTCAACATCAAACTCTAACATGATTTTATTTAAAAGCTCTTTGTTTTGAAAATAAAAATCAACCCCGCCAGCAAGACGGTCTTCCGTAAGAAATATTGCCCTGTATTGTTTGTAGGTTTTAATTTTTTCTGGTTTTTTTAAAAACCTCTGAAGAACCTCGGGCTCCTCTTTTAGGGCTGGGCTTTCAAAAATTGTTCTTACCTCGTTGACGCTGTAGTACTCTTCAATTTTTGTTTCATTAATCAGCTTGTTAAAGACTCGATAGTTTGTTCCTTTTTCTTGACCAAAAAGCACAGAAAAACAAAAATAAAGATATAGTGTTGTTTTAATGTTTAATTTCATTGTGTTCAATTTAATAATATTGTTGATTCGCTTATGTTAAATAATAAATTTTTTTTATTATCTGTTGCTCTTTTTGCGGTGAGCTCCTCTGCGTGGGTTGTTCGCATATTGCCAGATACTAGCGCAATTACTCTTGCTTTTTGGAGAATGTTTTTGGCTAGCGCCATGGTCTTTGCTATTTCTTACAAAAACATACTATCTTTTGTTCCCAATAAAAAAATGTTGTTAGCTGGATTTTTTTTAGGCGCACATTTTGCTTTGTTTTTTAGAAGCGTTCAGCTTACCTCTATTGCAGAGGCGGCTCTTTTAGGAACAACTGCTCCAATATTTACCGAGATATATGGTTTTGTTTTTAAAAAACGCTCTCCTCGTCCAATGGTTTTGCTTGGCTTGTTGTTTGCTTTTTGTGGTGCTGCAACCTTAGTAAGTCAGGGATCTTTTAGCGAAACAGGAACTCTTGGAAACATGTTGGCGGTTTTATGCTCTATTGCAATGGCTTTTGTTTTAATTGTTGGAAAAGATATTAGAAAAAGTTTTGGTGTTTTTGAGTATACGCGCTGGTTGTTCTTTTTTGCGGCCTGCACTGTTTTTACAATTTCTTTGTTTGTCGGGGTTTCGGTTTTTTCTATTTCATTGCAGGAGATTCCTTGGTTTTTCTTTTTAGCTCTTGTTCCAACGATGGTTGGGCATAACATCTTTTATTATCTTATTAAAACTCTTAATGCAACAACAATAGCTGCTGTACCTCTTGGAGAGCCTATAGTGTCCTCTTTGGGCGCCCTAGTCTTTTTTGGTGAACCTATAGGGCTTGCTGTTTTTTTGGGCGGCGGAATAACCTTGTTTGGCGTTTTTTTAGTTGTGCGCTTTGGTGACTAGGCCCTAAACGGCCATTGGAGCTTTTATACTATCCATCGGGCTATAATCTATAAGCTGAAAATCTTTTGGTTTTGCCAAAACAACCTCTTCTATTGTTTTAAATTGTGGTATCAATAGCTTTGGTCTGAGTGCGGGGATTCTTGCAATTTGTTCTTTAACCTGCAAAAGGTGATTTTTATATATATGACAATCTCCTCCCGTCCAAACAAACTCCCCCGGGTTAAGGTTTAAAATTTTAGCAAATATACATGTGAGCAAGCTATATGAGGCAATATTAAAGGGCACCCCCAAAAACATATCTGCGCTGCGCTGATAAAGCTGACAGCTTAGTTTTTTGTCTTGTATGTGAAACTGAAACATTGTGTGGCACGGAGGTAGCGCCATTTTGTCAATTTCTACGGCATTCCACGCACTAATAACGTGTCTTCTGCTGTATGGATCTTTTTCGAGGGCCTGTATAGCCTTTTTAATTTGGTCTACTGTTTTGTTGTCTCCCGACCAACTGCGCCACTGGCTCCCATAAACAGGTCCAAGCTCTTTGGTTGTTTCTGTGTTGGTGTATCCGAGGTCTTTTCCTTGTTTGTCTGCGTTTGCTGTCCAAATTGTGTTTTTATCAACAAGGTCTCTTCTTTCTTTTCCATAGTGAATCTCCGCCAACCTTCTTTCGTCTGTGCTTCCTTCAAGAAACCACAGGAGCTCGCTTACAACGCTGCGCCAGGCAAGCTTTTTGGTTGTAACCGCAGGAAAACCCTCTTTTAGGTTAAACCTCATCTGATATCCAAAGACGCCTTTTGTTCCTGTTCCGGTTCTGTCGTCTCGGTCTTTTCCTTTTTGTAAAATATGCTCAAGGGCGTTTAAATATTGTTTCATTTTATCGGCCTTTTTTTCCAAATCTGAAACTCAACCGTATTGTGTTTTTCTGTCCATGTTTTTTCAAACATTTTTTCTATTGTTTCTGTTGGCAAAAACGTGTCGCAGCCGTAGTTGCCTGGTATGCGGCTTAAATAAAACTCTTCAAGAATGTTTATTGTTTGTTTAATGATGTTTGGCCCACCAATAATCCATATGGTGGTGCCCGCACTTTCCTTAGAAAGGTTTGTTATTTTTTTGTTTAAGTTTCCGCTTAAATATTTGTCTGCGCCGGGGTAATCTTCTTTTCTTGTTGTTATTAAAACGTTTTTTCTTTTTGGGAGAGGCCAAGGCATGAGGGGGTCTTCCCATGTTTTAGAGCCCATAACAACAACGTTGTTTGTTGTATTTTTCTGGAACCAGCCCAGATCTTTTGAGTTTTTTGGCCAAGGAATAGTTCCTCCCTTGCTCACCCCTCCAAGGTCATCACAGGCTAATATTGCTTTAATCACAAGCCTTTCCGTCTTTTGCTTTAGTCTTTTGTTGGAGCGCCATTTTCATCTATAGACCCCGCGGCTACTTGATAAATGTCGTCAAAGGTTATATATTTTTTTATTGCTGCATTAACCTGGTCTAAAGTAACCCCTCTCACGTTGTCTGGGAAGTTGTCTATATATTGAAGGTTTCCCCAAACATTAACTGCGCTTAAAATTCCACCCGAAAGGCCCGCTGTTGTATCAAACCCAACCTGATAAGATCCTATTAGTGTGGATTTTGTTATATCAACTTCTTCTTGTGTTACCCCTCCGGATGCCCACTTTTTAACCTCTCTTAGCGTTGCTTTTTCTCCTTTTGCTAGAAGCTCTGGTGCAAAGGTTCCTCCCACCATCCAGTATCCGTCGTTACCATTGTCAAATCCGCTTATGCGAGAGTTAATCCCGTAGGTAAGCCCTTCTTTTACTCTAACTGTTTGCATTAGGCGTGCTGAAAAATTTCCTCCCAAAATGTGTGTTGCAAACAAAAGGGGCATATAGTCCTCATGAAATCTGTCTATTCCAAGCGGAATACCAACAACAAAGTCTGTGCTGGTTTTGTCTTTCATTGTAACATATGCTTTACCTGAAAACTTTGTTCCCCTTTGGTCTTCGAGCTTTTTTACTAGGGGGGAGTTTTTCCAGTCTCCAAACTCTTTTTTAAGGGCCCTCTCAAGCTCGTTGTGGTCAACATCTCCTACAGCAACAACCACCATTCCACCTTTTCCATAATTGTTTTTATGAAAGTCTTGGAGGTCTTTTCTTGTGATTTTCTTAATATCTTCAATAGATCTGTCGTTGTCTTCTGGGGCGTTTTGATGTCCTTTTGGATAAAAGTTTGTAAGCATGTTGTCAACCGCGTTCCCTCTTGTGCTTTCCTTTTTTCTCTTATAACTAGTAATCATTCTTTTCTTTGCTTTTTCTATGTCCTCTTCGTTAAAGGCTGGGTGTTGCAGCTGTTCCGAAAGAAGACCTAAAACCATATCAAGATCATCTGAAAGGAATTTTGCATAAAAACCAACATTAGATTTTCCGTTTGAAACGCTAAGTCTTGCGCCAGCTCTTTCTAGCTTGTCGCTAATTTCAAATTTCGTTTGTTTGGTTGTTCCTTGATCTAACATAGAAGAAACCAGGTCGGGTATTCTAGTGTTGTTGTCGGCATAAATGTCTCCTCCAACTAGGCTGCCGTTTATTGTGACAACACCAGAGCCTCTTTTAAGGGTTAAAAGCCTTATTCCTTCAACGGGTTCTGAATCAATAACTTGTTCTGCTAGCGTTTTTTCGCCCTCTTTGGAAAAATATTGTTTTTTCATTTCCATTAACTCTTTGGCGCTTGCAACCGGCCTTCCCCTTTTTTGTTCTCCTGACGTTTCTGGAATAAAATATCCTACAGTGCTTAAATCGTCTGTAAAATATTTTATTACAGCCGCCTGAACAGATTCCGCCGTAACCGAGCCAACCAGTTCTGCGTAGTTTGTATATAGGGTCCAGTCTCCCGAAGCAATTGCCTCGTTTAGACCTCCGGCAACTGCCATACTGCCGTCCTGTCCAAACTTCATTGAAGCAACAAGCTGTGCTTTTGCCTTTGAAACCTCTTCTTCTGTTACACCGTCTTTTTTAATGTTTTCATATTCTGCTAAAATTGCAGCCTCAACTGTTTCGTGTTTTATTTCTGGCGCAAGGTTTGCATATACAGCAAAAAGGCCGGGGTCTTTAAAAAGAGAATCCCAAATAAAAACATTTGTTGTTAAGCCTTTGTCTGTAATATTTTTATAAAACCTGCTGTTTTTTCCAGAAGAAAGAATTGTAGATAAAACCATAAAAGAAGCAGCATCTTCGTGCGTTGCCGAAGGGCTTTTGTGTGCTACCCCAACAATGCCCTGCTGTCCAGCTCTTCTCAATATAACCGTTCTTTTTCCCTCTTGGAGGGGTTCTGTTGTATAAACTGTCGGTATTTCATGGCCGCTTTTTCTAATTCTACCAAAATGTTTTTTAATTTTTGCCAAAGCCTCTGCTTCTTCAAAATCTCCCACCACGGTTGCCGTTGCGTTGTTTGGCCAGTAAAAGGTGTCATAAAACTCTTTAAGCCTTTCAATTGAAACATTTTCTATATCCGCCTTCCATCCAATTGTTGAGTGGTGATATGGGTGTGCATGATATGCTGTTGCCCAAATATGTTCATCTAAAACTCCAGACGGCCTGTTTTGTCCTCTTTCAAATTCGTTTCTAACAACGGTCATTTCTGAAAACCTGTCTTCCTCTTTTATCCAGGCATTTCTCATTCTATCTGCCTCTATCTCTATTGCCGTTTCTATCTCTGAGCTCGGCAGGGTTGCATAATAGTTTGTTCTATCTAGCCATGTTGTGGCGTTCATCCTTGCTCCCAAAGACTGTAATAGCTGAAAAACTGAGTTTCCCTTTTTTGTGTTGAACTTATTAGAGCCCTTAAACATGAGGTGCTCTAAAAGGTGTGTTGATCCTGTATATCCAATAGCCTCATTTCTTGAGCCCACCTCATATGTTACCATAAAGGTTGCAACTGGAGCGCTGTGGTCTTCTTTGAGCAAGACCCTGAGCCCGTTTGATGTCATAAGATATTCTTTAATATCCCCAGACTCTTTAATATATTCAAATCCATAGTGTTCTTTTTCTTGTGCCATTGCTATTCCTATAATAATCGTTAAAATTAATGCGAGTTTTTTCATTTTATTTCCTTTTTTTGACTGTAATAAAAACCTTTAAAACCAAGGTATAAACCTTGGCACTTCATCCATATAATCTAAATATTCTTGTCCAAAAATACCAACAAGGTATTCTTCTTCTCTCGCAACTATTTTCGACCAAATTGCGTGGTGAAGAGGTAAGAAAAAAAGCAACAAAAAGGATCCCCAAAAAAGAGCATATAAAATAGTCATGTGATAAATAATTGCTGTATAAATTGGGTGTCTAATAAGTCTATATATTCCTTTTTTTGAAAGCTTTAATCCTCTTTCTTTTGGTGGAAGGCTAAACAAAACCCAAACCAAAAGAATTATAAGGTCTAGCTCCGTTAGAACAACCAAAATCCAAAACCAGGTGTCGCTCAAAACAAACGTTTTAAGCACAAGCGCTGTCTCTATGTAGTGGATAGTATGTATTAAAAACAAGGAAAGAATTAGGCCCGGGGGACCAACGTTCCATAACCTAAAATAGTGTTTTGGGTTTAGCCATTTTTTTAGGTCAAGCAACGTAGTTCCTTTCTCCAAAAATCCCAGTTCCAACCCTAACCATTGTTGATCCACAAGAAACCCCTAGTAAAAAATCTCCACTCATGCCCATGGATAGTGTTGTCATTTTCTGTGTTGGTAAAATATTTTTGTTTATATCTAAAAATATTGTATTTAAAAGAGTAAAAGCTTTTTTTGTTTCCTCTTTTTTGTTTGTTAGGGGGCCCATTGTCATAAGCCCTTCTATTTTAATATTGGGAAGATTAAAACATTTAACAATTTCATTTTTATCTTCTGGGTTAAAACCTCCCTTTGTTTTTTC
>PBYV01000022.1 GCA_002729765.1 Acidimicrobiaceae bacterium
AGAATCATCAATAAGCATTTTTTTATCACCACTGAGTTCAACTCGTCTTGAAAACAATTCCCAAAAAGTTTTAGCATCATAAATTGGTTCATCCATCTCTAGAAAATAACCGCTTAAATCACTTTTTATGTACTCGCGGATGGATTGCTTAGCTCCAGAACGTGAATGTGCCTCTACACTTATCTATTCGGGATGTGGCGCAGTCTGGCAGCGCACCTGCTTTGGGAGCAGGGGGTCGGGAGTTCAAATCTCCCCATCCCGACCAATTTTTCTGATTTTGTTTAATGGCTTGTAGCCATTTACTAAAGGAAAGGACACTAATGAATTCGATTCCAGAAAGTCATTTAGATTTATTCGATATGCCTACTGTTTGGCATGTCGCCACAATAGGTCCCGACGGAGAACCTCATGTTTCTCCAGTGTGGGCAGATTTTGATGGTACACATATCAGATTTCCTCATAAATCTGGAAGGCAAAAATGGAAGAACTTGGAAAGCGATGCACGTGTTTCTCTGTCAGCTACTGATCCGGGAAATCCCGAACGTTACCTAGAGATTCGAGGAAGACTCGTGAGCTGGGAATCAGAAGGGGCTCTTGATTTTCTTGACTCGATGGCAAAAAAATACCGAAACGAGGAACAGTTTCCACGCGAACATGCAGCTCCAATCGAAGATCGGATTACAGGCGTAATAAAGCCAGATCGATACACATCAATGGGTTAACTTTCTCCCTTTCTCAAATTTTCTTAACTTATCTTTAAATTTTTTCTCGCAAAAGTGCGCAATTTTGTCTAGTAAAATAATCCTGTGCAGAATCTTTCTGAAAACATCGGCCACCTCCTGCCTTTACCTACCAATGCGCCAACTTGTTCTGAACACAGCCAAGCCATTGGTCTAGATCCGTGTGGTACTGCTTTGAATATTGATGCAGTCTTTCTAATTGAGTTGCCTCTACCGTGGCCGAAACCAGTGTTCATGCACCCTGATTTAATAGGTCTTGAATCTATAATCGATACTTCAATGGGAGTAACGAGAGTTTTAACCTGCCAACCACGCTCCAACGGGCAAGTAACCACAGTTACGGTCTTCTGTAAAGAAGATGCAACTTTTGATAGATGGGTTTTTGAATTAGAAAGTAACGACTCTCTTATGGAATTAATCGAAACTCTAATTTCTTCAAAACCTAAAGATATAACTACCAGTAAACAAATTAAGGAAAACAAAGAAGCAGTTCTCCTCTGCACACAAGGAAGTCACGACATCTGCTGCGGCAGCAAAGGAACCCGTTTAGCAGGCCAAATTGAAGAACAAGATAACAATATTGATCTATTCAAGGTCAGCCACTTGGGAGGCCACCGCTTCTCCCCTACAGCTATGACGCTGCCAGATGGACGCATGTGGGCAGACCTAGATCTGGAGATCCTAAATTCTATTCTCAAAAAGCGAACCGAAACAGAACAAGTAGCCAAATTTTGCAGAGGCTGGGTAGGTGCTAAGAAAGGCCCAGAACAAATAGCTGAAATCGAAATTTTTAAACAAATAGGCTGGGAAATTGACAACCAGAAACGCGATGTTAATTCAAGCACTTCAAACAAAGGTTGGTCCGTGGAAGTTCTACTTAGCAACGAAATATGGACTGTTGATATCACACCAGGCAGACAAGTGCCCACAATCACTTGCAGATCTGAAGGTGGGATACCTTTTACAACAGAGAGCGAATACATAGTCAACTCGGTTGAAAAGCTAATCAAAACTGAAACTGTTTCCGGCAGTTAAAACATTACCTTCAGTGAATTACAATACTTTTAAAGCAGAAATGAGGAAAAATGGATACAAGCGCTTTTCGAGGCGGAATACCCGCTTTGATGACTCCATGCAATAAAGATCGCTCTCCTGACTTTGATGCCCTAGTTGAAAAAGCAAAAGAACTAATTTCAAAAGGAATGAACAGTGTTGTCTACTGTGGCTCTATGGGCGACTGGCCTCTTCTCACAGACCAACAACGCCAAGAAGGAGTTGCTCGTTTATGCGAAGCTAACATACCTGTAATAGTCGGCACAGGAGCCCAGAACTCAACTATTGCATCAGAACATGCCTCTCATGCCCAATCTATAGGTGCGAAAGGCCTTATGTTAATTCCTCGTGTTTTATCGCGTGGAACTTCCACCAAAGCTCAAAGAAACCATTTTTCCGATATTCTCTCCGCTGCTCCAGAAGTCCCAGCGGTTATCTACAACAGCCCTTACTACGGTTTTGAAACTCGCTCTGAGTTATTTTTTGACTTACTAGAAGACTTTCCAAATCTCGTAGGTTTCAAAGAATTTGGTGGCGCCGAATCGTTAAGCTACGCGGCTGAAAATATTACGAATCAGTCAGAATCACTTTTACTAATGGTAGGAGTCGACACTCAAGTTTTTCATGGTTACGTCAATTGTGGAGCGGAGGGAGCAATCACCGGTATAGGTAATGTCCTTCCTGACGAGGTTCTAACTCTTTTATCTCTTTGCTCTCTCGCTCAATCTGGTGATCCGAAAGCAAGGCAATATGCTCTGGAGCTTGACGATGCCCTACATGTGCTTTCAACCTTTGACGAAGGCCCCGATCTGGTTCTCTTCTACAAATATCTACTCGTACTCAAAGGGGATTCTAAGTACAGTTTGCATTTCAATGAATCGGATGAATTGACTTTGAGCCAAGCGAAATACGCCGAACAACAACTCTTACTATTTGAAAACTGGTGGGGTTCTTGGGAAGGAAAAAACTTCGCAACCTCAGCTAATGAGTAATACAACAAAATCCAACCTACTAATTCTTCTAAGAGGTGCTGTTGGATCATGCCCTTCGTGCGGATCTAGAAAGTTGTTCGGATCAGGGATGCGTCTTTCAGGAAAGTGTCATTCCTGTAAAATGGATTTCGACGGCCCTCCCGGACACTGGGTGGGGTCGGTAGGTATGAACACTATTCTTTGTGTGATTTCACTTCTTTTAACAATTGTCGTTTCGACTTTGTTGCTTTGGCCTGATTTGAAAGTAATCCCGATGCTATTGCCTGCTCTGATTGTCGGTTTCGTTTCACCTATCTTGCTTTATCCAATTTCTCAAACACTATGGACTGCAATAGATCTAATTATCCGTAAAGAAAAATGATATTCAACTGCCAAGAGCAAACATGACGATGGTGACCACACCAAAAACCCCACCTACCATTTGCAATAACGCGACCTTCTCTTTAAGGAGTCTCCATGCAATGAAGATGGAAACTCCAGGGCATAAACAAATTAAAGCAGTTATCACTGCAGCTGAACCTCTCTGATAGGCGACTGCCGCCAACATGAACGCTGTAGAACTAGTGAGTCCCAACAAAAGCCCATGACGTAGGACTATCTGATCGGGTTTTATACTTCCAGGAGTCACAACAGAAACAATAGGTAAAACTGCAGAGCCGACCAGAAGAGTTATAAAAGCAGGGAAAACTCCTGCACCATCATCAATGAAAGACTGACATAAACCTGCTATCCCTATGCAAGTTCCTACCACCACAGCCATTCCAAGAACCGGGCTTCTTATCACTTCGCTTATCTTTGGAACATGACCTTCACCTGAAAGAAGAACAACCGCAGGGACAGCCGCTATCAAACCAAGAATTTCATACATTGTCGGGTTCTGATCAACAAGCGGTCCAATCAAAGTCGGGACAATAATTGCTACAAGAGCAAATGAAGGAGAAAAAACAGAAATAGGACCCCTTGCCATACCTAGATATAAGAGCGGTCTAGTAGCCGACATCGACAGGCCTGCTAAAACCGACCACCACAAATCAGATGCACTAATAGATTCAGGAGGCATTACCAGCATAAATAAACCGATGACTGTTGTTCCGACAATGGTGGCAACTATAGCCATTGACACAGCAGAGCCAGGGCGTCCAGACTTTCTAACTCCTACCCCACCTAAAAGGTCACCGATTCCGAAAAATATGGCAGCTAACCCACCTAATAAAACTGTCATATTTTTCCTTCTTTACTAACTTTCATAAGACACATCACTCTAATTAAATAATAGAACCTCTAATTGCTAACACATTTAAGCTAATTTCGTAAGAATGTCATAAATATAAGAGAGCTAGGAGCTGAAAATGAGTGACTTTAAAGAAAATATTGAAAAGCTGAATATACGTGGAATCATAATGTCGTCGGTTATGACCGCATTCGGTCTTGTTGTCGCTCTTAGCTGGAAAGATGCAATTAACGAACTTGTTAATTCAATAATCCCAAATAGTGACAACAGTTCCCTACTTGGCATGTTCATCACAGCTCTAGCCGTAACTCTTTTAGTGAGCGCTTTAGCTACATTCGCGCTCAAATTCAACAAACGACTCGAACGTCAGCTTGACCGCGTGAACGATCTTTTCGACAGAGATTAGCCACTTCTACCTAAAGGACAATCTTCGCCTACTCTCTTAACGTGGACATCAACGGTCTTTCTATAACACCCGGCGCGGACCTTGCAGGGGTAGATCTCTCTGAAGCTTCTCTAGCTTCTACGGATTTAAGCAAAGCAAGAATGGCCGGTGTCGCTTTAGCTGGATCAGACCTAACCGAAGCACGACTCGTGGGTGCAGACCTTCGTTACTCAATCTGCCATAAGGCTGTTTTTGATAAAGCTGACCTACACCATGCCAATCTGTGGAATATAGATATGAGAGGTGCAAGTGCAAAAGAAACCATTTTCTGCAAATGCTGGTTGGGTAATTCAAATTTAGTTGACGCTGATTTCCGAGGAGCTGATTTTAGTGGTGCATGGATAACTGCAGCAGACCTGTCAAATTCTCTACTTGGAGCAAGCACATTAGCTGGAGTTTCATTGGCTAGAGCATGCATGAAAGAAGTTGACCTAACCGGAGCTTTCGCTGTGGGTGCTGATTTTCGAAGCACTATTCTTAATGGCGCAATTATGCGAGCAGCGAATTTGAGTGGTGCTAACTTGCGTGAAGCTTCACTTATTGATGCCGATCTAAGTCTTGCCGACCTAGTGGGAGCTGACCTACGAGGCGCTCAGCTTGACGGAGCTGTACTAAACGGGAGTCGACATGATGGGACAACCCGCTGGCCGGAAACATTCAAACCTTTAACATCAGGTGGAATCGAATCACACGAGTAATTGTCGCTTGTATGACTAAACTCATCTGTAATCAAGGGGGGAATCTTGAAGGAAAACGCTCCAAAAGAAACTTGGCATAAAACTGCTTGTGTTCTTTGCTCGAGTAACTGTGGTCTCGAAGTTAAATTGGATGGAAACGAAATAACCAGAGTTCGCGGTAATAAAACCCATGTGGGTTCAAAGGGTTACACCTGTGAAAAGGCTCTAAGAGTTAACTTTTACCAAAATTTTCAGGGTCGCATCACAACCCCTTTGAAAAGGCTTCCAGATGGCTCTCATATAGAAGTCGATTGGGATACTGCTATCGCAGAAGTGGCAGAAGGTTTTAAAGAAGTTAACGAAAAGTACGGTGATGGCAAAATTCTCTACTATGGCGGAGGAGGACAGGGAAACCACCTCGGAGTTGGTTACTCAATGGCAACTAGAAATGCTTTAAATATTACTCGACGCTCTAATGCTCTGGCTCAGGAAAAAACTGGGGAAGCATGGGTAGAGGGAAGAATGTTTGGGGCTCACACCCATGGCAATTTTCATGAAGCGGAAGTGGCTGTTTTCTTAGGAAAAAATCCTTGGCATTCTCATGGCTTTGATGAAGCACGAAGAGTGCTTAAGGAAATTTCTGCAGATTCCAAGCGTTCGATGGTGGTTATAGATCCACGCCGCACTGAAACAGCTGATTTGGCAGATTTCTGGCTACCCATAAAACCAGGGACAGATGCCTTTCTTATAGCTGCGATGATTTTAATAATCATTGAAGAGAATCTCACTGCAAAATCTTGGCTTTCTGAAAACACGGTTGGCTTGGATGAAACAGTCAAAGCTTTTGCCAATATACCTATAGGTGATTTCGCTTCCAGATGTGGTGTGCCTGAAGAACAGATTCGTAACGTGGCACGCCGACTAGCTGCGGCTGAAAGTGTAGCGTTTTATGAAGATCTGGGAATTGAAATGGCTCCGCATTCAACCCTCGTCTCATATCTCCAAAGGGTTGTGTGGGTTCTTTTAGGCAACTACGGAAACCAAGGGGGAATGTCGGTGCACTCCTATGCGGCTCCTCTTTTCAGCTATAAAGCTTCTGGGTCTGAACCAACCGATCCTGTTACGGGCAGCTTAGTCATTTCCGATTTCTTTGCCTGTAATGAAATAGCTGACGGGATTTTGAGTGACCATCCCGAAAGGAACAGAGCCCTGCTGATCGAAAGCACTAATCCTGTTCACTCTTTAGCTGAGTCGGAAAAATTCAGACAAGCAATGAGAGCAGTTGACTTTTCAGTTGTTGTAGATGTAGCGCTGACAGAAACTGCACGAGAGGCTACTTATTTCCTCCCTGCTGCCACCCAGTATGAAAAAGTTGAAACCACATTTTTCAGTGCTAGCTTCCCCGAGAACTGGATCTGCGTCAGACCTCCGATACTGGCCCCTCCAGAAGGTGTTTTAACGGAACCTGAGATACACACAAGAATTATCCGTGAATTGGGACTAGCCACAGAAGAAGACTTTTTGCCTTTGCGGGAACTAGCTAAAAAAGGACTCGATGAGTTCAGTAAAGGTTTCATGGAATTTTCAGTCAACAATCCTGAACTCGCTGCTTTAGGCGCTGTGACTCTTTACGAAACTCTGGGTGAAGTTCTTCCTGTAAACATGAGGGGTGCTGCGGTGCTTTGGTTCTCTGCTCAACAAACAGCTTTGAGATACCCAACACAAGTGAAAGCTGCTGGCTATGAAGGTGATGGGCCTTCTCTTGGTAATTCTTTATTTGAAGCTATGATCTCGAATCCAGATGGAGTGCTTTTCACTCGACATGAACAGGATCAGGCATGGGATCTTTTAGAAACTATTGATTCGAAAATCCACATTGCGATCCCTGAAATGTTAGAAGAAGTCAAGAGACTTGCAGACTCTCCTTCTACATACACAAGTGATGAATTTCCATTCGTGCTTGCCGCTGGAGAAAGAAGAAGTTTTACAGCTAATACAATAATGCGCAACCCAGAATGGCGTAAACGAGATCAAGAAGGGACTTTGCGTTTAAGTTTGGGAGATGCTGAGCAGTTGGGTATCGATAATGGTTCCAGAGTTCGGATTACCACCCCGGGAGGCAGTGCTGTTGCCGTTGCTGAAATCAACGAGACAATGATGCAAGGACACATATCTCTACCTAATGGACATGGTTTAAGCTACTCACCTGCTGGTGGTGAACCTGAAGTGTTTGGAGTTCCTACTAACGAATTGACATCTACAGACTGGTGCGATCCAATTGCAAAAACACCTTGGCATAAACATGTGCCCGCCCAACTTGAAGTAGTAGAACCTTAATAAGATTCGAATAAGAGGAACTATCCACTATGGAATTACTTATCATACGTCATGCACGACCGGTCGCTGAAACCCGTTCCGAGGGAAAAGGATCAGCCGATCCTCCACTTTCGCCAATAGGGATTAAGCAAGCTGAGGCAACAGCAGAATTTCTCAAAAGTCAAGGTATACAACACGTTGTTTCGAGCACTATGACGAGAGCTATCCAGACTGCTGAACCATTTTCAATACTTTCTGGTTTGAAAATTGAGATGATAGATGACCTCAAGGAAGCAGACTTTGACCGTAACTCGTACACACCTGTTGAGGAAATGGATCTGGATCATCCGTTCATCAAAGAGTATCTTGAGAATCCTGAATCAATTTTCGGAGGTGATTTAGAAGGTTTCAGAAAAAGAACTACGAATGCTTTCAATTATCTGATTGAAGAATACAAAGGTTCAATTGTCGCAGTTTTTTGCCATGGAATGGTTATGGGGGTTTATTTGCAAAGTCTTCTAGGGCATGACAACCCGGTAGCGTTGCAACCTGATTATTGTGGCATTACCAGAGTTACTGCATCATCCTCAGGTTTACGTTCCATTAGGTCAATAAACGAAACGGGCCACGTTCGCCATTTACTTGATTAGCATCTCTAATATAAAATTTGTACCCCGTACGGGATTCGAACCCGTGCTACCAAGTTGAGAACCTGGCGTCCTAGGCCACTAGACGAACGGGGCCAGACTTTATATATCCAACTGATTATTGTATTTAAAAATTTATGTAGTGCTCGGGGGGGAGGACTTGAACCCCCAACGACTGGACCAGAACCAGCTGTGTTGCCAATTACACCACCCCCGAAAGTGGCCCATAAAGGCAAATTTAAGCGTAACGTCTTGTTGTTTATGCGAGTTCTATATTGGAAATAAAGTTACAAGCTTTTCCGTGCATCAGAAATTCTCTTAAGTACCTCTTCGCGGGTCATACAACATGACATTGTCTCAAACAAAGGCGGCCCTACGGTCCTGCCAGTGACAGCTACTCGCAGCGGAGCTTGTGCTTTCCCAAGTTTTAAATCAACCTTTTCCCCTGCTTTTGTTACAAGATCTTTCAAAACATCAGTCTCCCATTCACATTCTTCAAAAGAGTCAGCTATATGGCCAAGTAGAGAGTCAGCTACTTGTGGATCTTTCATGGTTTTCTTCCATGAGTCTTCATCTACGTCTGGTTCTTCCAAGAACAAGAAATCCACAAATCTTGGCGTGTCGCTTAATGTTCTCAATTTTTCTTGTATAAGGTCAGCCATCACAGAAAATTTCTCTGGGTCAAAGTTTTCTTCAGGCCACGGTGCTTTACCTCCTATCCATGGTTCTACACGGTTCATAAAATCTTCTTTAGAGAGATCTCTAAGATACGAAGAATTGATGTGCTCAAATTTTTGGATGTCAAAAAATGCGGCTGCCTTGTTCACATCTTCGATGTTGAAAATTTTTACGATTTCTGACAGTGAACGAATTTCGACTCCATCAGGTGGCCCCCATCCGAGCAAAGCAAGATAGTTGACCATGGCTTCAGGTAAGAATCCTTTTTCTCTGTAATCTCCCACTGCAACATCATCACGACGTTTAGAAAGTTTTTTTCTTTGTTCATTTACGAGTAGTGGCAAATGCGCATATGTGGGGTGCTCAACTCCCATTGCATCTAGTAAAAGAAGCACTTTGGGTACTCCTGAGAGTAAATCCTCTCCGCGAATAGCATGCGTAATCCCCATGTCTGCATCATCAACTGCGTTTGCTAAAAGAAACATGGGAGTTCCGTTTGAGCGCCAAATAACGAAATCTTCTAGGTCATCTGTGTTGAAAGCAACTTCACCACGAACTAGATCGTTAAAGGAAATCGTTTTTCCCTGAGGCATTCGAAACCTGACTGCTAAACCTTCCGCTAAAACGCTTCCTTCAACTTCTCTGTTTTCATTATCGCAAAGGTATGCATGACCATCTTCTAAGAAAGTTTGCACAACTTCGCGATGTCTTTCCAGTTTTTCTGATTGAAAAACAGGTCCTTCATCCCAGTCGAGACCTAGCCATTCCAGTTCCCCTAGTAACTGTTGGGTGAGTTCGGGTCGGTTGCGTTCTTGATCAGTGTCTTCAACACGCAGGATGTAAGTTCCGCCTGTGGCTCGGGCATACAGCCAATTAAATAAAGCGGTTCTCGCACTTCCTACATGCAAGAAACCTGTTGGTGATGGAGCGAAACGAACTCGTGGTTTCATTATCAGAACGCTAACGGATATGAAAGCAAGAAAGTCAGATGTTTGCTAGAGATTGGTTATGTTATGAAAATTCATTTTCTAACTGACTGTTGTGTCGGCCTGCCGTCGGGGCGTTAATTTCAATTTTTCGGGCACGTGGTTCTGCAATAATGTTTTCTGCTATTTCTTCGGGTTTTTCTCCTGTTCCTAGCATCCAGTTAGCTACTGCGGAAAGAGGTATGTCTATTAGCCATCCTTTCCCAGATTTTAAAGCTGACAAAGCGAGGGTTGCTGCTAGCAGACCCGCCGAAGGGTCTGAGACGGCGTCTGCTATGAAACATAGTGGATCTTTTAGAAAGAGTCCGCCTGAAACAGCGGCGTCGTCTCCGAATGCCACTCCTTTTGAGCGAGGGCCGTTTCTTCCGTAACCGGTGATAGAAACCCAGACTTTTCCATCTTCAACTTCTATTTCTGCGTCTATGCCTAATTGTCTTAGGGCTCTTGGTCGACTGCCTTCGATAATTACGTCGGCTTCTTTTACGATTTTCTTTAACAATTCTAGAGATCTCTCATCGCTGAAATCCAACGCTAATGATTCTTTACCTCCATTGAGTAAGTCGAAAAAACCTGTTGGTCCTCTTCTTGCGCCATCCGGTCTAGAAACACTTTCTATTTTTATGACACGACAACCTGACCGTCGAAGCAGGTCTCCGCATAATGGGCTCGCCCATAAAGAGCCGAATTCAATTACTAATGTTGTCGCTGCTTGTTTATTAGATGTTTTTCCTTCGGTTAAACGTGCAGGGTGTTTATGCTTTTCTGTGCCAGGCACACCTAGGGGAATGCCTAGTAGATCTGCTTGTTTCATTAACTGTTCACTTTTGGACTTGCCTAAGACGGAAAATAGTTCTTTACGATTGTTTGGGTCGATTTCTTCTTGAAGCCATGCTGGGATTGAGCGAAGGTCATCGGGTCTAGCAAAATTTATACATATTGGTTTGTCGATAGATTCAACAAGTTGTGCATAACCTCCAACAGACCTACTCCCCTGTCTTGTGAACCCAGCGATAGCAGCTCTTTCACCGAGTAAAGCTGGTCCATCAATTGATAATCCAGTGATTTCTCCAATCGTTGTGGCGAGTTGTTCCATACGTAAAGTAATCCCAACGGGAACCTGTCTTGGTGGTCCTGAGGGTTCGCCGGTAAGAGACATTGCTCCTGACATCGCCCATCTTGAAGCGACGTCTGCGGTATCTTGGCTCGCTTCTTCGCATAATCGAGCTAGAACTGTTTGAGGATCGTTACATCTTTGATTCATAAATCTTAAAATCGTACTTTAATCTTAATTATCTTGCCTCAGAGTGGTGCTTAATCCTAGTTTCATCAATTATCTTGATTGAAAGACTATTTAAATAATGGGAAGGAAATCCAATGGCGCTACTTAAAGCTGGAGGCAGATGGGCTAGCAGTGTCTGCGACACGGAAGTAATCGTTGTGAAAGGACCTGAAGGCGAAGTTTCTCTTACATGCGGGGGTGTGGATATGGTCGAGGCAGGTAGCGATCCTGTTTCTGGCGAATTGGACGACAGCGGAGATGGTACGCAATTAGGTAAACGCTATGTAGATGATGAAGAGACATTAGAGGTTCTTTGCACTAAGCCAGGAGCAGGTTCTTTAGGGGCTAATGGGAATGCTCTTCAGTTGAAAGATGCAAAGCCCTTGCCAGCTTCTGACTAATTTTTAAGGTTAGGTAAAAACGTGAACTTGATGATGCTTCTTGAAATGGCCGCTGGAGGTTTCGGTGACCGGGTGGCAGTTGGGTCGTTGGATGGTGGTCTAACTGTTAAACAGGTTTTCGACCATGCTGGAGTAGCGGCTCAACGTTTTCGAAGTGCAAATGTCGAAAATGTAGCAATGATAGATATCACTTCTCCTTCGTTACCGATTTGTCTTTTTGGAGCTTCTTGGGCGGGGCTTCCTTTTGTGCCATTGAATTACCGTTTAACGAATCAAGAGTTGGATGCTTTGCTGGAAAGAATCTCACCTGCGATTGCGTTAATGCAACCAGAGACACAAGAAAGAACTTCCGGCAATTTGGATGTTCATTCAGTCACCCGAGATGAACTTGTTGCTTCTAGTAACCCGGAAATTGAAATTCCAACAGATTGGAATATGGACGGAGAGGACACAGCAATTTTGCTCTTTACTAGCGGCACTACTGGAGAGCCAAAAGCAGCGGTTCTTCGACAACGTCATCTGGTTTCATACATTCTTGGTTCAGTCGAATTTATGAGCGCTGGTGAAGAAGAAGCAGCTCTGATAAGTGTCCCTCCTTACCACATAGCTGGTATAGCCGCTACCCTCTCCAACCTCTATGCAGGTCGACGTGTAGTTCAACTTCCAGAATTCGATGCCGAAAAATGGGTTGAACTAGTTCGTTCAGAATCCGTCACTAGTGCCATGGTCGTGCCGACAATGCTTTCTCGCATTGTTGACCACCTGGTTTCTGAAGGTACAGATTCACCAGGTCTTCCCACGCTCAGAGCTCTTTCCTATGGAGGCGGGAAAATGCCGCAACCTACTATTGAGACTGCTTTAAAGCTTCTACCAGATACGAATTTCGTAAATGCCTATGGTTTAACCGAAACAAGTTCTACTGTTGCTCTACTCGGACCTGATGAACACAGAGAAGCCTTTTCTAGCTCTGACGAGTTGGTTCGTAGACGTATTAGCTCGGTTGGTCGTCCATTACCTGCTATTGAGGTTTCCATTCGAGATGAACAAGGAAATGAACTTCCATCAGATGAACCAGGTGAAATATGGGTAAGAGGTGAGCAGGTTTCAGGAGAATACAAGGGACTCCAATTGACCCTTACCGAAGATGGGTGGTTCCCTACTCATGATGGAGGGTGGCTTGATAAAGAAGGTTACCTTTTTGTGACTGGACGAATTGATGATGTGATAGTCAAAGGTGGACAAAATATTTCTCCAGGTGAAATTGAGGAAGTTCTGCTACAACATTCTGCGGTAGCAGATGCTGCTGCTATAGGACTTCCAGATCAGCAATGGGGCGAAAAAATTGTGGCAGCTATTGTTTTGCATGAAGAACAAGAAGCTGATGAAGGAGAGTTAAAAGATTCAGTAAAGGAAAAGCTTCGTTCAAACAGGACACCCGATGAGATCGTTTTCTTGGAAGAACTTCCCTACAACGAAACAGGAAAGCTCTTAAGGAGAGTTTTGAAGGAACAGTTGGTTGATTTAGGCGATGGTTCAACTGTCTGATCAAAATACCGATGCCCCTTTAAGCAAGTCTTTTGTTCCGTGGCAAGCAGAGGACCTTTCTGACGCTTTGAACAGTCAAACTGCTGATCTCAGATTCGATTGGCGAAACGAATTACCAGTATTGGTAATTCACGAAGCTCATAAACTATCGGAAAACTCTGTGAGGTCACTTCGGTCTCTACCCGTTGTCCTGATAGAACTTTCAGGGAACAGTGACACTTCCTCTCATGTGGACATAGTCACTCATTCGGAAGAAGAACTCGACGCTCTTCTTGGACACATTGCTCTGAATCCGGTTGCTTCTGTCACCTGTTGTCAAGTCTTGAGGCATAGCGAAAATGTTTCCACGGATCTTGGTTTACTGCTTGAATCAGTCGCGTACGGAACATTGCAAAATGGAAATGAATTTGAAAAGTGGCTGGACGGGAGAGGTCGTAGAGTTAGGCCTGAGGAAGCAAGTCCGACCATTCTCGTTAATGCTGGAGTTGAAAATGTGGAACTTCAGCTGAACCGTCCGAAACTTAAAAATGCTTTTTCAGCTTCTATGCGCGATTCTCTAGTGGAAGCCCTTCGAGGTCTAGCAACTGAGGGTGACGGCCGGTCGATTCTAATAACTGGGAAAGGGTCAACCTTTTGCATAGGGGGCGATCCGGCAGAATTTGGAACTGTTGAAAATTCTGCCACTGGTCACATGATCAGGTCCACAGCTAACGCAGCTCCCTGGTTAGACCTTCTGTCTGAACGAATTACCGTACAAATACGCGGAGCTGCAATAGGAGCAGGAGTTGAATTAGCTGCTTTTGCTAGCCGAATTGAAGCTAGCGAAAATGCCTGGTTTTCTCTTCCGGAAGTGAGTATGGGTTTAATACCTGGAGCGGGAGGCACAGTGAGTATAAGTAGAAGAATTGGAAGACAGTTAACTGCACGAATGTGCCTGACTGGAGAACGTGTTGACGCTACTACCGCACTTAACTGGGGTTTAGTCGACGCTCTGGTTGAATAGTTCTAGTTAAGATTTTCGATAATTGTAACGTTGGCTTGACCGCCGCCTTCACACATGGTCTGCAACCCCCAACGGCCACCACTTCTTTCAAGTTCGTTTAATAAAGTTGTCATGAGTTTCGCTCCCGAACAACCCAATGGGTGACCAAGGGAAATAGCACCCCCATTTACGTTTACTTTTTCGTGAGGTACTTGCAGTTCTTTCATCCAAGCTAAAGGCACAGGGGCAAACGCTTCATTGCATTCGAAAAGATCGAATTCGTCAATAGACATTCCGGTTTTATTTAACGCGTAGGTAGTTGCAGGTATCGGTCCAGTAAGCATGAAAACCGGGTCGTCCCCTCTGACACTTACGTGATGGATCCTAGCTCTTGGTGTTAATCCAAGCTCTTTTACAGCTTTTTCAGAAGCTATAAGCAACGCAGCCGCACCGTCACTTATCTGACTCGCTAGGGCAGCCGTTAGTCGCCCTCCTTCAACAAGTGGATTTAAAGTGCTCATCCGATCCATTGAAATGTCACGTCGAGGACCTTCATCCATTTCCGCCTGAGCAATAGGAATTATCTCGTTATCAAATCTCCCTTCGCCTATAGCAGTTAGAGCTCTTTGGTGGCTTTCAAAAGCGAATTCTTCCATCTTTTCTCTAGAAATATCCCATTTTTCAGCAATCATCTCCGCACCTCTGAATTGTGATATTTCTTGTGTCCCATATCTTTCAACCCAACCCTCAGAGCCTGAAAAAGGATCATCGTGACCTAATGGAACTGCTGCTTCAAGAGCCATTCCGATTGGAATCATGCTCATATTTTGCACTCCGCCTGCTACGACAAGGTCCTGAACTCCTGCCCAGACACCCATCGCTGCAAAGCTAACGGCCTGTTGTCCTGATCCGCATTGCCGGTCGATTGTTGTTCCAGGAACAGTTTCGGGTAACCCTGCTGCGAGCCAAGCTGTCCTAGCTATATCTCCCGCTTGGGGACCTAAAGTGTCGACACACCCAAATATGACATCTTCCACCAGATTAGGGTCGACTACATTTCGTTCCAAAAGAGAATTTATGACATGAGCTCCCATGTCAGCTGGATGGACCTCTGCGAGACCTCCGCCTTTTCTTCCTGTTGGGGTTCTAACTGCATCAACTATGTATGCGTCATTCATAGTTTCTCCTAATCTTCAAACTTCAGAATATCTTCCATGAGGCATCAATCATCCCTAGCGCGGCTCTCTAGGTAGACCCAGAACTCTTTCACCAATGATATTTCTTTGCACTTGGTTAGATCCTGCATAAATAGTGTGAGCACGACTGTAAAGAAAAGTTCGTTGTAAAGAGTCCAGTAAGTAGCCGTGATTTAAAGAATCCTCTAAAGGTGGAGTTGCTTCTACACCTATCATTCCTGAACTTCCACGAATTTTTATTCCCAATTCTCCTAAACGGCGATGCCATGACGCCCAATAAAGTTTCCCTATCGACATTTCCGGTCCTGGCACACCTTCTCTGCTTAAAGAAGAAAGCATTCGCATTTGGTTATAACGCATAATCTGCAATTCAGAAAAACTTTTCGCTAACTCTTGCCTAACCACAGGATCATCTGTTGCACCGGATTGTTTGGCTATTCGAATCAATTCGTCTAATTCCTGACTAAAGGCGGTTTGTTGTCCAAGGGTTGATGCTCCTCTTTCAAAAGCAAGCGTTCCCATTGCAACTGACCATCCGCTGCCCGACTCTCCCACCACTAAGCCACCTTCCGTTCGGGCGTCATTGAAAAAAACTTCATTGAATTCAGAACCGCCCGTAATTTGAACTATTGGACGGATTTCTATCTCGTCTTGTTTCATGGGTGCCAGTAGATACGACAGTCCCTGATGTCGTGTTCCCTGCATATCTGTTCTACACAATACGAAAATCCAGTCGGAGTATTGAGCGAGTGAGGTCCAGATTTTTTGGCCATTGATAATCCATTGATCCCCTTCTTTAGTTGCTCGAGTTGAAATGTTTGCTAAATCTGAGCCTGCATCTGGTTCTGAATACCCCTGGCACCAAAATTCGTTGCCTTTTAATATCTCTGGTATGAAACGGGTCTGTTGTTCATGTGTTCCGTAAGCAACAAGAGTTGGGGCTAAAAGAGTTACACCAATATTTGGTATACGACCTGGAGCTCTAGCCTCGACGTAGGTTTGGTGAAAGATCACCTGTTCAAACAGTGAGCAGCTACGACCACCTAATTCTTCTGGAAAGTCGAGACCCAGCCAGCCTCCTGCAGCCAACTCTTTTTCCCATTCCAACAAAGTTTCTACAGGTATGTCTTCGCGTCCAGTTCCACCACGGTTACGCAGTTCAGAAAACTCTCCGACCAGATGTTCTTCAAGCCAAGTTCTTACCTCTTCAGCAAAACTTTCCTCTTGATTACTTCTAGAAAACTCCACCATAAAACGGTAGCGTCTCAGAAGTCTTAAGGGTTTTTATTTGCTCCAGAAGTCAAAAGTTTGCATAAAACTTCACAAATTCCGTTAAGTCTCATGGCTACTTTTTCATACTCCTCTAACGGTTTATCGAATGGATCAAGCACCTCGTCTCCTAATCGTCCAGAAGTCATATGACCACCGCGTGCTGAGTGCAATTCTTCTACCCATGATTTAAAAGAAGGTAGCTCTTCCAACTTCGACACCAGTGATCCCAATCTCACTATTTCTCCAGCTAGAAAAGTTCGATTACGTGCTTGTTGTTGAATTTTTGAAATTGATAATTCATGAGGTCTGGTCATAGCGACGATCAATTCTGCTTTTTCAACGGTGTCCTGATTTAATAACTGAGTCCTATGACTCGAGAGATCAATATCGAAATTTTCCATCGCTTTTATAGCTTCTTCTGTAGCACCTGAATTATTTTTTGCATTTGTTCCAGCAGAGAAAACTTCGATTTCTGAAGTCGTCTTTATAAATTTGTCCTTTAAAAAAGCTTCTGCCATGGGTGAACGACATGTATTTCCTGTACATACAAAAAGAATCACATGTAGACCGTAGCTAATTTCTCTGTATCTCCGAAATCGCAATAGCAGGAAAAAACACCTAGCGTCTTTGTTAGGGATTCGAAAGGAAGAAAATATGGCTGGTCCTATGGATGGAGTTAAGGTCGTAGAACTTGGCATTTGGGTGGCTGGACCTGCGGCCGCAGGAATACTTGCAGAGTGGGGTGCTGACGTAACCAAGATTGAACCAACAAAAGGTGACCCCTCCAGAATTTTTCAATTCATGCTGGGTGGTGACATGCCAACCAACCCAGTTTTTGAAATGGATAATCGATCAAAACGCGGAATGGCAGTCGACCTTTCTCACTCCGAAGGCATGGAAATACTTTTTGACTTACTTGAAGATGCCGACGTTTTTATAACCAATCTTCGCCCAGGAGGACTTAAAAGACTGGGTATCGATTTTGAGTCAATAGAAGAACGTTTCCCGAAGCTGATCTACTGTCATATCACTGCCTATGGACGAGAAGGGGAAAGCGCAGACCTTCCTTCATTTGACGTGGGTGCCTTTTGGGCTCGTTCTGGTATAGCAAGCCTATTAACTACAGAAGATTCTGATCCACCATTTCAACGTGGAGGAATGGGTGACCATTCGGTCGCTATGTCCGCTGCTGCTGCTATATCAGCTGCTCTTTTTGAAAGAGAAAAATCTTCTAAAGGTCAACTAGTTGAAACGTCTCTCATTCGACAAGGTGCTTATACCATAAGTTTCGACTTAAATGCTCTGTTGATGTGGGGTCGCACAATCGCCCTTGGATCTCGTGAAGGTATGGGCAACCCAGCTATGAACAACTACAAAGCCTCTTGTGGTAGAAGATTTTGGCTCGTAGGAATTGAACCTTTTCGACATTGGCCCCCACTGGCAAGGGCAGTCGGACATCCTGAATGGATAGAAGACGAAAGATTTTCAGATCCTGCTGCACGCGCTAAAAACGCTAAGGAACTAATCGGTGAGCTAGATGAAATTTTTGCTACACGCACTCTTGATGAATGGAGTGAAGTATTTGCTTCTGAACCAGACCTTTTTTGGGCTCCTGTTAATACACCAGATGACCTTTTAGCCGATCCGACTTTTAACGGATCAGGAGCATTACTTGATGTTCCAGACGGTTCAACAGGAACACTGATGATCTCGACTCCAGTAGATTTTCATAGGACTCCTGCAATTCCAAGATCTTTAGCACCAAAATTAGGTGAGCACACAAAAGAGATTCTGAAAGAATTAGGTCACAGCAGTGAGGAAATTATTGAAATGGAAAAAACAGGAATAGTTATCTTTTCAGATTAAAGAAAGTTACCCTAAAGCCTCTACTAGCCGCTGACAGGCAGCATCACGTGCCTCTTTAGCTTCAGGGATCATTTCTGCAAACCCTAAAAATCCATGAATAAGTCCTTGCACACACTCATAGTGGGTTTGGACACCAGCGTCAGAAAGGGCTTGGGCGTAAGCTTCTCCTTCGTCACGAAGAGGATCGAACTCCGCTGTAATAACTTGTGCCGACGGCAAACCAGACAGGTCATTTGCGCGAATTGGACTTGCATAAGCTTCGTCTACGAAAACTTCTGACCCTACGTAATGACGGTAAAACCATCTCATCATCTCATCGGTCAACAAGTATCCAGTGGCATTTTCTTTTGCTGATGGCCAACGGTCGGGATCCATATCACATGCGGGATAAATGAGAAGTTGATGACAAATTTTTGGTCCACCTCTGTCTCGGGACATAAGACAAACGACCGTTGCAAGATTACCTCCAGCGCTATCTCCCATTACCGCTAAACGATTTGGATCTATACCCAGTTCGTCTGCTAATTCCACGATTTGGCAAAGAGCTGTATAACAGTCTTCCGGTGCAGCTGGGAAAGGATACTCAGGTGCCAAGCGGTAGTCGACTGCTATTAGGACTGTTTGAGTTTGGTTGGCTAGAGCACGACATTCAGCGTCATGACTTACTAAACCTCCGACTACCCATCCTCCTCCATGAAAAAAAAACTGTAATAGGAGCTGGACTCTGAACTCCTTCAGGCCAATAGACGCGAATGGGTAAATCTTGTCCATCTGCTCCTACTAAATTTCTATCCTCAATTGCATCAACATCTTCGCGTTCGACAGCTGCTGCCCCTTCATCCACAGTTAAACGAAAGTCGTCGGGAGTTAGCTCACTTACTTCGTCTAGGGGGAAAGCACTTATTATCTCTTGCGCTATTGGGTTAAGTGGCATTCTGACCTCCAGGTTAATTTTCTGCAGCGATCCTATCTTCTTCGTATTGATATTGGGGTTCGTTTATACGTGGTTGCCGGCTGTCTCCTTCTGCGGAATTAACCCCGTTGTTTAGTCCACTTGTTGCTTTATCTTTCCATGAAACGTCTTCAGACCAGATCGCATCGAGATCAACTATAGATCCCGGGGTATCTATACTTTCTGCAGCCTTAAAAACTTGGCGTAATAAGTCTCTCTGAAATTCTGGCTCATGAGGGCGTCCAGCTGTATAACCCAAAGGCATATCAACAAACGCTGCGCGAGGGGGATTCACAGATTCAGTTATGCTTCTTGCAGCTGTTAAACAGATTGTCGGAAATCCTGCTTTTTCTAAAATCCGTGCTACCAGACCCACGGTCTGATGACAAACAGGTCAAACAGGAACCAGTAATACCAAATCAACAGGTGTACCTGGCATATTAGAAATTGATTCAAGGATCAAAGGTGCTAATTCCTCTTCGGCACGTCTGGTGGAATAAATTCCTCCCATACAAGCGACAGAATTACTCGCCAAGCTACCTATCGTTTTTTCAGCTACTAGTTCATTCAACCTGTCAGTAGGGAAAACTATATTTGGGTCCTCTCTCGCTGGTTCTAAGTCATAAGCAAAATGAGTTACCCGAACATCACTTGCAGGTTCGGTGGAAGGAATAATACGGATGCCGGTGTCATCCTCCCAGTGGAAAGCAACCTGACCTTTTGTATATGCGCCTCCGGATGCAACTAAAGCAACATTTAATTCTGAAACTGGTTTCTCGATAGGAGTCCAAGGCGGTGGTTCTTTTTTTTC
>PBYV01000023.1 GCA_002729765.1 Acidimicrobiaceae bacterium
TAGGTCTTTTAGTACTGGGTCCTGAAAGACTTCCAGAGTTCGCTAGAAAAATTGGGAGTTTCTTAAAAGAAGCGAAAAGAATGAGTAGAAGTTTTCAAGAGGAACTTCGTAGCGCTGTTGAAGATCCTGATATTGAAAATAAAGCAAGAGCCCAAGGAGCTTTATTGTCGCAAGAAACACAAAAAAATTATGATCCAGAAAACCAGAGCACTTAGGTGGTTTCTATAGAAAAAGATCGGATGCCTCTGCTTGGTCACCTGCAAGAGTTAAGAAAGAGATTATTGATATCTTTTCTTTCGATTTGCTTGAGTGGAATAGCTTGCTGGTTCTTATACGACACGATTCTCGAGTTCCTATTAGAGCCATATTGTCAAATACGAGATAATTCAGCTCCTGAACGTATTTTTGGAACTGGGTGTGAGCTATTGGTAACTGACCCTCTTGAACCATTTAGTGTCAGATTGACAGTTGCAGGATACGGAGGAGTAATTCTTTCAATTCCTATGTTGCTTTGGCAAGCGTGGCGTTTTATCGCACCTGGTCTACTTTCAAAAGAAAAAAAATTGGCGTTGCCTTTTCTACTCTCAGGAGTACTTTTATTTGTTGCAGGATCTCTTCTTGCTTACTGGAGTATTCCGCGTGCTCTTGACTTCTTAGTGGAAATCGGAGGACCTGATCTTGTCAGTGTATTTTCACCAGCTAAATACATCGGTTTTGTGATAAAGATGATTGTTGCTTTTGGAATTGGATTTGAATTTCCGTTGTTTTTGATATTTTTGCAATTACTTGGAGTGTTGACGCCGACTGCTTTACGAAAAAGCCGCAGATATGCGATTGTGGGAGTCGTTGCTTTGGTGGCGGTTTTAACCCCGAGCGGAGATCCTTTTACACTAATGATACTTTCTCTTCCTATGTTGCTATTTTATGAAATAGCAATACTTGTAGGTTCTTTACGGAATCGCAGGATGACGACAAAGGCGTGAATACAAACTTCCCGTACGAATTGGATGAATTTCAAAAAAAAGCTTTCGAAGCTTTAGAGAATGAAAATTCAGTTCTGGTAACAGCTCCTACTTCCAGCGGAAAAACTTTAGTAGCAGAGTATGCAATCGGAAAAGCTCTTGAAGAAACTAAACGCCTTTATTACACAGCGCCGATAAAAGCTTTATGTAATCAAAAATTCCGTGATTTCTCAAATCAATTCGGCGAAGAAAATGTGGGTCTTGTAACAGGGGATCATTCGATAAGAAGGGATTCAAAAATTATTGTAATGACTACTGAAGTCCTAAGGAACATGCTTTATACAACAAGTGGAGTTCCTGAGGATCTTTATTGTGTAGTTCTTGACGAGATCCATTTTTTAGAAGACCCGTATCGTGGAGCTGTTTGGGAAGAGATTATTTTGACGTTGCCTCGAAGAGTTCTTCTTGTTGCTCTATCAGCGACAGTGTCTAATGCGGATGAACTTACGGATTGGATCCGTTCAGTGCGGGGAGATATCGAGCAAATAAGACGCAGTACACGGCCGGTTCCCTTAAAAGGGTATTTTTTGGCTTCTGAAAAAAGGAGGAATTATCAATTAACTAAGATTGAAATACTGAAAAATGGAAAGCCTAATACTAAAGGGCAAATCTTTAAAAATACCCACAAGGGAAGAGATAGGCGAAATTATAAACGTTGGACGACTCCGCGTAGAAGCGAAATTGTGGCCGAGTTAAAGAAGTTGGAAATGTTGCCGGCGATCTATTTCATATTCAGTAGAAAAGGATGCGATGAAGCTCGCGACTCGATGATTAGGTACGTAGGTGCACTTAACAACAAAGATGAGGGAAAGAAAGCAAGGAATTATGCTGAAGAAAAGTTTCAGTTACTTACAGTCGAGGAAAAGAGTATTTTGCGTGTTGATTCTCTTTTAGAAGGGCTTGAAAAAGGTTTTGCTTCCCACCACGCTGGAATGCTGCCAGTGTTCAAACAAACAATTGAAGAATTATTCTCTCTAGGTTTAATTAAGTTGGTGTTTGCTACCGAAACCTTAGCTGTTGGGGTGAATTTGCCCGCGAAGTCTGTAGTTGTAGAAAAACTGACCAAATTTAATGGTGAAGGCCACGACTTGCTGAAACCTAGTCAATTCACGCAGTTAACTGGAAGAGCAGGACGGCGCGGTATTGATGATGAAGGACACAGCTTTACGTGTTGGTCTCCGTTCGTACCTTTTAACGAAGTTGCGGATCTTGTTATGAGTAAAGAATTTGCGCTCACTTCTGCTTTTACACCGACTTACAATATGTTGGCGAATTTGTTATCTAGCCGAACTGAAGTAGAAGCTGCAGAATTGCTAGCTAATTCTTTCGCCCAATTCCAATGGGTTAGAAATACTAGAAACATAAATTCTGGAATACTAGAAGAAGTAGCACTTCGTAGAAATGTATTAGAAGAAACAGGATTAGCTGATGGTTGGGGTTTGACTGAGACAGGCATGCCGCTAACAAAGATATTTAATGAATCTGATCTAATAATCACACGCTCTATCTCTGATGGGCTCTTCGAAGGACTGCGACCTGAAGAATTGGCGGCTCTAATATCTTGTTTCATCTTCAGAAACAGAGGAAATGATTCACGGAGAGCGAAAAGGGAGGATGCGAAAACTTTTACAAATAGTCGGATTGAAGAGTTGATGTCGTTGAGTGCTGAAATTGAAAAAATTGAAGCCAGGAATGGGCTTGAACCGATCACTTCTCCAAATTCAGGATTCGCTAAAGTTCTATTTGATTGGGTTTCAGGTCAAACTTTAAGCGAAGTTTTAACAAGAGATTTTACGGGAGGAGAGTTTGTAAGAAACGTACGACTCTCAATTGATTTATTACAACAAATTTCTAATGTTTCAACTCCTGAGACATCAGATCTAGCTAGACAGACAATCGGGCTAATGGAGCGAGGCGTTGTTTCTCTAAGTGGAGAATTTGAATCAGAAATTTTAGAAGAAGAAAGTTTGTAAATGAACATTCACAAGGATCAAAGTTGGGGGTTTGCATCTCCATTACCTCGAAATGGCGTGGTCGTTCGTAGTAATAAAGAGTTATTAGAGAGGATCACTAGCTACAAAAGAGAAGGAATAGATTTGCCTGTTTTTGGTTTATTGGGCGGTGACTTGTGGAGAACTTTGGGAGGGCGTAATGAAGAAACTCGACTTTACAAAGAGAACGCTACTACCGTCGATGTTGATCTTGGCTGTGTATTACTTGATGGAAAAATCTACTGGTTCTGTGCACACATGCTTATAGGAAAAAAGTTTTCTGGGAGTAAGGTATTTATTTCAAATGCCGCGCATTACGGAAAAAATAACCCCGCGCCGAAAGCTCATCCTGGGGATGGTAAATTTGATATTCTGAAAGTCGAATTGTCGACGCTTCAGACTATTCAGGCAATAAAACGAGTTCAAACAGGGACTCACCTCCCTCATCCTGGAATCAAGTACGAAAGAGTTGAATCAAAACAATTTTCATTTAAGAAGAAAATGAAAATTGAAATTGATGGAAAGAGGATTGGTAAGTTTCAAAATGTTTCATTACGAATTGAAAATGAAGCATTAAGAGTAGTTGTTTAACTAAAGACAAGACTGTTCAAAAAATGACATCAAACTTTATAAATGAAACAACCTTAGAAAGAGAGAGTGAGAATTCATGGACGGGAAACTTAAGTGAGAATTGGAACATAGGGAATATTCCAAACGGTGGTTATCTAATATCGGTTGTTTTAAGAGCCATGCAGGAACAAGCAGAATTTGAAAATTTACTTTCAGTGAATGCACATTATTTACGACCGGGGTCCACGAATGAGAAAGTAAAAGTTGATTCAGTAGTTCTTCGTAAAGGAAGCAACATTTCAACTTGTAGTGGTTCAATGACACAAAATGGCAAGCTTTCACTACAAGTAATAGCAGCATTCGGAAGTTTGAAAAACACAGATAATCAATTTCCAAAAATTCAAAAAGATCCGCCAATTATGCCTCCTCCAGAAAAGTGCCAAAAGAGATCGGCTGAAAATCAAGGTATTAACTTGCCAATTGAACAGAGAGTAGACGTACGAATAGCTGAGTTGGGTGAGAATTCAGAAAGGTCAGACCTTTATGGGTGGATAAAGTTTTGCGACTCAACCCCAGTTGATTCACTCGCGTTAGCGCTTTTCTCTGACGCTTTCCCTCCTTCAATATTTTCAAAGCTAGGAAGAGTTGGATGGGTACCTACCGTAGAGTTAACTGTTCAAGTGCGGAGTATTCCTGTAGAAGGGTGGCTAATGGGTCATTTTTTCACAGATGATTTGCAAAATGGCACAATGGTTGAAACAGGTTGTCTTTGGGACAACGAAGGTTCTCTTGTGGCACAAAGCAGACAACTCGCTTTAATTAAGGCGCCTTCTTAAGTTTAATATTTGGGTCAATCTGATTTTCGTAGCAGCTCTACCAGGAAGATGCTTAGTGCTGTAATGCCGGCCAAGATGACAGAAAGTGCCATTGCTTGACCTCGTAGTTCTTCCCCAGGTGTGTTTAAGAGTCTGTAAATTACTAGGGGGGCGGTAAGAGTGTCGGGGTTTCTTGGCAGAAATGAAGTGGCGCCGAATTCTCCCAAAGAAATAGCAAAAGAAAATCCAGCTCCGACTAGAAGTGAACGATAAGAGAGCTTCAAATCAATATTGAACCAACTTTTAAGAGGATTCACACCGAGAAGTTTAGAATTCTCATAGAACATCGCTGGAATACGCCGCATCGATGGGACAACGCTCCTGACAACAAAAGGAACACCTAGGAGCGCATGAAGCATCGGAATCATCCATTGTGAAGATCGTAAATTTGCCAAAGGACCACTAAAAGCAAGAAAAATGCCAAAACCAATTGTGACAGCAGAAACCCCTAGAGGAATGGACGATGAGACATTTAAAAAAGTAGAAAGTTTTCTACTTCCGTGAACGATAACTATGGAGACAAGCAGCCCAATGAAAAGAGCTATAAAAGATGCTAGAAGAGCAAAATGAAGGGAGTTCCATAAGGAAGAAATTGGAGCTATCGGGATCACATTCGTTCGCTTTGTCAACCCTGTGAAAAAAGTAAATAAACCTGAGCTGCCAGGGTTTAGTGAGCGTTCCAGAAGGGTAAAAATCGGTAATCCAAATAAACAAAACAGGTAAGTGAAATGGAAAACAATAATTCCTTTTCGAGGTTTTCTTTTTATCTTGACAAAAAGGTCCTCTGGGAGGGATGTTTTTTTCTCAGCTCTTATAAGTGTCGAAGCTAAAAGAATTACAAAAGCTAATTGTATGAAAGCAAAAACGCTCGCTGTACTTATATCACCGCGCCATATTGCCTGTCTCCAAATTTCTGTTTCGATTGTTGAATTTTTTGGACCTCCGAGAATAAGAATCACTCCAAATGAGGTAACGCAAAAAAGAAATATCGTAGTTGCTGCTGAAAATAGTGCAGGACGTAAACGCGGGACAGTGATTTGAAAGAATGTACTTATCCTGCTGGCTCCAAGAATGCGAGACTGGCTTTCTGGGTGATCGTTTAAACCTTCCCAGAAAGTTGAAATTATTCGGATTGCTATAGAAGCATTGAAAAAAGTGTGTGCAAATAAAATTGCCCAAACTGTATGACGTAAGTTAACGGTCCCAGTATCCAGATTGAATCTCGCAAAAACAGCTGTAAAGGCACTTGCTACTACAACAGTTGGCAATACAAAAGGAATTGTAACTACGGCCCTAAGGAACCTATTTCCTCTAAAGTCATATTTTGTAAAAAGATAAATAGTGGGGAAAGCAAACAGAATTGAAAAAATGGTTGATAAAAGAGCTTGCCAAAGAGTGAACCATGCAATCGACCAAAACCTCGAACTGTCGAAAACTTCGCGTAGTGGACTGAAAGAGTAATTAAAAGTCTCTCTTAAAATATAGAAAACCGGTAGGAAAAATAAGAGAGTAAAGAAAGAGATGGGTAGTAACGCAATTCCCCATTCCTTGAAACGAATGAAAGACTTCAGCGAAGCACAGTTTCTGTCCATATTTGGGTCCAATTGTTTCGATTTCTTTCAATTTCATTAGGAGATATCAAATTCAAATCACTGGGAATTGTTGGATAGATAGAAAAAGCGACCGGTAAAGAGGCTTCCGTCAGAACTGGCATCATAAACATATTAAGAGGGATATCTTCTTGAAAGCGTTGCGATAATAAAAAGTCAATTAAAGCCTCAGCTTCGGGCTTATTCTTTGTGTTCTTCAGTATTCCTGCATATTCGACTTGCTTGAAGCAACTGTCCTCGATTATTGCAGTCGGAGGGATTTCAACGGGAGGATCCGAATAAATAAGTTCTGCTATTGGACTAGACGCGTAAGAAACCACTATTGAGTTTTCTCCGCCTCCAGCAATAAAGTCGCCATAATATGAACTTTCCCAGTCACTCGTTACGGACACACCATTTTGATTTAGGGTTTGCCAAAAACTTACCCAATTACCACCAAAGTGTGAAATGGTCGCCAACAAAAAAGCTAAACCTGGTGAAGAAGTTTCAGGGTTTTGAACGACTAATAAATTTGAGTACGAGGGGTCAAGTAGATCATCGATACTTTTTGGTGGTGGAAAAGTATCATTAAATGAGTCCTTCCAGTAATTAAGGCAGACATGGCCATAATCAATTGGGGTCAAATAGTCAGATTTTTCATAATCCAACTCTTCGGCTATTCGAGATTCAATCGGGGATGTGTAAGGAGTGAAAATGTTAGCATTCAACGCTCTGCCGAGAAAAGTGTTATCGATTCCAAAAATGACATCCCCGATGGGATCGTTCTTTGTCAAAATTGAAGTTGAGATTAGCTGTCCAGTGTCACCCAAAGACAGTTGCTCGACGCTGATACCCGTTTCGGAAGTAAATATGTCGAAAATACCTTCCGAAACAGCAAAGGAATCATGTGTAATGAGAGTGACGGATGATTCATTGAAGTCAGCCGTAACCTTTTCAGAATTCCCACAAGCAAGAATGCAAAGAAACATTGTAATCGCCGGGATTGTTAGATACTTTTTCATATTCCTCCGCTGGCATTATCCAGATCAGGTGCTCGGGTCAACTGCCCTCCGAAATCGGATTCAGTCCTCTCAGCTCGGACGGTCCGAGCTCCCCGTATGTCAGTTCATATAGTATCCCATATGGGCCTACAAGTATAAATCGTTAGAAATAGGAGAATAATGAGTTTCGATTCAATGCGAGTTTTAATTACAGGAGGAGGGACAGGGATCGGACGCGCGTGCGCAGAGTTGTTAGCAACACAAGGTGCGAAAGTTGTAATATGTGGCAGAACGTTGGAAACACTTGAAAAAACAGCGAAAGAAATACATTCCACTTATGGTGTCAAAGTTGATTACCTGACTTGCGATGTAACGCAAGAAGAATCTGTTAAAGAGTGTTTGGCGAAGGCAGCTGGATCGTCAGAAGATCTAGCTGGAGTCATCGCTAACGCTGGTGGAGCGATTGGACTTGGCAGTTATCAGGATCTGAGTGCGGAGCAATACCTAGATACTCTAAAGCTCAATATTTTGGGAACAATGCACTGTGTGAAACATTCGATTTCTTATCTCGCTAATAATGGTGGGGGATCCTTCATCGGAATGTCTTCAATAGCTTCTAGTTTGACACACCGTTTTTTTGGAGCGTACACAGTTTCAAAAGCAGGAATTGAAACAATGATGAAGAACGCAGCTGATGAGTACGGAGAGCAAAGAATTAGATTCAACGCTGTCAGGCCAGGTTTTATAGCAACCGAAATGATGGAAGTAATTCCACGTGATAGCGAGATTTTCAAAAGTTATGTCGAAAATATTCCATTAGGTCAAGTAGGTAAACCTGAAGATGTTGCTTCACTCGTTAGGTTTTTGATTGGACCGGAATCAAGCTGGATCACGGGCCAAACTTTCACTATTGACGGTGGACACTCCTTGAGAGCCGGGCCTGACTATTCAGAATTTTTTAATAATTAAAAATAACTAGATTCTAGTTTTTTTCTAAAACTTTCTCGCGAGTCGGGACACGGCTAGTTATGTACCAGATGCCGATAACAGCCACAAAAATTATTGACACTCTTAACAGTAGATTCTCAATTAACAGAATCGTTGCCACGGCTGTGAATATAAAAATTGAAGAAACGGCGAAAATTTTTGCCTTTATCGGCATACCTAATCCGTTACGGAAGTTCTGAATCGCTGGGCCGATTTTTGGAAGATTAAGTAGCCATTTTTCAAAGCGAGGATTTGAAATTGAAAACAACCAAGCTGCGATGATCATGAAAACCGTTGTCGGAAGACCAGGGACCACTATCCCTATAATTCCTATAGCGACACATGCAAAACCCAAAAGCGTCAAAGATGCCTTTTTTGCTTTAGTTAAAACATTCTTTCCAATTGACACTTAGTTCACCAATATTTACGACAACAGTTCCGAAATATCCATCGCAACGAGAATCGTAAGGAGAATAATTACACCAATATTTACAGTCGCAACTACCCACTTCAAGTTATGGTCGCTTTTCCAGAACCTACGAATACTTAATACATTGAAAAAAATTGCAACAAGACCAATGGGTAGACCTAAACCCGCTGTGATTCCACCAGCAACTCCTACAAGCGGTAAAAGCCAAGGAAAAACTACGTAGGTTAATGTGCACCTAATACCGGAAATAACCATGGAGGTGGAAAAGGTTTTACTAGCCGACTCCAACTCTGTATCTTTAGAAATATCGAGACTCATACTCTAAGCCTGCCATGAAAAAAACATTTATGGTTAAAATTCCGATACATATTAAGTCGATGAATTGAGGATAGTTTCGTTTAGAGACGGAAGGTAATTATATGTCAATCTTAATGAAGGACTTTGCAGAAACTAAGGGTGAAGAGATTGCCTTAGTAGATGATAATGGTTCAATAACTTGGAAAGATTTTGATAAGCGCGTGAACTCACTTGTTAATGGGTTTAGAGAGTCAGGTTTGAAACAAGGTGACTCCGTTGCAATCATCGCAGGTAACCGGATGGAATGGTTCGAAACCTCATTTGCTTGTGCTCATGCTGGTCTTATATACGTCCCGGTTAATTGGCATTGGGTTGCCGATGAACTTGCTTACGTTTTCGAAGATTCTGGTTGTAAGGCAATAATGGTTGATGAACGTTTCCAGGAAGAAGTTAAAAAAAGCCTAACGGATCCGCGTTCTGACAATATTTCGTTAGTTTTACAGGCAGGTGGTAAACCTGATCCAAATTTTGTCGATTATGAAGAATTTTTAACGAGTCAGTCAGAGGAAGAACCAGATGATCAACTTCTCGGAGGGCCAATGTTCTATACATCTGGAACTACTGGAAGACCAAAAGGAGTTCGAAGCGGTCTAACAGAATCTGGTCCGGGTGTAACCCCAGATGTGATGCAACTGGTGGCCGCTGGGTTTGCTGCCATGTTGCCAGTGCCGGGTGTAACAGCTCTTTGTGGCCCTGTATATCATTCAGCTCAATGGGCATTTTCTTGGTTGCCTATGATTGCCGGCTCTTCAGTTGTTATGCAGCACAAATTTGATCCTGCGGGATTGTTATCAATGATGGATGAACACAACGCGACAAATGTTCATCTAGTTCCGACTCAATTTAAGAGATTATTGGATTTATCTGATGATGAAAAGAAAAATTTCACTGGTGATTCTCTTGAAACAGTTTTGCATGGTGCAGCACCGTGTCCACCAAAAGTCAAAACACAAATGATCGACTGGTTCGGAGAAAAGGTTACTGAATACTATGGAGCCACCGAAGGAGGGATAATTTCACTCATCAGTTCTCAAGAATGGTTAGAGAGAGGCGGAAGCTTAGGAAAACCACTTGAAACTATAGAAGTGATAGTTGTCGATGAATCCGGCAAGCGTTGTGAAAGTGGGGAAGAGGGAACCCTTTACTTCAGAAATTTAATGGGAACAGATTTCGAGTATCACAACGCTCCTGAAAAAACCGAGGAAGCACATCTAGAACCCGGTGTTTTCACATTCGGTGATATCGGCTTTTTAGACAAGGATGGGTATTTATGGTTGAGTGACAGGAAGATTGACATGATAATTTCTGGAGGAGTTAATATATATCCCGCTGAAATCGAAGGTGTTCTTGGTGGCCATCCTGAAGTTAAAGATGTGGCTGTCATAGGTGTACCGGATGAAGAATTTGGCGAACAGGTAAAAGCGATCGTGGTTTCTGGAGTAAATGAAAATGCACGTGACTCCTTAGCAAAAGAATTAATCACGTACTGCCGAGAGAATTTAGCAGGCTACAAATCACCTAAGTCAATAGATTTTCTAGATGAACTGCCAAGAACCGGAACGGGTAAAATTCAGAAACAACCGTTGAGGGAACCTTATTGGAAGGAAGAAGATAGGCGTATTTGAATGGAAAATCAAAATCAAAAAATTGAGCAATTTTGGGAAACACCAACGCATTCACAAATAATCGATATTTCACATGCGCACGTTGAAGCATTGGAGGAAAGCGATGATGACAATGTGTGGAAACAGGTCGGCATGCATCACATAATCCTTACCACAATAGGGAGACGTTCCGGCAACGAGCATAAGTGTGCACTTCCAGTTTGGTGCGACACGGATGGACACAGAGTGGTTGTGGGATCTTTCGCTGGTGCGGATAAAGAACCGGATTGGCTCGCGAACCTGCGAGATAAAAATTCTAATGGGGAAGTAAAAATTAGAACTCAGAGCGGCGAGTACAGCTCTGTTCCCGAAATCTTAGAAGGTGAGGAGCGTGATTTACTTTGGCACCAGCTTTGTGAAGATAGGGCTTGGTATAACGATTATCAGAAACGAACAGAGAGAATAATTCCGCTAATTAGATTTCCCGAGTAGCGATTATGGCATTCCGGAGTGCGGGAATTCGACCTCAGTTGTATAAATTGCACCTTTGCCAGGCTCGATTCCAGTTTCAGGGTCACTCGTAGAGGTAAGAATAAAAAGTGTTTTACCATCGTCACCACCTAGCATGCAAGCAAAAGTTCGTTGTGGTAAATCGATTACGTTAGTGATTTCGCCGCCTTCAAGTACTCTCACGACCTGTGTGGAAAATGCATCAGCAAACCATATTCCGTTTTCGCTATCCAAAGTGCAGCCATCTGGTAACCGGCCTGGAGTTTCAGCCCAGACTCGACCTTCACTCAAAGTTCCGTCGGAATGAATTGAAAATGCCGAGTATTGACAGGAAAAAGTTTCTCCTACGATCAAAGTCTTTTCATCTTCTGTTATTACCGAACCATTCGGGAAATTAAGCCCTTCAGCAGCTACTGTTTTAGTTCCATCTTGAAAGACTGCTGCAAGGTTTGCTGTCACGGCGGGTGCTTCTGACCCATAGTCATAGCCAAAGTTACCTACATAGGCTGTTCCACTTTTGGAAACGACCATGTCATTGCAATGCCAGGTGGCAATATCATCCAACTCAGCGTGGACAGTTGTCTTGGTGCCGTCGTAGCGTAATATTTTACGTCCTAGCATTGCAACAACAAGAAGATCTCCATTAGGAAGCCAGCCGAGACCAGATGGCTGTTCATCACCTAAATCCAAGATGACTTCTCGTTTTCCGTCAAGTGAAACTGTGTACACACGATGTTGGAAAAAGTCTGAATACCAAAGTAGACCGTTATGCCAGCGGGGTCCTTCACCAAAATCTAATCCGTCGATCAACAATTCAATAGAAGTCATAGTTTCCCTTTTAGTAAAAGAATATACCTTGTAGAAGAACTAACTAACTTTTCTTGACAATTGAAAGGGTACGATCTGAAAGGAGGTCGAAATGCTTTTTGCTGTTTACGCGCTAGATAAAGAAAATTCTCTTCAGATTAGAATGGACACTCGAGAGAGGCATCTTGCATACCTTATGAACTCTCCTCTAGTCTTTGCTGGCCCTCTTTTAGATGAAGAAGGAAATATGTGCGGTTCCTTAATCGTGCTCGAGATGGAAGATATTTCTCAGGTTGAAGAATTTACTGAGAATGACCCTTATGCAATTGCTGGTTTGTTCGAAAGTGTTGAAATTAGACGCTTTGTTAAAGCTTTTCCGCGAGAGGGAATTAACTCGGCATGAAATTAACATCTCCGCAAATTGAAAAAGAACGTTCTGCGAACATCAAAGCAATTTCAAAGTCACATTTCGATGCACTTATTATCGGAGGTGGTATTAATGGGGCTGTTTCAGCCCTAGCTATGAGATCTCATGGTGTGAATGTGGGACTATTCGAAAAAAAGGATTTTGCTTCAGGAGTAAGTCAAGAATCATCTAATTTGGTGTGGGGTGGATTCAAATATCTGGAAAGCTACGAATTGAAGCTTGTTATGGAATTATGCCATTCAAGGAACCGGCTAGCTCGAGCTTACCCATCAAGATTAGTCGAGAAGAGATTTCTTGCAGCTCTTGACTCTTCTTCCCCTTTTGCTCCTTGGTTCGCCTCTCTTGGAGCCAATGCTTATTGGGGTATTGGTCAATTTGCTACTAAAAGACCGCGTTATCGATCACCGAGAACTATTAAAAGACTTGAGCCTTCTGTAAGAGCCGACAATTTAATAGGAGGAATTGAATATTCTGACCATTTGATTGTCGATAATGATTCAAGATTTGTCATCCAAATGATCGCAGATGCCAAAAGCAGAGGTGCGGTAGTCGGTAATTATATGACCGTCCTAGAAGCTGAATATTCTAAGAAAAGATGGAATTTAAAAGTGAGAGACGAAATCTTGGATCAAGAGTTTCAAACAACTTCCGATGTACTTGTAAACACTGCAGGTCCAGAAGTGAAAGAAATTTGCAACATGACTAACACTAAAACTGAAAGCCAGCTTGTATTTTCGAAAGGTGTCCATTTGGTAGTCCCTCGAGTCACTGATTCTGGACGGATACTGGCTTTCTTTGATGGAACTCAACGGCTTTTTTATGTCATACCAATGGGTGAATGTTCTGTAATTGGAACAACAGATGAACGCGTTAAAGAACATGAAGTTTCTGTTGACAGCGATGATATAGATTTCTTACTTAAAGAAGCGAACAGAAAACTTACTCTTTCTAAACCACTTTCAGCAGAGGACGTGATAGCCGAAAGAGTTGGAGTTAGACCACTTGTGATTCCAAAAGGCGGAGTTGACCAAGACAAGGACTGGACCGAATTGTCGAGAAAGCATGCAGTTGAAACAAACCGCAAGTATCGAATGATCTCTGTATTAGGTGGCAAACTTTCAGATTGTTTAAACGTCGGCGAGGAAGTTGTCAGTTCGTTAGAAGATCTTGGGTACAAGGCTTCAAAGCCTGTCAACCGTTGGTATGGCGAACCATCTAATGCGGAAAGATCCATATTTTTTCATTCTGCGAAGAATACTGGTATTGATGCTGATGAAGCAAGAGAACTTTGGCGACGGCACGGATCGCGTTCCTTTAACGTAATAGAAATGATTTCTGACGATCCCTCAACAGGTGAAAGATTAAGTGAAAACATCGATTACTGTCCGGCAGAAATATCAGTTATGAAAGAATATGAGTTCATTTACGATTCAGATGATCTGATCAGGAGAAGAACGTTGATTGGGCAAACAGTTCCTAAATTTCAACTGGAAACGGACCCTGGGTTCACAGCGTTAATTCAACAGCTAAATAAATAGATCTTATTCTGAATCGGGTTTTCCTCTTGGCCATATAGCAAGCGGATTTTTTATCCACCGCCCCAGAGAGTGTGCAATTTGTCCAGACCTTGCTGTCAACGGAATGAAAGGCGATTGATTTTCGACAGGGACGGCTTCTTTGACACGGGTTCGGTAAGAAATGTAGAGACCAATGAATGCAAGAACACTCGCATTAGCAAGAAAATAAGAAGAAGGTCCAAAATTTCCTAATAGAAATCCAATAACAATTGGCGATACGACGGCACCTGAACTACTTGCTAGAACCAGTGTAGATGAGGCAGAAACACGTTTATCCGACGGCACCAAGTCATTCGCTAGAGCTGCAAACAGGCCATACAAAGGAAATACAAACGCTCCGAATAGCAAGTTCAAAATAATGTGAAGATTGCTTGAATTAGGAAGTAGTGCTTGCAGCACAGCAGTAATGGTTGAAATGAAAATACAGGACAGAATGATTATTCGGCGCGGGAATTTATCTGAAAGGCGACCGAGAGGTATTTGAAGAATAATTGCTCCCGTTAGACCCGCTCCAACAAAAACTGTTGCTTTACTCGTGGACATACCGGCTTCTATAGCGAAAACTATCGCCATACTTGACATAGCGGCTTGCACAAAAGACGCGAAAGTTGTTCCGAGTACAGCCGAAGGAACAAGTTTGTAGAGTTCACTAAAAGGCATCGAGGAACTTGTTGGAGTTGGCGGATTAGAAGAAGCAGAAAGAGTCATAGGCACGATTGCTAGAGAAAGCAGAACAGAAGAAAATATAAACATCTTAAATCCATCTGCATTACCTAAATTGGCGAGAAGTTGGCCGCCAGCACTACCAGCAAGATTAACTACCATATAACTACCCAATATTTGTCCGCGATTTTCATTAGTTGCCCTGTCATTTAGCCAGCTTTCAAGGACTACGAAAATAGTTGCGTTGCATATACCTCCGATGAAATAAATCCCGCACCATGTAAAAGGGGTTATAAAAGCTGAATTGAGAAGCACACCAACTGAAGCGAGAGAAGCCATCGCCGAAAAGACTCTAATATGGCCAACTGACCGTAAACTCATTGGCGCAAATTTCGCTCCTATTAAGTAACCGGCGAAATGGAAAGCCATGACAAATCCCATGGTGGAGGGAGTGAAACCTTCACTTTCCCCTCTGATTGGTAATAGGACTCTCTGGATGCCGTTACCCAACTGGACAAAAGTGAAAGCCAAAAATAAAGCCCATATACCAAGCAGTGTTTTGACAGTTGGAGCGCTAGAAGAAGTAGCAGTTGTCATTTGATTTGTCTTATCCCGTTACCCAAATAGTCAGGTCGGTCAATTTCTGAGTGCAGATTATTAATTTTTATTAGATTCTGTTTTAGAGGTTCCTGTATTTCAGAGACACTGGGAATATCATCAATTATTGTCACGTGAAGCAACATTGCTTCTTGCGTAGCAGCGAGAGTTAAGTTGTTACTGTCATAAAGAGCATGATGCAGTTGGATTCTTTTTGAATCACACCCAATGAGGATAGTTTCAGTATGAATTGCTGAACCTTCTTTCAGTTCTTCGAGAAATCGTATTTGAGCCTCCACCGTATAAAACGTTCCATGATTAGTCCGGTAGTTCGAATCGAAGCCTATGTGAATAAGAAATTCATCGGAAGCGTTAGCAAAGGCAACGCCGTAATAGCCTTCAGTCATGTGAGAGTTATAATCAATCCAATTTTCTGGAATTACCGTATTCCAAATAGTTAAAGGTTTTCCACTCATAATGCTCCAAAGAAAAATAAGAAACTAAAGTAACCGAAGCAATCTAACCCATAATAGAAAGAGATCAATAGAAATAATCCTAAATCTATGCGCTTCTTAAAGCAGAAGTTAAGAGTATGACCTATTGTTGCCATATGGACAGAGAAGCACTAACAGGCCTACACGTAGTGGAGCATCCGCTTGTTCAACACAAACTGACGGAGATGCGCCGAAAAGATACGACAAGTCAAAGTTTTAGAGCCTTACTGAACGAGATAAGCCTTTTGCTCGCTTATGAAGTTACTCGAGAACTCCCAACCCAAGAAGTTGAAATTGAAACGCCACTTGTAAAAACCATGATGCCTCAATTAAGTGAAATTCCGTCAGTTGTATCAATTTTACGTGCGGGTAATGGCCTACTCGAAGGTGTTCTTCAGGTCATACCAAACGCAAGAGTTGGACATGTCGGTTTATACCGAGATCACGAGACGTTGGAAGCGATTGAGTATTATTGCAAGTTTCCGCCTCTAAAGGATGGAATGACAATTGTCGTTGATCCAATGTTGGCGACAGGCAACTCCGCCAGTGCTGCCTTGACACGAGTTAAAGAAGAAAAGCCTGCATCGATTAGGTTTCTTTGCCTTTTAGCCGCTCCAGAAGGTGTTGAGGCCTTGAATAAAACACATCCTGATGTAGCGATTTGGACAGCTTCACTCGACGAAAGATTGAATGAGAAGGGATACATAATGCCTGGGTTGGGTGACGCTGGTGACCGTATCTATGGAACGACATAACAGAGTTAAACGGTTTTTTGGACTTGTTGCTGCAGGAATACTTTTAGTTCCAACTTTTTCCTTCTTGTTGGGTAGTAGTGCATCAGGTTTAGAATCGAATAAAACCGTTTATCTAACGTTTGACGATGGCCCGCATCCTATTTTTACCCCCTTATTATTGACACTCCTTGATGAAAATGGAGCTAAGGCGACATTTTTCCCTATTGGAAGTCGCCTTGAAGAGCGTTGGGGGAGTGATGATCTGCAGGATCTTTTAAATCGCGGACATGCAGTCGGAAATCACTCATTGAACCATCGAGATTTAAGTAAGGAAAAAGGAAATGGGGCAAAATTTCAACTAGATCAGAGCTCGGTGATTACTGAAAAGATGGCAGGGTTTCGCCCCAGTTGTTTTAGGGCTCCGTTCGGTGAGAAAAATCAAAGTGTTCTGGAGACTGCTAGTTCATTAGGTATGAAACATATTGCTTGGACTGTCGACCCTCAGGAATGGAACGATGCTTCAATTGAGGAAGCAATGAATCACATCGTTAAACGGTTCGAAGGTGGTGCCATAGTTCTATTACACGATCGTAAATTTCTTGCACTCCCAATAGTAAAAGAAATCTTTCGTTCTTTTCCTAGTGATGAGTGGAGTTATGAAACGCTACCGGATTGTAGAAATGACGAAGAAAAGAATCTGCGTTCAAGTAGTCGTACAACAGGAGACATTCCTGTCGGAAAGGTTGTAGATATAAAGAAAATTGGATCAAATCACGTTTTGAACGGTTGGGGTTATGATCCAGATCAGCCAGAAGGTGAACTTAAGGTTTTCATTGAAGAGCCATATGATCAAAGTTTAATTTCGATTAAAACTGACTCTCAGCACAATTTCAAATTCGAAATAACAGATTTGGAAACAGATGATCCGATATGTTTATGGTTAAAGAATGAAGGACCACTCAGGCATAATAGTTTTATAGGTTGTCACAATGTACATAAATGATAATGATCGAGAAGGCCTGCAAAAATCATTTCGCAATCTAACCAGATTTACATCAAAATTAGCGAAAGTAGAAGTAGAAGACGTACCAACAGAAGTAACTGGACCAACTATTTATGCTTGCAACCACAGAAGTCTTTCGGATTTATTGATTGCTGGTCCTACATTTTTTCACTGGGGTCAACCTATCAGGGCGTTAGTAGCAGCTTCATACTTTGAACACCCGTTTATAGGACCACTTCTCCGCTATTTGAAATGTATTCCTGTGCAAGGACCCGAAGCTATAGAGGAAGCCGCAGAAGCCTTACATGCGGGATGGTCTGTGGCGATCATGCCAGAAGGAAGAGTAGTCCCCCGATCCGAATGGGCAGAAGAAGGTGTTTCTAGAGGTCATATCGGCGTTGGGAAACTGGCTTCACAAACGGGATTTCCAGTTGTGGCTTCAGGAGCTAGTGGTAGTGAACTTCTCTGGCCCAGAGGCAAGTATCTCCCTTTCATGAGGCCATGGAATCGACAGAAGGTTGTTTTGCGTTGTGAGCATTTAGGAGTAATGGGCGGAATGCCTCCTCGCGATACTGCGGATCTCATAATGGTCGGAGTTAAACGCTGCGTGGAAAGAGCTGAGAGAGAGACGGGTTTTTCTAGGTAGTTCTTAGTAGTGGTAGGGAAAAGATGAAAAGTCTCTTTCACGTTTCTCTAAAAATGCCTCCCGACCCTCAGAAGCCTCATCGGTGGAGTAAGCAAGTCGTGTCGCCTCGCCTGCAAAAAGCTGTTGACCTACTAATCCGTCGTCGATCAAATTGAAAGCGAATTTGAGCATACGGATTGCTGTAGGGCTTTTAGAATTAATTTCGGCTGCCCACTGCAGCGCTTCTGATTCGAGGTCGTTATGTGATACGACTTTATTTACCATTCCCATTTGGAACGCCTCTTCGGCATTGTAAGTGCGTCCTAAAAAGAAAATTTCTCTAGCAAATTTTTGACCAACTTGTCGAGCAAGGTAGGCAGATCCATAACCACCGTCGAAACTCGCTACATCAGCATCTGTTTGTTTAAACTTAGCGTGTTCCCGACTGGCGATTGTCAGGTCTGAAACCACGTGCAAACTATGACCTCCACCCGCTGTCCAACCGGGTACAACAGCAATGACGACTTTTGGCATAAACCTGATTAACCTTTGGACTTCAAGAATGTGAAGTCTGCCAGTTGTTGAAGCAGGTGTATCGCCATCGTATTCGTAACCATCCTTTCCACGAATTCGTTGGTCGCCACCAGAGCAGAACGCCCACTCATCATCTTTCGGAGATGGGCCATTACCAGTTAGAAGTATCGAACCAACATCAGTAGTCATCCGCGCATGATCTAGAGCGGAATAAAGTTCGTCAACAGTTTTAGGGCGAAAAGCATTTCTAACTTCGGGTCTATTAATAGCAATCCTGACTGTCCCGTGTTTTTTTGCTCGATGATAAGTGATATCAGAAAAATCGAAATCCATATTTTCTGACCACTCGTCTTCGTGGAAAATGCTTGAAATGATAGGTTTTTTACTATTCACAAGAGTCTCATTGTACTATCGGCGAAGAAACGCACTGCTTTTCTGATCGAGAATTTAATTCAATAAGGAAAAAATGGAAAAATTTGAAGGTGTAATTGGTAAAACTTACGAAGACTCAACCCCATGGTGGCCAGAAATTAAACAACCACCCGCCGGGAGTCCTAACATAGTTGTGATTCTCCTTGACGATACTGGATTCGCCCACCTTGGGTGTTATGGATCTTCTATTAGCACGCCAAACATGGATAAATTGGCAGAAGAGGGTCTACAGTTTACGAATTTTCATACAACAGCTTTATGCTCTCCGACTCGCGCATGCCTTTTAACGGGTCGAAACCACCACACTGTTGGAATGCGAGCCGTTTCGAACATGAGAAGCGGTTTCCCACATTTACGTGGCAGAGTAACAAAACATGCAGCGAACATAGCTGAATTACTTCGTGACGAAGGTTACGGAACATACTGCGTTGGTAAATGGCATTTGACACCAATGGAAGAAACTTCTGGAGCAGGGCCTTTTGATCATTGGCCGACACAAAGTGGTTTTGATCGTTTTTATGGCTTTCTTCAAGGAGAAACAGACCAATTTCACCCTGAACTAACATTAGACAACCATCACATTGAAAGGCCGGGAGATAAAGAGGAGTATCATCTAAGCGAAGATCTTGTTGAGAATGCTTGCAAATTCATAAATGACTCCAAATCTATTTACCCAGAACAACCTTTCTTCCTTTATTTGACATTTGGTGCAACACATGCACCGCATCAAGCTCCAGAGGAATTCCTGCAAAAGTACCGTGGCAAATTTGATGAGGGATGGGATCAGATACGAACAGAGTGGTTTATGAAACAGAAAGAGCTAGGAGTGATCCCTGATGACACTGTTTTAGCCGATCGAAATCCTGGAGTCGAAGAGTGGGACTCTCTAAGCCAAAATCAGAAAACTTTTGCTTGTAGATTACAAGAAGCGTTCGCTGCAATGCTGGACCACACTGATGCACAAATCGGAAGTTTGTTGGAATATTTGGATGACATGGATCTGAAAGAAAACACAATTGTGATGCTTCTTTCCGACAATGGTGCAAGTCAAGAAGGTGGTCCAACGGGCCTTATGGATGAGATGAAATATTTCAATATGGTCCCAGAAGATGTTGACAAAGCAGTTGAAAAATTGGATGACATTGGAGGACCAAAGTCACATACAAATTATCCGTGGGGGTGGGCACAAGCTGGTAATTGCCCCATGCGGTGGTACAAACAGACAACTCATGGAGGAGGAGTTAGAGACCCATTCATTATCCGTTGGCCGAAGGTGATCAAGGATAAAGGCGGTAAGCGCGATCAGTTTCATCACATAACTGACGTGATGCCGTCTATTTTAGAGATACTTGGATTAGAAGCTCCTAAGATTTTCAATGGACTTGAACAGCTTGAAGTTGCTGGTACGAGCTTTGCATACTTGCTTAATTCCGAATCTGAACCAACGCGCAAAAAGGTTCAATATTTTGAAATGTTTGGTCATCGAGCGATCTGGAGTGATGGTTGGAAAGCTGTGTCTCGCCATGAGTTCCGACAAGATTATGATGATGAAGAATGGGAATTATTTCACCTGGATCGCGATGTCTCGGAAACCAACAACCTTTCTAAGACTGAACCAGAACGATTAAAAGAGATGATTCAGATGTGGTGGGAGGAAGCTGAGAAACATGGTGTCTTGCCTTTAGATGACCGAACACTTGAATTATTTCGCTCATCAACAGGAAAAGGCTCACCACACGCGAAAAGAACTTATATTTATCGTCATCCAATCTCTCACATGCCAGCAGGTGTTGCTGCGAACATGGGTAATAGATCATTTGTTATTGAAGCTGACATTAAAAGAAAGGAAAAGGAAAACGGTGTCCTTCTTGCCATCGGAGGGTCAAACGTCGGGTTGTCACTTTTTATCAAAGATGAGCGGCTTATGTTTGATTACAATATTTTTTATGATCACAAGATTCTTGAGAGCGAAATAACTGTTCCTGAAGGTGAAGTAAAAGTAGGGGTTTATCTCGAACGCGATGACCCCGCAGGCGAAGTAACCCTACTGATAAATGGAGAACAAGTAGGGAAAATGGAAATCCCATTTGTGATTCGACTTTTGGGTAGTACGGGTATGGATATCGGAAGAGATTCTCTTTCACCAGTATCAGAAAAGTACAGTGCCCCTTTTCCGTTCGAAGGCATGATAAATCAAGTGGTTGTTCATCTACCGGAACGTGGTAATACACTTGAAGAAACTTTTCTGGCGATGCGTTCAGAATTAGGAATGGAGTAATTCTTAAGAGTCTGGTTTTATGATTTCCAGCGCTCCGCTGGCTAAAAGAGATTCGAATTTCTCACTTTCCATTGAAAGATCTTCACGGCAGATTTCTTCGGTGTGCTCTCCGATAAGAGGAGCGCGTGTAATCACGGGAGATGCCATTTTTGATCCTCTAATGCAGGCTCCATCAAGAGTAATTTCACCCACACCACCCAACTGTTCAACTTTTGGTAAAAAATTACGGGCAAGTAAGTGCTCATCACTCAATTGTTCAGCTGCATTTAAAACACGTCCAGCAGGGATCCCAGCATTTTGGCACATTTTTTCGACCTCTACTGAAGATAACGCAACACTCCAAGCGGAAACGATGGAATTTAGAGTTTCTCTGTGTTCGACTCTGTAAGCACTTAATAGATATTTTTCTGTTATGTCAGGGTCGAGCTGCATCAGAGTAGAAAGTTTTTTCCATTCTTCATCGTTTCTAACACAGATAACACACCACGATTCATCATCTTTGCATGGAAAAGGCCCCCAGGGAGCTCCTCTATCGGAATCATTTCCCTGAGGAATTACTGAATCCGGTTGAATAGCTTCTTTGCAGAAAAGGTCACCAAGTGTTCCAAGCAACACTTCGACTTGAGCCACTTCAATATGGTTACCACTCGCACCACGATTAATATTGACAATTGCAGCAAGCGCGAAAACTGCAGAAAGGCGGCCTGCTAGGTGGTCTGGATGAATCGCTGTAGTTCCAGGCGGAGGATCCCCATCCTTAAAAGCCCAAAGCCATGACAAACCGCTTACTGTTTGAATAGTAGGGCCGTACCCATTCCAGTTAGCAAAATCACCTTTACTTCCCATCAACTGACTGCTAATCATTACCGCATTAGGATTGATTTGTTTTATTGCGTCGTAACCGAGCCCTAATACATCCATAGTTCCAGTTGAATTGTTTTCAATTACGACATGACAGTCCTTGATCAACTCAAGCACCACTTCACGAGCTTTTTCGTTTTTTAGATTTGCACCAAATGCGCGTTTAGTTCTATTCGATGAAGCGAAAGAGGCCGTCATGGTGCCGCCAAGCACAATTCTAATGAAGTCTGGATACTCCCAACTTTCTATTTTTATAACATCAGCACCATATTCTGCGAGCATACGACCGCATTCGACTCCGACTCCGCCGTGTCCAAAGTCCACTACTTTCAAACCTTCAAGAGGCAGGTCAGCAGGAGTGAGGGATTTGGTGGGAAGAGGGAACGGAGTCTGGCTGAATTCTGGGTCATCCTGGTCGACTGTTGGGGCGGGGAATCTGTACCCAACGCGTTTGCCGTCAACTTCAGCAAAACCTGACATTACCGGAGCAGTCAGACCATTCGTGATTTCAAGAGTTTGGAAAGTTCCACGAGATTTGTAGTGAGTATTAGTTAAAACATCAGAAGGTTTGAGCATCGGAGTGGCTATAACACCACGTTTTTGAGCTTCAATGCAGCCTTCTATCATTGGTTTGTTTTGCCAGTGTTCCCAGAAAAGAGGATTAATCACATCAAGATTCATGTAGCGATTAATAGTGCTTTCCCAATATTCATCAGCGAAACTTTCTGGCGATCCCATCCATTCCCACAGTGCCTTCCATTGTCTTGGAGCCAGAATTACTTGCCTTACGAAACCATCAGCGCAAGGAATATGAGGGTAGAGGGGACTGTCTCCAGACCTTATGAGCGTCGCTGGACCACCAGAAACCTCACTTGCTGAAGCATTTGGAATACCCCATGTATTCATTTGAGCTAGAGCCTCAACTGCAGAAACATCGATGTGTTGGCCGGTGCCGTTACGATCGCGGTGCAAAATACCGAGAAGAGTTGCATAAGCGCCAACTATTCCGAGCGTGTCATAAGAAATCGATCCAGGTGCTAATAACGGAGGTTTGTCGATCACGCCAGAAACTGACAACCAACCGGAACGTGCAAAAACGACTTCATCTGTGCCTACAAAAGAAGAATCAGGTCCTGTTTGTCCAAAGTCGGTGAGAGAAACAATTATGAGAGAGGGATTTTCAGAAAGCAAAAGTTCGGGTGATATTCCAAGTTCTGCGAGAGTTCCGGCTAAGAAGGTTTCGATTAAAACATCGCTTTGCTTTATTAAAGTGACAAGGTCATCGATACCTTCTGTGGTGTCAAAATCGATTGATGTTGAACGCTTATTTAGGTTTCGGTAAGCGAAGTATAAGGAAGTTCCATCTGGAGAAAATGGTCCCATTGAGCGAGACACAGCACCACTCGAAGGTTCAATTTTCAATACATCAGCACCCAAATCACCTAGTATGCGGCCGCAGAGTTCACCTTTTTCGTCAGACAGGTCAAGAACACGCAACCCTTCTAAAGGCGAAAACTCATCGCTGAACATATTCTCCATAGCGTTGATAGTAATTGTTATTTTTAAGAATGTCGATGCGGATCTCTACCCTTTCTGACTATATAGAAGGCTTCTTTCGCGTTAAAGTGCGAGAGTGACGAAACGAGTTCGCTATTCCCTTTTTTTTGTTTTTGTGTCTTTTCTTTTTCTTTCAACAGGTGAAATAGCGGTAGGGGAAACAGAATCGATTCGTGAAGCGCGCGAGAAGAAACAAGACGCTTCAAATCGACGAGCAGATGCTGCCTCTGTTTTGAAACTAGCGGAAGCTGATGATGAGGCAGTTGTGCAGGCTTTAAACGATCTAGATGCTGCTGTTGCAATGGAACAAGGAAAGATTGAGGCGGCAAGACAGGCCATAGAGGCCGCAGAAGCGGAAGCTACACTTCGTTGGGTTGAAACTGACCAAGTTGTTAAAGGAATTGAAGATCTAAGAAGACGTTTACGAGATCTGGCAGTCGATGTCTATGTTTCTAGTATGAATCCAAGTTCATTCTTCGAATCTGACGATATGTCAAGTGCCGTTAGAAAGTCAGCCATCCTTAGCGCGGTGTCTGGTGACCAAGGTGATTTAGTAGACCAACTAAGAGCTTTGGAAGCGGATAAAGAAGAGATAGCACGTTCGGCTGATCAGGCCATTCGTGATGCAGAAAGAAATCAACTTGAGATAGAAGCTGGTTTGTTGGTACTTGATAGTCGGATTTCAGAAAGAGAGACAGCGCGAGATGAGGTTCAGGATCGTATTGAATTAGCTGAAGCTGAGGTTGCAGATTGGAAGCGTGAGCAGTATTTAATGGCAATACTTATTGACAACTTAATTGCGGAAGAACTAAGAAAATCAGCTCCAGATTTAACGAAAGAGTCAGGGCAAGGCTTTATCCTACCAATAGATAAGAGTAGTAAAATAACATCTTCATTCGGGATGAGAACTCATCCGATTTTAGGAGTGAAACGAATGCACAACGGAGTTGATTTTGATTGTGTCAGAAATCAACCAATTTGGGCGGCTAAAAAAGCGAATGTTCTATTTGCTGGAACTAAAGGTTCTTATGGCAAAACAGTGATTCTCGAACATGAAGGGCCAGTTCTAACGCTTTATGCACATTTAAATGAACTTTTAGTGTCTACTGGCATGGAGGTAGCGACAGGAGATTTGATTGGAAAGTGTGGAACGACTGGTCGGTCGACCGGTAATCATCTTCATTTTGAAGTTCGTACAGGTGGTGAAGCGAAAGATCCGATGATTGTGTTACCTAAAAACTGAAGGATAAGAAATGAGCAATGAAAATTATAAGATTGGTGTAGCCGGAGCTGGTGTGATGGGTTCAGGAATCGCTCAGGTGATGGCGCTTTCTGGTTGTGAAGTGGTATGTCGTGACATTGATGAAGAGGTGCTAAATGCTGCTTCATCAAGTGTGGATTCTGGACGTTTTGGAGTTAGAAGTGCTGTTGAGCGTGGAAAGTTAACCGATGAAGAGGCTAACAATGCTTTGGAGAGGTTGCGTTTTACAACAGAGACAAAAGAGTTCGATGATTTAGATTTAATCATCGAAGCAATCCCGGAAAGATTCGATCTGAAAGTGTCATTCTGGAAGGAACTTGATGAAACGGCATCTGATAGAACAATTTTTGCTTCCAATTCGAGCGGGTTTCCAATTTCTGCAATGGCGGCGGCGACTGAAAGGTCGGACAGATTTATTGGATGGCACTGGGCGTCTCCGGCGCCAGTAATGAAGTTGGCTGAGATCGTAAGGGGAAGAGAAACTTCTCAAGAAACAGTGGATACTGTTGTTTCTCTTGCAGAATCAGCCGGTAAGAATCCAGTAGTTATTGCCGATACTGATACGAATTGGGGTTATGTAACAAACCGTGTCTATTTCGCAATGGTTAAAGAAGCTTCTGCTGTTGTTAGTGAAGGTATTGCTGACCGCGATCAAATAGATCAGCTGATGACTGACTGTTTTCGTTGGCCTTCGGGGCCTTTTGGAATGACACGAGGCGCCACCTCGGGGTGGAAATAGTTATATGAAAGCTGCTTTGCACACAGGAATTGGAAAACCCTTATCTCTTGTCAATGATGTCGATTTAGTTGGACCTAAAGAAGGTCAAGTTTTAGTCAGAACTGAGTATTGCGGTATCTGTCATTCCGATGTGAGTGTTTTGGATTCATTGGAGTTAACTCCCATGATTTTGGGACACGAAGCCGCCGGTGTTGTGGAAGAAATAGGTGAAGGTGTTACATCGGTAACTAAAGGCGACTCTGTATTGATGACTCCTATCGGGCCATGTGGTGATTGTGATATGTGCAATCTTGAAAGACATACACTTTGTGAAAGAGGGCAAACCTTTGTTTTTGGAACGTTTCCGGATGGAAGTACACCTTTTCAAAGAAATGGATCTCCTGTCTATCAGGGTCTTGGAGTGGGTGGTTTTGCTGAATATACGATTTTAGAAGAACGAAATGTTGTCCGCGTAGAAAAAGGTATTCCATTAGAGACGATTTGTTTAATAGGTTGTGGAGTGCAAACGGGTGTTGGTTCTGTTCTTAATACTGCAAAAGTTGCTCCTGGTTCAACAATCCTCGTCATGGGTTTGGGAGGTGTGGGACTTTCGGTGCTACAAGGAGCGCTGATAGCTAAAGCTGAAAAGGTTATTGTTTCAGATCCTGTCAAAGATAGAAGGGCAAAAGCTCTGGAATTAGGTGCTACTAACGTTATTGATCCTACTGTGGATGATTTGATTAATTCTGTAATGGAATTAACGACAGGAAAAGGAGTTGACTACGCTTTCGATGCTGTAGGAAAATCCGAGCTAATTGAGGTTGGTATGACTGTGACTAGGGCTGGTGGAACAACGATAATAGTGGGAGCCCCCCCTCCGGATGATGAACTAAAGTTTTCATCTGCATTACATCTGATGATGAGCGAGAAACGCTTATTGGGTTCACTTTTGGGATCTTGCAATGCACAAGTAGATATACCGCTTCTAATCGACTATTGGCAAAATGGTCTGCTGGATTTGGAAAGCATGATTAGTCAAACATATTCATTGGATGACATAAACTTAGGAATAACTGATCTAAGAAATTCAACTGGAATCAGAACTGTTGTAAAAATTCATGAAAGCTGACATAAGTTTGAAATCTCAAATCGGTTACTTGATAGCCGCAGTTTCTGCTATCTGCGCTCTTATTTTTTCCTTCGCAGTTTCAGTGAAGGGTATTCTCTGGGGCGAAATAGGCATGAGTAGATGGATGTATGAAAATACCCCGGAATTTTTGGACTTTTTTGGCGACATTATTGATGCCCCTATTACTGATCTCGGCGCTCCATTACTTTTTATAGGTATCTCAATTTTGGTTTATTGGCAGTGGGGTAGATACGCAACAATAGGACTAGTTTTCGCGGGATTCATGACGAGTCTAACCAGAATCTCTGATGTTGTCGAACGGTCTGGACCAAATGAAAATTTTGTTTTTTACGAATCAAGTTTTATTTATGGTGAAGGTGGATATCCCAGTGGTCATATTGTGTACGCCATAATGATCTTTGGAATGATCGCTTATTTAGCCGGAAAACACTCGAAAACACAGGTAGGAACAATAGTTAAATACTTCATGTTTCTACTCATTTTACTAAACCTTTGGACAAGAATAAGCGGACTCCATCATTGGCCAGGCGACGTGATCGGAGGAGTACTACTATCCACGCCTGCATTTTTGATAGTCATATGGCTGTATAACCGTGTTCCAGGGTTTATTGAACGGAACCCAAAAATATATAAGTTTGTTTTTGAAGAGGGAAATAATTAGCCAACAAAAGCCGAAGCAAATACAAGCGAAACAATTGTCATTACTTTTATAAGAATATTCATGGCTGGACCGGATGTATCTTTAAATGGATCGCCTACCGTATCACCGACTACAGCGGCTTTATGAGGTTCGGATCCTTTGCCACCCAGTTCGCCACTTTCAATGTATTTCTTAGCGTTATCCCAAGCGCCTCCTGCATTAGCCATAAATATTGCAAGGCAAAAGCCTGCAACTAAAGCGCCTGCTAAAAAACCACCTAAAGCGTCGATGCTGACAAAACCCAATATCAACGGAACCACAACGGCAAGAATTCCTGGTGCAAGCATTTCTCTTAAGGAAGCGGTTGTGGAAATTGCTACACATCTAGCAGAATCTGGAACGACACCCTCTACTCCTTCCCTGAGTCCTGGGATTTCGCGGAATTGTCTGCGTACTTCTTCGATCATCTTTTGCGCTGCACGGCCTACTGCATCGATTGTCAATGCGGCAAAAAGGAAAGGTAACATCGCCCCTAAGAAAAGTCCAATAAACACTTCGACTTGGCCGATGTCTAACGAAAGTGAACCTCCCGCCTCAATTACTGCAAATTCAAAGCTTTTGAAAAGAGCAAGTGCCGTTAAAGCGGCAGAACCGACAGCAAATCCTTTAGCAACAGCTGCTGTTGTATTACCGAGTGAATCTAAAGCGTCGGTGACCTCTCGAACTTCAGGACCTAATTCGGCCATTTCAGCGATCCCACCAGCATTATCAGCTATTGGTCCGTAAGCATCCACTGATACTACAACGCCGAGTGTGGCTAACATTCCTATCGCAGCGACAGCAATACCGTAAATTCCTCCGTCAAGATTGTAATAGGAGTCAAAGGCCATCTCGCCACCCCAGTATGCAACGGCGATTCCAACGCCTAGTAAGGCCACAGAAGCTGCTACTGAAATCATTCCCGCCGAAATTCCTCCGAGAATTGTCGTTGCCGGTCCAGTTTTTGCCTGATCAGCGATTTTTTTGACTGGTGAATAGTGATCGGACGTATAAAATTCTGCTGTTTTCCCTAGCGCCCAACCCACTAGTAAACCGCCAACCACTGCTATAGCTAAACCGAGTGGATTGTCGAAGTCTGCATTATCACCAAACATCCAATAGGCAATACCAATAGTCGCTAGAACTGTCAAAAGCATTGCAACGTTGGTGCCAAGGTGTAGGGCACGACTTAAAGCACGAGTATCAGTTGATTCACCACCACGGACAAGAAATGAACCAAGTATGGATGTCAACATTCCAGCGAAAGCGATTGCTAGCGGGAATAACAAGAGCGACATGTTGGTGGATACTGATGCATCTTCAGCTGTAAGGCCCAAAGCAAAAGCAACTAATGATATTGGTGCAATAATTGAACCTGCATAACTTTCAAAAAGGTCAGCTCCCATTCCGGCTACGTCACCGACGTTATCTCCAACGTTGTCGGCGATAGTCGCAGGGTTTCTGGGGTCATCTTCGGGAATTCCTGCCTCAACTTTTCCAACTAAGTCAGCTCCAACGTCCGCTGCTTTTGTATAAATGCCTCCTCCGACACGTGAAAAAAGAGCTATTGATGAAGCACCAAGCCCGTATGCAGTCACTACCTCAAAAGCATCATCAACTTCGGCAACTAATACGAAAAGAATGTACACAAGCGCTAAACCACCGAGAGCAAGACCAGCGACGGAAAATCCCATTACGGCACCTCCACGAAAAGCTATTGGTAGAGCCTTACCGGGGCCATCTTGGGCGGCATGTGCGGTCCGAGCATTTGCCATAGTGGCTACTGTCATTCCCGCATATCCGGCTGTGGCGGACAGGATTGCACCAATGATATAAGTGAGTGAGGCTACTGGAGCAATAAGTATGCCTATGAGAATTGCCATTACGGCAACGAAAATGGATACCCAGGAATATTCCTGACGTAAGAAAGCTCGTGCTCCTTTTTCGATCTCATTCATAAGGAAAATCATGCGCTCATTACCAGGTGAAGCTGCTTTTACATTTGTGTAAAAATAGCCTGCTAGAAGTAAAGCTAATAGAGCAGATGAAAGTGCTAGATATGGTATGGCTTCCAAGGGGTTGTCTCCTGATTGGTTGTATTTAGACGAATTATTTGTGGACAACCTAAATGGCTGAACAGTATGGCTAATAATAGCCAAAATGACGGTATTAAGTGTGATACGGGCTTCCAACCTCAGTGCCACATTTAACTTACTAAATCAGTAAATAAGTGGCGCAAACATAAAAGATCGGTAACGCTTAATGTATGGAGCGACGGGATTTACGTCACAAAATGCTTGAAAAGCGTAAAACTCTAAAACCTGAAACTGTGGAGATGGCGTCACTAAAAGTATGCGCAATACTCAAAGATTTGAACTGTTTCAAAGAGGCAAGAAAAATAGCTTCCTACGTTGCTATTAACGGAGAAATTGACCCTAAATCTCTTGAAAGTGTCGAAAAAGTCTTTTCTTTTCCATTAATGCAAGAATCAGGCAATTTAAAGTTTTTTCGTTCAAATGGAAATTTTACAATAGGGGCTTTTGGAGTCCCCGAACCCACTTCGGAGATTGAAGACGAATTGGAAACACTGGACCTGGTGATCGTGCCGCTAGTAGCAGCTGATCACGATGGCAACAGATTAGGTCATGGTGCAGGTTATTACGATAAAACTTTCGATTCTGCAAAACTGTTGAAACGGCCAAAATTGGTCGGTTTAGCTCACAGCTTCCAAGTGGTTAAAAAGTTCCAGTCAAAAGAATGGGATGTTCCATTAGATGTGGTGGTTACTGACAAAGAAGTATTTTTCGCAGAAATCGCACATGCAAGAGTTTCCATGGGGGAGTATTAAGAAGTGAGAATAATTGTTGTTGGAGCAGGTGAAGTTGGAACTTATGTGGCGGATCGCCTTAGTCGACAAGAGCATGACATAGCGTTAATCGAACTTGACCCTGAACGTTTTAGACAGATTGATGCAGAACTAGATGTGTTGGCGATAAATGGTAGTGGAACAGACCCAGCTGCTTTGCAGCGTGCTGGCATTGATGACGCGGATTTACTTGTCGCTGCAACAAATAAGGATGAAATCAATCTTTTCTCTGCACTTCTCGCAAGACAAGCGGGAGTTAATAAAACAATTGTTCGCGTTGAGTCCAGAAAACTTAGGAGCAAAGAAGTATCCGCTCTGTTCGATAAATTTGATGACCATTTAGTCATCGATCCTGACCAGGAAGTGGCCGATTCTGTCCTACGGTTAATGGAATATCCCGGCGCAATGGATCTCTCACGAATGGCCGACGAAGAAGTTGTCATCATTGGCGCCCGTCTACCTGCACACGCACCAATGGTCGGGGTTTCATTGCACGCTTTAGGAAGAGAGCTCGACCCTGACTGGGATTTTATTGTTGGAACAATCACTAGAAAAGTTCAAGAAGATGACCAAGAGGAGAAAACTATTATTCCCCGTCAGGATGAAGTTCTCAGAGAAGGTGACTTACTCCGAATAATTTGCAAGAGTCGAGCATTGCGAGATGTGACTGATCGGCTAGGAATAGCAAAAGATGTTCCGAGAAGGGCGCTTCTGCTAGGTGGAGGAAGAACCGCAGAAATGATAGCTGAGTCACTTTTATACAGAGGAGTCGATGTCGCAATCATTGAGAAAAAACACGAACGTGCTCTTGAGTTAAGTGAAACTCTGGCTAAAGCATTGATATATGAAGGAGATGTAACAGATGTTGAAATGCTCGAAGAGGCGGACGTTGCGCGCCAAGATCTTGTTATTGCTTTAACTGGTGAAGATGATGCAAACGTTTTGGCTTGTTTATACGCCAAGTCCACTTCCGCACGTTCAAAAAAGAATAACAACGAAGCCGGAATTGAGACGATCGCTGTAGTGCACAGGTTGAAACTTCTTGACCTATTAGAAACAAATCAAGTTGACACTGCACTAAGTCCTCGAACTGCAACCGCAAATAGTGTTCTACGTTTCGTTAGAGGGGATGTGGGGAGTGTGGCTGCAGTCGAAACATTTCTACACGGTGACGTTGAGGTTCTAGAGTTTGCTGTTTCTGACGACAGCCCTTGTGTAGGAAAGACTCTTTCAGACATGGAAGTTCCAAAAGATGCCCTCGTTGGCGCCATTGTCCGTGATGGAAAAGCTCAAATAGCGCGTGGACAGAGCACTTTTCGATCCAATGATCATGTAATAGCCATTGCTAAACCAGAATCAGTCGACAAACTAACATCTCTTTTCGTGTGATTCTTTCTCCATCTTTCATAGCTGGTCTTTCGAAAAAAGAGAGTTTCGTAACCTCCCCAACTTTAATTGCAGTATGCCGAGGAATAGTAGGTGGAGTTTCCGTTGTTGGATTTCTTGCCATTACCTCTGGTCTTATAGATTTGACTGGAAGTGGTGAAAACACTTCCAAATTGCTTATTTTTGGAACCTTTACAACCCTTTTCTTTACATTTTTATCCCGATATTTAGATCAGACGAAGTTAAGTAAGTCTGAAGGCTTGTTAGCCATTACTTGTGGGTTTGTTGCAGGTATTTTCACATCTTCATTGCTATACATGCTGACTGGCGAGATGAATAGTTTTCAGGATTCTCTATTTGAATCCACTGCAGCTTTTACAACTACATCACTGAGTATTTTAAATGTAAATACTTTTGGGAATGGAATGCTTTTCTTTCGAAGCTTTTCGCAACTCCTGGGATCATTTGCAGCAATTCTGTCTGCTGTAATGTTTCTCCCAATCTCCGACCAACAACATGACTCGACTTCTTCAGCATTGGAACTTGATCGTATGTTTCTTCAAAGAAGAATTGCAGCGATTCAAAATATCGCCTTAATACACCTAGCTTCGATTGCTGTTGTAACTCTTCTCTTATCATTTGAAAGAATGAGTTTTTTCAACTCTCTGTTGATGGCCGTAAGTGCGGTTTCAACAGGGGGCTTTACTGTTAATTCTTCATTCCTAACAGATCCATCTGTTCAGTGGATACTAATGATGGGAATGATTGTTGCTGGCACCAGTTTCTTAACTATCTGGAGATTGGTAACCGGTAGATTTACTTCCGCTTTTCGCTCAAGTGAGCTACATACATATTTACTGCTTATAGCCATCTCAACCGTTTTGTTTTATCTTTGGACGAATAATGATTCCCAATCATCGCTGCGTCAGTCATTACTGTTTGTTTCTTCGGCAATTTCGACGACTGGCTTCCACTTCCTACCATTTGGAAATTGGACAGTAGCTGCATCTTTTCTTCTATTACTTCTTATAGCGATTGGACCCATGTCCTTATCAGGTGGAGGTGGCTTTCAAATACTCCGCTTGCGTATTCTTTTTAGTGTTTCGATTCGCGAACTCGTTCGACAGTTGCACCCCAGGGCGATAGTTAAAATTCGAGTAGGTAAGGAAATTATTGCTGACAAAAACGTTCGACAAGTAGTCGTCTTTCAGTTCTTATTTCTATCAATTGTTTTTTCAACTTCATTACTTCTAACCCTTCTAGGTGTGAGTGTTTATGATGCTTTTGTTTCCGCAGTAAATGCTCTTGCGACTGCTGGACCTATTAGAGGAGTTGATGGGGCAATTATTGATATTGCTACATTTTCCTCGGGCGAAAGGCTTGCATTGCTTCCAGCGATGCTTTCAGGGCGGCTTTATTTGTTACCTGTTTTTGTTACTTTAGGATATTTATTGTCAGAGTCCAGAA